>NZ_JBRUCW010000010.1:0-88736 GCF_053203525.1 Streptococcus rifensis | reverse complement strand
TGCAGCGGCTACCACAACAGGTACGACGACAACGACAGCTCCGACCACCACAACAGGTACAGCAGCTACCACAACAGGTACGACGACAACGACAGCTCCGACTACCACAACAGGTACAGCAGCTACCACAACAGGTATGACGACAACGACAGCTCCGACTACCACAACTGGTGCAGCGGCTACCACAACAGGTACGACGACAACGACAGCTCCGACCACCACAACAGGTACAGCAGCTACCACAACAGGTACGACGACAACGACAGCTCCAAAAGGGCCTGGAAGAGTCGTGGTTATCAAAGATGGTGGCAAATCTAATACAGTGACTACTACAACAGTTACAAAACCAGGTACTAAGAATGACACAACTGATCCAGGTCATTCAGCTGGAAGATCTAAAGGTAAAAAAGTTCTTCCATCTACAGGTGAAGTAACTAGCGTTAGTTTTGTTGTATTAGGATGTGCTATTCTCGGTTTTGTTGGCTATCGTTTTAAAAAAGAAAAAAACTAATAACATGAGATTAACTCTGCAATTTTCTACTCTTATGTGCATATGGTCAAACTACAATGACCTCAATTGCCCTAAAATAAAAGGCTCTTTGTCAACTGTAGTGGGTTGGTGAAAAGCTAACATCTGGAGAGAATCAATTTGGTTCTCTCCTTTTTGATGTTTAAAGCGATGAGGATTCTAGTTTTAAAGTTTTCAGGCTCTATAATTTCTGTAGTGGGTAAAAACCTTACGGAGATTATGGAGTCTTTTTGAGTGTCGAAAAAAAGTCCCATATGATCTATAATGAAAAGCGACAAAACAACTCATTAGAAAGACTCATATGGAACACTTAAATCTTATCACAAATACGCTCGGAATAAAAGACCCAAATATCACGATAACCCAAGAAGCTGATATGGGGACGCATAGAGAACTCCGTGCCTTCTTAGATTATGATCCTCCAAAATGTCCTGTCTGCCAAAGCCAAATGGCCAAATATGACTTCCAAAAAGAATCCAAGATTCCCTACCTAGAATGTGCCGGGTACAAACTATTGATTCGTCTTAGAAAACGTCGTTTCCGTTGTCAAAACTGCAGAAAAATGGCTGTTGCACAGACGCCTCTGGTCAGGAAGAACCACCAAATCGCAACCGTCGTTAACCAGAAAATTGCCCAGTTGCTCATCGAAAAGAAAGCCATGACAGACATTGCCAAGGAACTTGCCATATCCACATCAACCGTTATCCGTAAGCTAAGGGAGTTTACCTTTGAAACTGACTGGACTAAGTTACCTGAACATATGTCTTGGGATGAATATAGCTTCAAAAAAGGTAAAATGAGTTTTATTGCCCAAGATTTTGATGCTCTTAAGATTGTCACCATTCTCGACAGACGAACACAGGCAGTCATCCGAAATCACTTCCTCCGCTATTCTAGACAGGCCAGAAACCAAGTTAAAGTCATTACCATGGATATGTTTAGTCCTTATTATAAATTGGCCAAACAGCTTCGCTTTCGAGTTTCTAGGCTCAGGCTGAAACAGTCTCTTCCCAGACTGTTTCACTCCCAAATGCTAAAATTGTCCTGGATCGTTTTCATATCGTTCAACATCTCAGCCGGGCTATGAACCGCGTTCGCATCCACATCATGAACCAATTCGATAGAAAATCCCACGAATACAAGGCCTTAAAACGTTATTGGAAATTGATTCAACAAGATAGTCGCAAACTCAGTGATAAACGCTTTTATCGACCGACTTTTCGCATGCACTTAACTAACCAAGAAATTCTTGAACGCTTACTCTCCTATTCTCCAGAACTCCGTCAGCACTATGAACTCTATCAACTCTTACTCTTTCATTTTCAGGAGAAACAAGCGGGCCACTTCTTTGGTCTTATTGAAGAGACAATCAATGGCGTTCATCCTATCTTTCAGACGGTTTTTAAAACCTTTTTGAAAGACAAGGACAAGATTATTAATGCCCTAGACCTCCCTTACTCAAACGCAAAACTAGAGGCTACCAACAATCTCATCAAAGTCATTAAGCGAAATGCTTTTGGCTTTCGGAACTTTGAAAACTTTAAAACTAGAATTCTCATTGCTTTAAACATTAAAATGGAAGAAAACCTTGTTTTTACAGTAAAACTATATTATAATGATTTTGATACATCTTGCTGTTTTATAGGTAAGGGTAAGAGAATGAAAGATGATGCAGTAAGAGAAGGATGGAGTAGAACTTGATAATGGATATGTTAAGGAAAATAGATTTTCAGAAATTTTGGTTTCTATGCCTGACACTAGTAACCCTAGTGGTCAGTTCTATAGTCTTTACTCAGACGGTCGAAGCTAAAGAATTGCAGAATGTTATCACTCGGACTCGAGTCCGTGATGGCAGTCAAAACAACGTCAATCCGGAGCGTCTCAGAAACGGGTCCTGGTATGATGTCTTGACCGAGTTTGATTTAACTGGATACGACAACGATTTGCAAGATGGGGACTATTTTACCTTTGATTTGCCAGCGCCGATGGATGTGAGGGAAAAGTCTTCACAGTTTAATTTTGATGGGGTCGATGTTGGAGACGTTGAAATCACCTCTAATGGACCAAGTGCGGGCGGTCAAGTCAGAGTAACCTTTAGAAATCTGGGTGAATGGATGGCATCAAAAGGTTACACTTCTGTCAAAGGCGTAAAAGGAAATTTTGAGGCTAGTGTTCGATTCACATCAGAAATGGATAATCAAACCCTAGACTTACTGGCCTATAACCCTGAAAATAAGATCACGGTTACCGTCCTCCCGGCTTTGCCGCTTAGCACCTATGATGGTAGCAATATCAACTATAATAAGGTAGGCGGTTTAATAGCCAGCAAGTCCTGGGAATCTACGCTTCTAGGACGTCGTGGAAATCAGGTTCACGCTTGGCGTCTGCGTCTCAATGAAAATGCAAAAAGCTATGATGCTTATGTTGTTAAAGACACGATTCGTTCAGATGGCTTCCAATTTATCCCTGAAAGCTTTAAATTGTTGAGAATTCCAGAGGGAACTTGGACTCTCTCAGGGTACGATGCTAGGCAGGCTGTGGCTGTTGATGTTGCCGATAAATTGACCTTTAACGATGCCTATACAGCATTTACATTGAATCTAGGATCGATAGCTGGTGATGGTTACTACCTGACTTATGATACAACGGCTACTAATGATGGTAGCATCATTACAAATAATGTTCAGGCTACCGATGGTGGAACCGTTATTAAACCTCTTGTCAATCGGACAAACACCTCTATCAACCTTAATCGTGAAAGTACCCTTCCAGGTTCTATAACTGTCAAAGGGCAGGTCGATGAAATTACCATTTACAAACGAGATGGCGATACGCATCGAGGTCTAAATGGGGCTACCTTTGAATTAACTGACCTGACAAGCGGCCAGGTTGTTGCAACAGGCTTGACAGCTACCAATGATGTTACAGGGGTTCAAGGTTATCTTCGATTTAGTCAACTGGTTGCTAATCATACGTATAGCCTTCGGGAAATCACACCACCGGCTGGTTACGATCCTTCAACAACGCCCTTTGAATTTACAGTGGATCCCAATAATACAGCAGGATTAGTTAAATACTGGAATAATTTCCGCACCCCAGCAGTTGCTCATATAGAAGCAGAGAAACTTCTTAAAGGAAGGCAATTGACTGATGGGGAGTTTACTTTTGAACTGGTTGATGCTTCTGGAACAGTTGTGGCGACGGCTAAAAACGATTCGACAGGAAAGATTAACTTCGAAGAGCAATCCTTTACAGTTGAAAAAGACTATGCCTATACCATTCGAGAAGTAATTGAGAGTGAAACTGGAATCACCTATGACAAGAAAGAGAAGGCTGTGACTGTCAGCGTTCGAGATAATGGTGCAGGATTGGAGGCAGAAGTTCTTTATCAAGATGGAGTGGCAGTCTTTACCAATTCCTTTACTCCCCAACCGATTAAAGTCAGTCTGGAGGTTGCAAAATTTCTTTCTGGACGTGACTTAGTGGCTGGTGAGTTTGAATTTGTGATTAAAGATGAACAAGGTCAAGTTTTAGAGAAGGTGACCAATACAGCCGATGGACAAGTAAATTTCTCTGAGTTAATTTTTGATAAGGTTGGTCGCTATATTTACACGATTGAAGAAGTCGACAACCAGCTAACAGGTATTACCTACGATAAAGATGTGAGACGGGTGTTTTATGACATCGCTCAAGATCCCTCCACCGGTTCACTCTATATCGCCCAATATGGTCCAGAAGACATCCTGTTTGAAAACACCTTTGAAGAACCTACCACAACCACGACGACCACCGTGGCACCGACGACTACGACTGAGTCCACGACGACCACCGTGGCTCCGACGACTACGACTGAGTCCACGACGACCACTGTGGCTCCGACAACTACGACTGAAGCTCCGACGACCACCGTGGCTCCGACAACTACGACTGAAGCTCCGACGACCACAACTGAGTCCCTAACGACCACAGTAGCACCGCCAACTACGACTGAAGTTCCAACGACCACAACTGAGTCTCCAACGACCACCGTGGCTCCGACAACCACAACTGAAGCTCCAATGACCACAGTAGCTCCGACGACCACAACTGAGTCCCCAACGACCACCGTGGCTCCGACGACCACAACTGAGTCCACGACGACCACCGTAGCACCGACAACTACGACTGAGTCTCCAACGACCACCGTGGCTCCGACAACTACGACTGAGTCTCCAACGACCACCGTAGCGCCGACGACCACAACTGAGTCTCCAACGACCACCGTAGCACCGACAACTACGACTGAGTCTCCAACGACCACCGTAGCACCGACAACTACGACTGAGTCTCCAACGACCACCGTAGCGCCGGTAGTAACAACCGAAGCTTCAGTCGTTACGACCGAACCTCCTGCCGCTACAACGGAAGCAACAACAACGACCACCGAAGCACCGGTAGTGACAACCGAAGTTCCTCCTCTGACGACCATGAGTGAAGGGTTAGTAACAACCGAAGCACCGGTAGTGACAACCGAAGTTCCGATAACTGTTGTGCCGGGGCCATCTCCAACAACTACTACTGATTCAACTGAGAGTATGACTGTCGATCCAATTCCAACTACCACAGTCGAATCAACGGTAGCTGGTAAAGATTCGCTCGACAAGGGGAGTCAATCTCCGAAATCAGGTTATCTCTTACCACGTACAGGTGAAAAAGTTGGCTTGATATCAGTCATCGGTCTTGCTTTTCTAGCGCTATTAGGATTTATCTACTATCGTTATGAAATAAATTAATATATTTTCTCGTAAAAAAGATCAAAAAGCACTAGTTATATGTTATTTTTTGTGATATAGTGTGTTACGATGGGAGTTTATAGAAAAATAAAAAGGAGCATATTATGTTTAAGAAAACAATTCTTCCTATAATCATGGTCTTAACTTTGATTGTAGGACTGGCTTTACCTAGCATCAAAGTAAAATCAGAGGAACGTGGGGATGTCATCACTAAGATGTACATTACGGATGATAAAGGTAATGAGATTACTGGTGACATTAGCCAGTGGCAAACTTTCCGTATTAATGGGGAATTCTCTCTTCCCAATAATATAGTGAAAGAAGGCGACACAACGACTGTAGAACTTCCGCCTGAGATTCAATTTAATGGTCAAGCTGCATTCGATCTCAAGAGCGAACAGGGTGACTTAGTTGGTAGAGGGGTTGTCTCAGATACTGACCCAAGAAAAATTATTATCACCTATACTGATTATCCTGAAAACAACTCCAATGTTAGTGGATCCTTCTTCTTCTACGTCCGTTTTGACTTTAATGTCGTATCAACTAGACAAGATGTACCCATTAACATCACTGTCGGAGGGGAAATTATTCCAGCAGGTGAGGTAGGTTACGAGGGTATTGGACAAGCTAATCCGACCGATATTGCGAAATCAGGATGGCAGGATGACAACGATCCAAAAATTGGCCATTACTATATTGACATCAACCGTGATAACAAGGATATGAGCAACATCCAAGTGTTAGATGTTCTCAAAGATCCAAACGTGAAATATATCCCAGAAAGCTTCCAAATTATTAAAGGAACTCTCGTCTTCGAGGGAGGTGACTGGATAGTGAAGGATGGTGTTGATATCACTGACCAAGCTCTTCCGGATCCAAGTGTTCTCGAGAATAAGGATAGCTTCCAACTTCAATTGGGTGACTTGCTTCAGAATCAGGGAATTCGTATTCGTTATCGTGTCCAACTTCCTTACGAACCAGTAGATAGTGAGCGCTTTACTAACGAAGCTACTTTGACTACTGCTGAAGGGATTAACATTTCAGAAGAATCTGGTTATGTCTTCTACGCGGCTGGTGGTAAAGCTGAGGGGTATGTCTACACGATCAACATTAAAAAAGTCAATGAGCAAGGTGATGTATTGCCAGGCGCAACCTTTGATGTGATTCGTGAGCGGACAGGGAAGTCTGTAGGAACCATCAGTACAGATGGCTCAGGGACAGGTTCTATAGGTAGCCTTCTTCATGATACCTATATCTTAAGAGAAACGCAAGCGCCTCCTGGTTATGTTGCTGGGGATGATGTGGTTGTTAATCCAGCTGATTTTGATCCGAACTCAAAACTAGCTACCAAAGAAATTGAGAACAAACCGGTTGTCACAACAACGACAACATCTACAACCACAACCACAACTTCCACAACAACGACGTCTACAACGACAACCGAAGCGCCAACGACCACAACTGTAGCTCCAACAACTACGACCGTTGCGACCACAACTGAGGCGCCAGCAACGACAACAGTAGCGCCAACGACCACGACCGTTGCGACCACGACCGAAGCACCAGCAACGACAACTGTAGCCCCAACGACTACGACCGTTGCGACCACGACCGAAGCCCCAGCAACGACAACTGTAGCCCCAACAACTACGACCGTTGCGACCACAACCGAAGCACCAGCAACGACAACAGTAGCCCCAACGACTACGACCGTTGCGACCACAACCGAAGCGCCAGCAACGACAACAGTAGCCCCAACGACTACGACCGTTGCGACCACAACTGAGGCGCCAGCAACGACAACCGAAGCGCCAACGACTACGACCGTTGCGACCACAACTGAGGTGCCAGCAACGACAACAGTAGCGCCAAGTACAACCACAACCACCGTGGTACCTGGGCCTTCTCCAACAACCACAACAGTTCCGACTTCTTACAAGCCAGTGACGACGACAACTGTCGCTCCAACGACAACAGAAGTTCCAAGGAAGCCTAAGAAGAAACGGGCTCTTCCATCAACCGGTGAGACTGTTGGTTATGCGTCTATCTTTGGTCTTGCTTTGTTTGCAGGGTTAGGTTTTGTATACTACCGTTCAAAGAATAGCTAGGATGATTAGTCATCTCAGGTAAAATCTTAAAATAAGAATAAAACCTCTGGAAATTTTCAGAGGTTTTATCTATTCTCTTTTGGGAATCGGAGAAGACCTACCATAATCCAGACTTTACGGTGATTTCATCACCAAACATTTCTTTTTTATGTTAAAATAGAGGAAGTACTAAGGAAGAGGTAAGACATGAAACAACAAAAACCTAAGGGAACTCAAGATATTTTACCGGGGCAAGCGGAGAAATGGCAATATGTTGAGGCTGTTGCCCGAGAAACCTTTGCTCGGTATAACTACGCTGAGATTCGGACTCCTCTTTTTGAGCATTACGAAGTGTTTTCGCGCGCAGTTGGGGATACTTCTGATATTGTAACCAAGGAAATGTATGACTTCTACGACAAGGGAGAGCGTCATATCACCCTTCGTCCAGAAGGAACAGCAGGGGTGGTACGTGCATATGTGGAAAATAAGTTATTTGCGCCTGAGATGCAAAAGCCTGTCAAGGTGTTTTATATGGGGTCTATGTTTCGTTATGAACGGCCTCAGGCAGGAAGGCTCCGTGAGTTTCACCAAATTGGCGTGGAAGCCTTTGGTTCTGCTAATCCTGTGACGGATGTGGAAACCATGGCCATGGCCTATCAATTCTTTCAAGGCTTGGGCCTTAAGGATGTGCAGTTAACCTTAAACAGTCTTGGAAATGCAGAAAGTCGAGCTCGATACCGTCAGGCTTTGATTGATTACTTGACGCCATTGAAAGACCAACTGTCTAAAGATAGCCAGCGTCGTTTGGCAGAAAATCCGTTGCGAGTGTTAGATTCAAAAGAAGCTGAAGACAAAGAGGCTGTCGCAGAAGCACCGTCTATTTTAGATTTCTTGGATGAGGACAGTCAAGCTCATTTTGATGCTGTGCGTGGGATGCTTGAAGCGCTAGAGATTTCCTATGTGATTGACACCAATATGGTGCGTGGTCTAGACTATTATAACCACACGATTTTTGAATTTATCACCAAGGTTAATGGGTCTGACCTAACTATTTGTGCCGGAGGTCGTTATGATGGTTTGGTTGAGGAATTTAATGGTCCAGCGACACCAGGGTTTGGCTTTGGTCTTGGGCAAGAACGCTTGCTTATGATTCTAGACGCACAAGGGATCGACCTACCTGTTGAGACTGGACTTGACCTGTATGTAGCTGTTCTCGGCGATGCGGGTAACCTGGCTGCTCTCAGTCTGGTCCAAGCTGTCCGTCAACAAGGGTTTAAGGCAGACCATGATGTTTTAGGACGTAAACTTAAAGCTCAGTTCAAATCAGCTGATGCCTTTGGTGCCAAAGTATTGATAACCCTAGGAGAGAGTGAAGTGGAAGCAGGCCAAGTTACACTTAAAAATAATGTTAGTCGAGCTGAACTCACCGCCAGTCTGGATGAGGTCAAAACAGAGTTTGCTAGTCTGCTTGAGAAGTTAGCCTAATCATCGTGAACTTTCTTGCAATTCCCTCTTCGTCATGGTATACTAATGCAGAATACAGGAGGAACTTATGAAAAAACAACCCATTTACCTCTATGTTTTAGGGGCGTTATCTCTTATTTCAACACTCTTAAAATTACCCAATGTTTTTGCCACGCAGTTTCCTGAACTTTCTTATGAATCGACGGGGGATGCTCAGGCAGATGCGGTTATAAAGGCCTCTCAAGAATTTGTCAAAGGGAGCTTCACGATTCAAACCAATACGATTAGTAAGTTTTTGGTTCTTGTCATGCTTGCTTTATTGATTGTTGTGGCTGTTTTTCTCTTTAAGAAACAGCATGAAACAGCAGGATGGATTTATGTCGGCTATCTTGGAACGACCTTGCTTTATCAAGTGTATACCTTCTTGGCTTCTCGTCATTTGCTTGGTTTGTACACTGATGAGACATCGCGAAGTGTTGCGTCAACAACGCTTTTGGTAGGTTTTGGGATTCAGTTGCTTGTTTTTGCGATTTATCTTGGAATCACACTCTTTAACCTCTTGAGAAAGCCAAAGGTAAACCGTGTGGATAACACTGCGGGAACCATCTAAAAAACTCTGAAAATCACTGTTTAGCGGTGATTTTTTCTTTATCTGCTCTGCTATTTTCCAAGACTTGTGATACAATAGAGGGTGAGATTAAATCTAAGGGAGAGTAGTGATGAAACGATCGCTTTATGCTGGATGCGTACGTGCGGAGCACGTCGGACAAGAGATGACTTTAAAGGGCTGGGTAGGCCGTCGCCGAGACTTGGGTGGCCTGATTTTTATTGATTTAAGAGACCGTGAAGGGATCATGCAGCTGGTGGTTAATCCTGAGGAAGTGCCTGCTGATGTGGTGGCTGTTGCAGAGAGTTTGCGGACGGAGTATGTCATTAGCGTGACGGGGACAGTAGCTCTGCGTGAGCAGGCCAACAGCAAGTTGCCAACAGGTGAGGTTGAGCTTCAGGTGAAGGCGTTGACAGTGCTTAACAGCGCTAAGACCACGCCCTTTGAAATCAAAGATGGGATTGAAGTCAGTGACGATAACCGCTTGCGTTACCGCTACTTGGACCTGCGTCGTCCAGAGATGTTGGCTAACTTTAAATTGCGAGCTTCAGTGACGCACAGCATCCGTAATTATTTGGATGCGTTAGAGTTTATCGATGTGGAGACACCGATTTTGACCAAGTCAACGCCTGAAGGGGCGCGTGACTACTTGGTGCCAAGTCGTGTGAGTCAGGGGCATTTTTACGCTCTGCCACAAAGCCCGCAAATCACCAAACAGTTATTGATGAATGCTGGCTTTGACCGTTACTACCAAATCGTTAAGTGTTTCCGTGATGAAGACTTGCGTGGCGACCGTCAGCCTGAGTTTACCCAGGTCGATTTGGAGACGTCCTTCCTTAGCGAGCAAGAAATTCAGGACATTACGGAAGGTCTTTTGGCGCGTGTCATGAAGGAAACCAAGGGCATTGAGGTGACCTTGCCGTTTCCTCGTATGGCTTATGCAGATGCTATGAATAACTATGGTTCTGACAAGCCAGATACCCGCTTTGAGATGTTGCTTCAAGACATTACAGAAATCGCTAAAACCGTTGATTTTAAGGTCTTTTCGGAAGCGCCTGTTGTCAAAGCGATTGTGGTTAAAGGGTTAGCTGACAGCTACTCTCGAAAAGACATTGATAAATTAACCGAGTTTGCCAAGCAGTTTGGGGCCAAAGGCCTTGCCTGGGTCAAATACGCTGACGGGGAGTTGGCGGGTCCTGTGGCCAAGTTCTTGGTGGATGCGACAGATGCCTTGGCTGAGCGCTTGGGCTTAGCGGATAAGGACTTGGTGCTCTTTGTGGCGGATGAGCTTGAGGTGGCAAACAATACCTTAGGTGCCCTGCGTAGCCGTATTGCCAAAGAGCAAAACTTGATTGATGCTGAGCAATTTAACTTCCTTTGGGTTGTTGATTGGCCTATGTTTGAGTGGTCTGAAGAAGAGGACCGCTACATGTCTGCCCACCACCCTTTCACTTTGCCAACGGATGAGACGGTTGAACACTTATCCGGTGACCTCAGCAAGGTTCAGGCCATCGCCTATGATATCGTCCTCAACGGTTACGAGCTTGGTGGTGGGAGCTTGCGCATCAACACCCGTGAACTTCAAGAGCGCATGTTTACAGCTCTAGGGTTCTCATCAGAGGATGCCAAGGAGCAGTTTGGCTTCTTGTTGGAAGCCATGGACTACGGCTTCCCACCACATGGTGGTTTGGCTATCGGGCTTGATCGTTTGGTCATGCTTTTGGCTGGTAAGGACAATATCCGTGAAGTGATTGCCTTCCCTAAAAATAATAAAGCTAGCGATCCGATGACGCAGGCACCGAGTCTGGTAGCAGACAAACAATTGGAGGAATTAAGTCTCCAAGTAAAAGGACATGAAAAAGAGTAAGTATTATCGTTATTTTAGGAAAAAAATTCTGCGATTAGCTCAGCAACATGAATTTCTCAAGGGCTTGATTAGTATTTCAAGAGAAAAGTATGCGGAACGCCTGACGGGTTCGGTGATCTATGGTCTCTTATCAGCCATTGCTGTCAAGGTGTTCTATGTTCCAAGTGGCGTGTATTCGAGCGGGGTCACCGGTTTGGCACAGATTTTATCAACGATCTCTGAACGCCTTTTTGGTGTCTATATTCCAATCTCACTTGGATTTTATGCCATTAACATGCCACTGTTGATTTTGGCTTGGTATAAGATTGGCCATAAATTTACGATTTTTACCTTTTTGACGGTAACCTTCAGTGCTTTCTTCATCCAGTTTGTTCCCGAGATTACCTTGACGGAAGAACCTTTGATGAATGCGATTTTTGGAGCCATTTTTCTAGGGACTGGGATAGGCTATGCCCTGAAAAATAATGTCTCAAGTGGTGGGCTTGATATTATCAGTATCCTAGTCCGTAAAAAAACAGGCAGAAATGTCGGGGCTATCTCTACAGCTGTTAATATTGGCATTATGGCTATGGCCGGGCTTCTCTTTGGCTGGGAATATGCTCTCTACTCAATGGTGGCTGTTTTCGTTGCAGGCCGGGTCATGGACGCCATCTATGTCAAGCAGAAAAAAATGCAGGCCATGATAGTGACCAATAAACCTGAGCGTGTGATCGCTCGGATTCATCATAAGTTACACCGTGGCGTAACCATTATCAATGAAGCCGAAGGAGCCTATAATCATGAAAAGAAAGCTGTCTTGATTACCATTATTACGCGAGCAGAATTTAATGAATTCAAGTACCAGATGAAGAAGGCTGATCCTATGGCTTTCATCTCTGTTGCTGAAAACGTCCAAATTATCGGTCGTTTTGTGGAGGATGACAGTTAACTACTAGGAATCCTATAGAAAAATGAGGAGATAAACAAAACGCATTATGAAGTTAGAGTACCGGATTTCACCCATCAATATTTTAATGATTACGCTAGGAACGGCTCTCTATGCCTTTGGGTTTGTGAATTTTAACATGGAGAACCATCTGGCTGAGGGTGGTGTCAGTGGGATTACGCTGATTCTCCATTCGTTATGGGGACTCAATCCGGCCTATACCTCTCTCTTAATCAATATTCCAATCATTTATATTGGAGCTAAGTACTTTGGGCGGAAATCATTAATGCTGACGATTTATGGGACAGTAGCTTTGTCTGTTTTTATCGAGATTTTCCAAAGAATGGAGCTTCATATCAATGTGGGTCAGGATATCTTAATCGCTGCCCTTTTGGCGGGGGTATTTGGTGGAGCTGGTTTAGGGCTTGTTTTTCGATACGGTGGTACAACAGGTGGCTCAGATGTCATTGCTCGGATTATCGAGCATAAGACTGGCAATCAGGTTGGTCAGAGTCTCTTAATTTTGGATATTTTTGTGCTTTTGGCTTCTTTGAGTTATATTGACCTGCGTCATATGATGTACACGGTCATCATGGCTTTTGTCATGAGCCAAATCATAGACCTTGTCCAAAACGGTGGGTATGCGGTGCGTGGGATGCTCATAATTTCCAAGCATCCTGAGAAGATAGCAGCAACGATCTTGCATGAACTGGGCCGAGGGGCGACGTATCTGAATGCCCAAGGAGCCTACTCTCATTCAGATATCAAGGTGCTTTACGTGGTCCTCAACCCTAACGAGGTCAATCAGATTAAGGGAAGTCTTAATCAAATTGATCCAGACGCCTTTATTTCAGTGATTAATGTCCATGAAGTGATTGGAGAAGGATTTACTTGGGACATCCCTAAAAAAGGTCTGAGGAATCTCAAAAAATAAGTATCAGGGTTGAAATGCTTTTTTCGTCTATCAGCCCTTACCAATATCCTTTAATGGCTTGCACAAGATGAGAGCGGAACAGAAGTCATGATTTCGAAGAAATTGACTTCCCCTCCTTTTTTCAGTTTGAGGTTCAGGCTGAGAAGGCCTATTCCCAGACCTTTTCACTCCCATCTCCGCACAGTCGATTAGGGATGTAAAAGCTGATGAAATCAGCAAATGAGAGGCACTCAGCAGTGGCTTGTTGGCGCTAAAGTACCTAATGACCTGTGCAGGGGTAACACTAAAACTGGCAAAGCCAGTGAGTGTTACTCCCAACCACTGCGTCAATCTGTTATTACTATCAAATAGAGAAGCTTGAGACACTTTTGTCTCAAGCTCATTAACCTGTTTTAGTTAGGAAAAAAATGATAACCTTACGATTTGTATATATTAGTTTAAGCGGTAATACAGCTTCTTTTGTCCGTCGCATGAGCCAACATTTGCTCGAGAAACATGGGGAAGCCATCACTATTGATGCTGTCGATGTGAAAGAGCTGGTTAAAGATGGTCAGGATTTTTATGAGATGGCTGGCCCTTTTGTGGCCTTTCTACCGACCTATCTAGAAGGTGGTAATGGGGTGGATAATGGTGATCAGGAAATCTTGACCAATCCTCTGGGAGATTTTATCGCCTATGCGGATAATTTTAAGCAATGTTTGGGCATTGTCGGTTCGGGCAATCGGAATTTCAACAACCAATACTGTCTGACGGCCAAACAATATAGCCAGCGGTTTGGTTTTCCAGTCTTAGATGATTTTGAGATGCGAGGCATGTTGGATGATATTAAGCGGATTGCTGAAAAAATAGAGAAACTCTATAATATTTAGTAAACTTTACTAAAATATGCTATAATACTAGTTAAAACAAGAGAAAAGAGGTCGGACATGGCTATTTTGATTACGGGTGGTGCGGGTTACATCGGTAGCCACACAGCGGTTGAGCTGATTGCGGCAGGCTACGAAGTCGTCATTGTGGATAATTTTTCAAACTCATCTCCTGAGGTTCTCAATCGTCTCAAGACGATTACAGGCAAGGAGATTCCATTCTACGAGGGCTCGATTCTTGACAAAGTTTTCTTGCGCGATGTCTTTGACAAACATGACATTGTCTCGGTGATTCATTTTGCGGCCTTTAAGGCGGTTGGAGAATCGGTTGAAAAACCGCTCATGTATTACCATAACAATATCTCAGGGACCATTGCTCTCCTTGAGGTGATGACTGACGTCGGTGTGAAAAACATTGTCTTCTCGTCATCAGCGACAGTTTATGGGATGAACAATCAAGTGCCTTTCCTTGAGGAGATGCCAACATCAGCGACCAATCCTTATGGCTATACCAAGGTCATGATGGAACAAATCTTGACTGATGTGGAGCATTCTGACCCAGAATGGTCTGTGACTAATCTTCGTTACTTTAATCCAATCGGTGCTCATGAGTCCGGTTTGATTGGGGAGGCGCCAAATGGTATTCCAAACAACCTCATGCCTTATATCTCGCAGGTTGCCGTCGGTAAACGTGAACAGCTCTCCGTCTTTGGAGATGACTATGACACGCCAGACGGTACAGGGGTTCGAGACTACATTCATGTGGTTGACCTAGCTAAAGGCCATGTCCTAGCGGTAGCCAAGAATCTCCAAGAACCAGGAGCCAAGGTTTATAATCTAGGCACCGGCATTGGGTACAGTGTTCTGGATTTGGTTAAGGCTTTTGAAGCAGAAAATGGCATTGCTATTCCCTACCAAATTTGCCCACGACGTGCAGGTGATATTGCGACCTGTTATGCTAATGCTGAAAAAGCTAAGACAGAGCTTGGCTGGGTAGCTGAGAAAGACTTGGCCGATATGGTCCGTGATACCTGGCGCTGGCAGAAGAATAACCCGAATGGTTACGCTACAAACGAGTGATTAAAAATCCTGACCAGTAGGTTGGTGTTCAAAAATAACAAGTGATTCTACTAGTCGGACATTAGTCTGGCTAGTTTTTATTTAGAGAAGTGAGAGTAATTGTTTAGCTCTTATGAAAAAGAGTTACGCTGTCGACAAGCTGTACTCTAATCTTACAAGGCTTACCGTTTAGAATACGGTAAAAATTAGTCTAGTCAATTAAGGCTGGGATTGATACAATAGAATGAGAATGAATTTGAGTATCACCTTTTTTGCCATTAAGTATCTTGTGGTCACTGTTTAGAGTCGGATAATAGCTCAGAAAGGATAATCAATGCATCGTAATTTATATGACCTGTTAAAATTGTTATCCTTGGATAGCTATCAAACATCGCAGGATCTTGCAGACAAGCTAGGTGTTAGTGAGAAAACGGTTCGCAACCGGATCAAAGAGCTCAAGGAAATATTAGTTTCCTACGGTGCTGAAATTGAATCGAAACGTCACTTTGGCTATAAGCTGTTAATTCAGGATGAGAAAGCATTCTTAGCAGTTGCTCCAAAAGATGACAGCGATATTCCGGAAACGAGTGAGGATCGCCAAACAGCCCTGCTAAAATGGCTTTTAGATACAGATGATTTCCTAAAAATTGATGATGTCGCAGAACAGTTTTTTATTTCTAGGAATACCCTGTCCGCCAATCTTAAACGTGTAGAGGCCATTTTGTCAATGTATAACTTGCAGATTGAGCGAAAACCCAATTATGGTATCAAAGTTATCGGCAAAGAATTTGATAAGCGTATTTGTCTATTAAATACCCTTTATGAGGATTTTGAATCCCCCTCTCAAGATCAGTGGTTGATGACGACCATTTTGGAAGGCAATCAACGCCATAAGGTTAGTATGTCAGAGGTTGCCTTGGAAAATGTCATCAAGTACATTAGTATTACCATAAAACGTCTTCAGGACGGGCATGCTATCTTAGAGAAAGATGTTCCAGAGGAATTGATGAGTTCTGCTACTCAGCAAATAGTCGATGATTATAGTGATTTATTTGAACAGCAGTTTGGGCAACCTCTTTCTCTCCCTGAACGGCAATTTCTAGCCATTCATTATGGCTCTCGTTTATCTTCGGATTCTTATAGTCATTATGGACCAAATTTTGTCATTACAGGAGAGATTGATGAGCTTGTCTATAAAATGTTAACTAGAGTTCATGAAACCCTTGCACTTGATTTCAGGCAAAATTTAGAGCTACGCATGGCATTGAACCAGCACCTTGTTCCTATGGATATTCGCATGCGCTTTAATATTGCCATTCAAAATCCACTCCTAGACCTTATCAAGCAAGAATACCCTTACCCCTATACGATCGCTTTAAATGCTTCAACCAGTCTCAAAGAACATTATGGCAAGGACATTCCTGAAGATGAAGTCGCCTATATTGCGATTATATTTGCTTTAGCGACAGAAAAACGCAATCGTCCCATTGAGCTTAAGAATATCGTTTTGGTCTGCATTTCTGGGAAAAGTAGCTCACAGCTCTTTAAGTTTAAATACCGACAAGCATTTGGGGATTACCTGAACAATATCTATGAATGTACGGTAGCAGACCTGGAACAATTTGATTTTAAAGGGAAGGAAATTGATTATATTTTTACGACGGTTCCTCTGAATCAGAAGTATCCTGTACCGATATATGAGATTAACCTTTTTATCGATGCCAACGAGATTTTAACCTACCGCCAAATGTTTGAGAGTGGGGATCGCTCGACAGTCTTAAATTATTATTCAACCAACCTTTTCCTTCCTAAACTAACAGCAAGCACCCGAGAAGAGGTGATTGCTCACATGTGTCAACATATTGATCACTACGGCCTTCTGCCAGAGGGGTTTGAAGAGGCGGTCTTGCGACGAGAAGAATTGGGTCAGACTGATTTTGGCAACCTCGTCGCCCTCCCACACCCTTATCAGGTCATGACAGAGCAGAGCTTTGTGACTGTTGCTATTTTAGAAGAACCGATTCTATGGAAAACTAATAAGGTACAAGTTGTCTTCTTATTGTCAATAGGATCTCAGGAAGATCCTCAGCTCGAAGATTTTTACCAAAAGACCAGTAATCTCTTTTTTGATGAAAAAGCCATCCAAAAACTTATTACGACACCGACTTTTGAAACCTTAGTCCATATTCTTAGCTAGTCTTAGGCTGGCTTTTTTTGTAAGACAGCTGATTGAAGATTCCATATGCCGATTCCAAGAAGTTTTAATCGGCAAAATAATCTTAAAAAGAACAAAAAAGAATTGCTAAAATTATATCGAATGTATTACCGTTTTCAAAACGGCAGAAGAAGTGATGGAGTTTAAAAGATAAAATCGTTATGATAAAGATGTCAGATAGAAGAAGAGAGGAAAACCTATGGAAAATGACCAAACACAAGTTATTATGGGTCTTATCGTTAATGGTGGGAATGCTAGAAGCTTAGCCATGAAAGCTATCTACGCTGCCAAAAAAGGAGACTTTGAGGAAGCAGAAGCGCACTTAGCAGAGTGTAATGATTACCTTGTTCAAGCGCACCATGCTCAAACAGACTTATTGACCAAGGAAGCATCGGGAGAAAAGACAGAAATCTCCCTCTTGATGGTTCACGCTCAAGACCATCTCATGAACGCCATAACCGTTAAGGATATGGCCACCGAATTTGTAGAACTATATAAAACAAAATAAAAGGAGAAGACTTATGGTAAATATCACGCTAGTGTGTGCGGGAGGTATGTCAACATCTATGCTGATGCAAAAAATGAAAGAAGCAGCTAAAGACAAAGGTGTTGAAATTGATATTCGAGCAATGTCAGAGTCAGCATTTCCAAACTTTGAAGGCAAAACAGATGTTCTGCTACTAGGTCCTCAAGTCAGTTATTTACTTGAAGAGTTTGAAGAGAGATATGGGAACAGGGAAATGGAGATTTCGGTTATCGATATGATGGATTACGGGATGATGAACGGTACTAAAGTGTTAGAAGATGCTTTGAATTTATTGAAATAAGGAGGAGATTAAAATGGATTTAAGTGCAATTCAAAAAAAATACCAGCCATTGGTTAATAAAATGTCTAATAATCGTTATTTAAAAGCGATTATGAATGGTATGATGGGAGCCATGCCAGTAACTTTGATTGGATCTTTAGCTGCTCTAATAAAGCAATTTCCCATAGAATCTTATCAAAATTTTTTGACAGAAACAGGTCTTTCTAATATTTTGCAATTACCGATAACTTTTACTACTAACTTTTTGGCTTTAATTTTTGTATTTACAATTACTAACGCCATTGTAGAATCTTTTAATAGAAAAGGAACCATTGCAGCAGTGATTGCTGTGGTATCATTTATGATTTTGACCCCCGTTGAAAGTGTCGGAGAAGGTTTCAACATGGTAACGAATATTCCAATGACTTGGTTAGGTTCTACGGGGCTTTTCTCTGCATTGATTGTTTCTATTATAGTAGGACGATTATTTGTCTGGATTACAGATAAGGGATGGACAATCAAAATGCCTGCATCTGTCCCACCATTTATTACAGACTCATTTGCTGGACTTGTACCTGGTGTTTTAATCGTTGCTCTTTTTGTAGTAATTGCAGGGTTAATGTCTAATACGTCATATGGTAGTATCCACCAGTTAATTTACGGTGTATTACAAATTCCATTGCAAAGCCTTGGTGGTAATATTTGGGCCATTCTAATTGTGGCACTGATTGGTCAGATTTTATGGTTTTTTGGTATCCATGGTACGATGGTAACCTTTGGTGTCATCATGCCTATCTGGATGGCAATGGATGTGGCACAGTTGAATGCTTATAGCAATGGGCAACCTTTACCAAATATAGTTGGGTTACAATTCTTTATGATATATTGTATGGGAGGCACTGCGATTGGTCTAGTTATCTTGATGTTACTGTCGAAAACAGTTCGTTATAAAACATTAGGAAAATTAGCTGTTGTTCCTGCGATTTTTGGGATTACGGAACCAGTCATTTTTGGTACTCCTTTAGTATTAAATCCAACATTTGCAATACCTTTTATTTTTAATAATGTCATATCTCTAAGTATAGCTTATTTTTTGACAGTAGTAGGTATTTTACCACGTTTAACAGGTATTGGAGCACCAACTGGTACACCAATTCTCTTAAACGGCTTAATTACAGGTGGTTGGAAAGTTGCTTTATTTCAAGTGTTTCAAATCTTCTTATGGATTGCTCTATGGTATCCTTTCTTTAAAATTGCTGAAAAGCAAGCTATAGAAGATGAACGAGTGGTTGAATAAGATAGCTTTGTTTAAAAGGAAAGTTTTATGAAGAAGTTACCACATTTTGATTATTCAACATTACCAGTGTTAATGGTGGATGATAAACCTTTTATTGCTTTGGCTGGTGAAATCCATAATTCTAGTGCTAGCAGCTATTCGTATATGGAAGAAAAGGTTTGGCCAAAGTTAGATGGATTAAATCTGAATACAGTTCTTGCACCGATATCTTGGGAACTTATTGAACCAGTAGAAGGAGAGTTCGACTTTTCTTCAGTTAAATATCTTTTAGATGGTGCCAGGAGTAATAACAAGAAGTTAATTCTACTATGGTTTGGCTTATGGAAAAATAGTTTGTCAACATATATCCCTGATTGGATGAAACAGAATCTGAAAAACTATGGTTTAGCAGAGAATGCAAAAAATGAAAAAATTTATACGGTTTCTCCATATTCAGAAAAAGCTGTTGAGAAAGATAGTTTAGCTTTTCAGGAGTTGGTGGCTTTTCTGAAGGAGTACGATCAGGATAAGCAAACAGTAATTATGATACAAATTGAAAACGAGGTAGGAATCTTAGGTTCTGATTTTGATTATAGCCATGAAGCATTACAAAAATTAGATGAAAAAGTACCTGAGATCGTTAGTCAGTTTAGCTCATGTAATGGTTCTTGGAATGAAATTTTTGGAGATGAATCAAAAGAATACTATTTAGCATATCATTTTGCATCTGCAATAGAACGTATTGCAGATGCAGGTAAAAAAATCTACCCTATTCCTTATCTTGTTAATGCTTGGTTGGAGAAGCCAGGCGCTATTCCTGGAGAATATCCAATGGGTGGACCAACCGCACGAATGTATCCATTTTGGAAGCATGTGGCATCCTCTATTGACATTTTTAGTCCAGATATTTATGTGCCTAACTTTTCAGATATTTGTGACTCATACACTGAAAATCAATCAGTTTTGCTAGTTCCAGAGACTCGTCAAGATCGACAAACCGTGTCTAATTTTCTGTATGCAGTTGCAAAATATAATTTATTTTGCTTCTCGCCATTTGCTATAGAAGATTTTAAAGATGCAGACTCTTCTTCAATGTCAGAGGTTCTAGCACAACTGGCTATTGATGGTAGCGCATTTAACCCACAAGGAACTTATCCGCTATTAGCTAGAGCTTATAAAATTGTTGCGTCGTTAACAGAACAAATTATCCAAGCAAGAAAGTTTAATACTATACATGCTTTCAAAAAGAATAGGGACTCTGATAGAGGCAAGATAGTCGAGATTGAAAATATTAAGGTTCGAATAAAATATCGTCAAACTGGAAAGGAAGAACTTCCATCGGCAGGTTTTATTCTTCAAGGAGATAAGCAGGAACTATTTTTAGTTGGAACAAATGTCATCATAGAAATTTTATCTAACAATTCTCAAAATGTCGGTCTTCTTACTTTAGAAGAGGGAGAGTTTCTTGACGGGAAGTGGAGTCGCGGAAGAGTTTTAAATGGTGATGAACGTTACCTTGTTTCACTTCCAAACGAACCTACTATTTTAAGGGTTAGATATCATATCTATTGATAATTATAAAAATAAAGAGGAAAGGCAGATGATTCTGTATACTAAGCATCTGTGTATAGATAACAATGCAAGAAAAAAAATTAAAAGAATTATTATCATCCCTTACTATCGAGGAAAAAATTGGTCAATTGATTCAACTTTCGGGAGATTTTTTTGGGACGGATGCTTTAACTGTTGGTCCTAGAGAGAAATTAGGTATTTCAGAAGAAATGGTTCAGAATGTTGGATCTGTCTTAAATGTCTTAGGGGCTGAAAAAGTTAGAACCATTCAGGAAAATTATCTTACTAAATCACGTCATAAAATTCCACTTCTTTTTATGGGAGATGTTGTTTACGGATATCGCACCACACTTCCAATACCTTTAGGACAAGGGGCAACTTGGGAGCCCAAACTTATCAAAGAAGGGTACCAATTTATTGCAAAAGAAGCTTCTAAAGCTGGAACTCATGTGACTTTTGCACCAATGGTTGACTTGGTGAGGGATCCTCGTTGGGGTAGATCATTGGAGTCTACTGGAGAAGATACCTATTTGAACAATTGTTATGCTCGAGCTATGGTGGAAGGTTTCCAAGGAGATTTGGGAGAAAACACAGTCGTTTCCTGTGTAAAACACTTTGCAGCGTATGGTGCTCCAGAGGGTGGTAGGGATTATAATACTGTTGATATGTCAGAAAGACGATTAAGACAAGATTATTTGCCATCCTATAAAGAAGCGGTCGATGCTGGAGCTAAGATGGTTATGACATCTTTTAATACTGTTGATGGTATTCCAGCAACAGCTAATAAGTGGTTAATGAATGATGTCCTTCGTAAAGAATGGGGATTTGATGGTGTTATTATTACAGACTATGCAGCTATTCAAGAACTAGTAGCTCACGGGATAGCTAGAGATGAACGTGAAGCATCTCAGATGGCTATTGAAGCAACGGTTGATATTGATATGAAAACCAATTGTTACTCCAACCAGTTAAAACCGTTATTAGAAAATGGAGAAATTAGCGAGACGCTAATCAATGATGCTGTTTGGCGTGTTCTAAAACTGAAAAATGACTTAGGACTATTTGAAAATCCTCATCGCTTTGCGGATGTGGAAGAGGAAACCTATCTTAATACACCAGAGGCTAGACAAAAAGCATTAGAAATCTCTCGGAAATCACTAGTTCTTTTAAAGAATGATAATAATATCTTACCTTTAAATGTCAAAAAACAGAAAATTGCTGTTATAGGACCATATGCAGAAAGCAAAGAGCTTTTAGGCCTTTGGGCGGTTCACAGTAAATCTGAAGATTCGGTCTCTATAAAAGAAGCCTTCTATTCCCTTGAGGGAAAAGAAGTCAGATTTGCTAAAGGGTCTGATTTTCTCGAAGATTATTCAGTTCTGGGAACGTTTGGAAAGATGGTTAGCGGTGGTCGTGTTAACACAGCTGAGGGTATTAGAGCTGATTTAGATGAGGCTATTCACTTAGCCAAGGAATCAGATGTTGTTGTACTAGCGTTAGGAGAACATACCTTGCAGTCTGGTGAAGCAGGTAGTCGTACAGATCTAGGATTGCCAGAAATTCAACAAAAGCTATTGGATGCAATTGAAAAAGTTGGGAAACCAGTTGTTTTGGTACTTTTCAGTGGACGCCCATTAGTATTGACTAAGATTGAGAAGCAAGTGAGTGCTATAATCCAAGCATGGTTTCCAGGAACGATGGGTGGACAAGCTATCGTAGATGTTCTAACGGGCAAAGTGAATCCAAGTGGTCGTTTAACAATGTCATTTCCGTATAATGTTGGCCAAATTCCTATTTACTATAATGCCTTTAATACTGGAAGACCTGCTCTGACGTCTACTCATAGTGATCGTTTTGTTTCTAAGTACATTGATGCTCCAAACAATCCGCTATACCCATTCGGTTATGGATTATCCTATACAGAATTCGAGTACACTAATCTTCAGGTTAGTTCAAATAAACTAACGAAAGATACTAATCTTGAAGTTTCTGTTGATATTTCAAATATAGGTAATGTTGAGGGGGAAGAGACTATTCAGCTTTATATTAGAGATAGAGTCGGATCAGTTGTTCGCCCAGTCAAAGAATTAAAAGATTTTAGAAAAATAAAATTATCGCCAGGAGAATCTCAAAAAGTAATTTTTGAGATTACAGAAGAAAAGCTACGGTTTGTAACAAAGAGTCTGGAATACAAATCAGAAGCTGGAGAGTTTGATCTTTTTGTGGGGAGATCCAGTGAAGACTATTTGCAAACTGAGTTTAAATTATTTATATGATAAAAAAGAGGGAGAACCCTCTTTTTTGTAAATGAGAAAGGAAATTATGGGAAAATTTATCACAAATCCTTTTTTACCCCTTGATGAGTATGTGCCAGATGGGGAACCTAAATTATTTGGAGAACGTGTTTATATATATGGTTCTCACGATAGAGCAAATGGCTCTTCGTATTGTGAACTTGATTATGTTTCATGGTCAGCACCGAAAGACGATTTAACAAATTGGCAATACGAGGGGGTCTCTTATCGGCGTGTACAGGATCCGGAAAATACTAGTGGAGATCGGCCTCTTTTTGCTCCAGACGTTGCTCAAGGACCTGATGGACGTTATTATTTATATTATGCTCTAGTGGGCCTAACCCACATAAGTGTGGCTGTCTCGGAGTTTCCACAGGGGCCATTTGATTATTACGGGAAAGTGACTTATTCTGACGGTTCCTTACCTAAACAGGGATTGGCGTTTGATCCAGCCATCTTAGTTGACGGTTCTGAGATCTATCTTTATTATGGTTTTACGCCTTTGACTCCATTCAAGGGGTTTTCAGACAAGGTAATTAATGAAGGAGCTTATGCTTTGGAGCTTGAACAGGATATGCTTACCATAAAGACTGGGAAAGTCACTCTTATCGCACCAGGTGCTCAATATTCTACTGAAACATCCTTTGAGAAGCATCCATTTTTTGAAGCATCCAGTATTCGTAAAATAGAGGATTGGTATTATTTTGTCTACTCTAGTATACATGGTCATGAATTATGTTACGCGACTAGTCGTCATCCATTAGGACCATTTGAATACAAGGGAGTTATTATTTCTAATACAGATATAGGATATCAGGGGAATCTTAAGATGAAAAATGTGCAGGGAAACAACCATGGAGGTATTTTGACGGTTGCTAATGAAAACTATATCTTCTATCATCGACACACACATGGAACTCATTATAGTCGACAGGCTTGTGCGGAGAAGATTAAAATAGATAAAATAAACGGAGTAATTGATCAAGTCTCTGTGACTTCCTGTGGGTTATCATCTACTTCATTACCAAGTCAGGGGAGTTATTCAGCTGGGATAGCCTGCCAAATGTATAATGCTACTCAGGATAGTTTTCCATATTTAGTTGAAAATAATTTAACTCATTATGTAACAGAGATAGAGAATCATAGTATCTTATGTTTTAAATACTTTAATGTCGAGAAATCTAAGTCATTAGAAATTACTTTAAGAGGTGGCGAAGGCAAAGCTTATCTTTATACAACTGAAAATTTATCAGATATTCCAACAAGTATGACATTTATGTCATCAGATATTTGGCAAAAAATCGTTTTACCCATTGAAGAAGTTGGATCAAAAGTTATTTTAAATCTAAAATTTCAAACGGATACAATATTAGAATTGCTAAAAATTAAGTTCTTATAGTAGTGTTGACAAGTTTGTTTTAACTGTTAAACTATTCCTATATATACTAATTTCAAAGGAGAAATGATGGCATTATTAACTGTGAATGCAATGTCACATTCACTTAAGAGAACAGTGACATTTAACGTTTATTTACCAAGCGACCAAATAGATTTCAATGGAAAACGTATTAGTAATCCGCCTTACAAGACCCTCTATCTGCTCCATGGTATACTTGGGGACCAAAATGATTGGCTTGTTGGATCACGTATAGCATCTTTAGCAAAAAAATACCAGATTGCTGTGGTAATGCCAGCCGGAGAAAATCATTTTTATCTAAATAATTCTACTGCAGGTGAACATTATAGTGATTTTATTGGACAAGAACTATTGGAGATTACTAGAGCAATGTTTCCTCTGTCGCACAAGAGAGTGGATACATTTATTGCAGGATTATCTATGGGAGGCTATGGAGCATTGTACAATGGAATGACATTTGCAAAAAACTTTTCTGCGATAGGAGCTTTTTCTGCAGCGTTAGTTACAGAAGATGCCTCTAAATCTGTAGAAGACTCTCCTATTTTTTTTCAAAAGCGTTCCTATTACCAAGGTATATTTGGGGATTTAGAAAGACTTTTAGAGAGTGATTACCACATTCCATTTCTGATTAATAAGTTATCTTCCCAAAATGTTGATTTTCCAAGACTTTTTATTTCTTGTGGCACAGAGGATTTTCTATTACCCTCAAATGATCATTTAGCTGACAGTCTAGAATCACATGGTGTTTCACATCATTTTATAAAAAAACCGGGGGGACATACATGGGACTATTGGAATCAAGCTATTGAAGAATTTTTAGAATGGCTGGATCTCAGTCATCTTCAAGAGGGAGTAAATTCAGGGAATGTTGGAATTTTAAAAAATAAAACTGGATAGCCTACAATTCTTAACCTATTCGAAAACCCAGACACGTGCCTGGGTTTTCGGATTTTATAGGCTCTATAATTTCTGTAGTGGGTAACCCCGCATGGAGATTATGGAGCCTTTTAAAGGTAAAAAGACCTTGCCCTTTATTTGTAGACAAAGTCTTTCTTATTTTTGAATGATTATTGAATGAGGTTCCTATTGGCCTGAGTAGGCTTCTAGCATTAACGTATTGAACTCCTCTTCAGTTAGAATATCTTCTGCTGTAGGGGCCATTGGCTCTTGATAGTCTTTTTTCGTGAAGGTCATGCTGATTTTGATAGTGTCTTCTTTGTTTTCGGCAGAGAACAGATCCATTAAGAGTTTTCCATTGTCCTTCTTATCCAACGTGATGTTAAAGATGGAATCTGGAGAGAGAGATTCTGTGGCAGTCTCTAATTGTTCTTGGATATCCGCAGCTTGCTTTTTGGTTTCTTCATCCCCTTTTTCAGCTGCTTTTTCAACCAAAGCAATAAGGTCATTCAAGGTCAGGGTCAAAGTGACATCATCCCCATCCTTGGTAAATTTTTTCTCGTCCAATTCTTTGTAAAGAGCTGCATTAGCCTGATTATTAGGCGTATAATCACTTAACTTTGGAATTTCCGGCATCGATTGTCCTAATAATTCTTGGGCATCGATGTATTTTCCATCCAAAGCAGTTGTCGTGATACCGGAAAGAGATGTGAAAGTTGCAGCATTCATGTAGAGGTTATCACCTGCATAAATAACTTCCACTTGAGAAAGGGAAGGATTAACAGCAGATAAATCAAGCAAAATAGTAGCCAATCCCTTTTCCAGATCTTGGGAAATAGTGGCATCAATCTGTTTTCCAATAAAGGATTCGAACGATGTAGCGATACCAGTTGCATCACTAGAAGTCACATCATCCATTTTTATTTTGTAATCATAAGAAGTCTGTTTTTGAGACTGTTGAGACTCCACTCGCGTAAGAAATTCATCCTTTGCCGTTTGGCCACAAGCTGCCAATACAAATAGCAAGGGGATATAAAAGAAAAGTAGCATCTTTTTCATAATCTGCGCCTCCTTAAAGCGTTTTCTATATTATATCACAATTCTTTTACGATAGTGAATAAGAGCACAAAGAATGGTTCCGAAGAATTAACTAAAACAATTAAAAATCACTATTTACTAAAGGAGTAAATAGTGACGCTTCTGATTACGAGCTTGCTTCCCAAAGGTCTTTAATCACTTCTTTAACAAGGGCTAGTTGTCGCATAGGGTGACTGGTAGCTACCACGGCAGATATGGGTGTTGATTTGCAGGTCTTCTGGCAGGTTTCCACAGTCGTGTTGTTAACAGAGGGGAAACTTTCCCGAAGGAAGTCTTTTTCCACTTGAGCAAGAGTTTCAAGGGATAGACTTGATTATTTAGAGAACAAAACCATCCCTTGCTAACGAGCGAGAGATGGTTTTACTTTACATCTCATTTGGAGCATCGACGCCGAGGAGGCGGAGGCTCTCTTTGAGGATTAGGCCTGTTGCGTAAGCGAGGGCTAAGCGGCTGTCGCGTTCTGAACTGTCATCCAAAATACGGGTATGGGCGTAGAACTTGTTGAAGGCCTGAGCTAGGTTTATCGCATATTTAGCGATGATAGATGGCTCGAAGTTATTGGCTGCCCGCTGTACAGTAGCTCCGAATGCCTGAAGAAGCGTGAGGATATCCCAGCTTTCAGCATCATCCAGGCTATAGGATTGGGTCGCATCTGGTGTAAAGTCTGCTTTTCTCAGGATAGATTGAATGCGGGCATGGGCATACTGAACGTAAGGGCCGGTCTCGCCTTCGAAGGAGACCATGGCTTCAAGGTCAAAGTCATAACCGTTATTGCGGTCCGTTTTAAGGTCGTAAAACTTGATGGCACCAACCCCAACGGCGTGAGCCACCGCTTCTTTGTCGGTTAAGTTAGGATTTTTGGCATCAATCTGGGCCTGAGCGCGGGTAATGGCTTCTTGGAGTGTGGGCTCAAGAAGAATGACATTGCCTTTGCGGGTCGAGAGTTTTGCACCGCCCTTGGTCACAAGGCCAAAGGAGACGTGAGTGATGTCATCGCTCCAATCATAACCCATTTCTTTTAAGACAGCCTTGAGCTGCTTAAAGTGGGCA
Source organism: Streptococcus rifensis (assembly GCF_053203525.1). NCBI lineage: Bacteria > Bacillati > Bacillota > Bacilli > Lactobacillales > Streptococcaceae > Streptococcus > Streptococcus rifensis. The sequence continues at coordinate 61,001 of NZ_JBRUCW010000010.1, read as the reverse complement.
GCTTGTTCTTGACCTACTACGTAGATGGATTTCGCGAAATCATAGTGACGTTTACGGTAGAGAGCAGCAGCGATGTCTCGAGTAATGTAAAGCGTCGCACCGTCTGATTTTTTGATGAGGGCAGGATGCTCGATGCCATACTTAGTCAAATCAACGACCTGAGCCCCTTTGGACTCGGTTAGGAGATTTTTTTTAGTCAACAACTCAACGACTTCATCCATCTTATCATTGTAGAAGGCTTCCCCATTTAGACTGTCGAAAGTGACGTTCATTTGTTGGTAGATACGGTCAAACTCAACCAAGCTTTCATCACGGAACCATTGCCAAAGCTCAAGCGCCTCAGCATCACCATCTTCCAGTTTTCGAAACCAAGCACGCGCCTCGTCATCATATTCAGGATGGTCTTTAACCTCATCATTAATGCGGACATAAAGCTTAAGTAACTCGCTGATTGGATTAGCTTCAACGGCAGCCTTGTCTCCCCAGAGCTTATAGGCCACAATCAAAAGACCAAACTGTTTGCCCCAGTCACCAAGATGGTTGACCTTGACGGTCTTGTAGCCAATTTTTTGAAAAATATTAGATAGGGCATCCCCGATAACGGTTGACCGTAAGTGACCTACTGAGAAAGGCTTAGCGATGTTGGGCGACGAAAGGTCGATGACCACGTTTTGCCCTTGACCAAGATCTGACTGGCCATAATCAGCTCCCAAAGCAATGACGTCCTTTAGAATTTGGCTTGATACTGCCGTCTTATCAAGGAAAAAATTCACATAAGGTCCAGTAGCAACAACCTTGCTGAAGCCTGTCGCATCAATCTTTTCAGCAATGTCGCTTGCGATAGCTTGAGGGGCTTTACGCTCGACCTTGGCCAGAGAAAAGGCAGGAAAGGCAATGTCTCCAAGGTCGGCGGATTTTGGTTTTTCAAGTAAATTGAGGATAGCTGATTCGTCTAGGCTAGGAAGGATGGCAGCCAGACTTTTTGCAGCTTGTAACTTAGAATCCATGGTAGGTCTCCTTTTAAATGTCTTCCTTCCTATTCTAACACAAAATCAAGGGAATTCCGCCTGTAATGATGAAAAATTCCCATGTTTTTGGTATAATCTTGCATAAGAAAAGGAATTGGAGAAACCCATGAAAAAACGAGACCGGCATAAAGCCATTAAGGAAATGGTTCGCACGCGTCACCTGTCAACGCAAAGAGAAATTCAAGAAGGCCTTGAAGAAAAAGGCTTTGAGGTCACTCAGACAACCTTATCGAGAGACTTGAGAGAACTAGGCCTAATTAAGACGAGAGACAGGGGAGAATCCTATTATATTTTACCAGAGCACCAAGAAGGGGATGACTTTATTCAGTTATTAGCCACTTATGTCTTGAAGATGGAACGGGCAAGTTTTACCCTTGTCATGCATACCCGTTTAGGTGAAGCAGGAGTGACCTCTAATGTGATTGATGAGGCTAGACCGTATGAAATTTTGGGGACCGTCGCAGGAGCAGACACAGTCATTGCGATCTGCCGAGATGAGGCTGCTGCCCAAGCCATTGAATCTAAACTCAAGGCTTACCAAGTAATCTATGCCCCAGCAGATGAGTAGGCGAAACGAGGAGTTGAGTCATGACAACTGAAAAACTTTCCCCAGGCATGCAGCAGTATCTGGATATTAAAGCAGATTATCCAGATGCTTTTTTGCTGTTTCGCATGGGCGATTTTTATGAGCTATTTTACGATGATGCTGTAGAGGCAGCTCAGATTTTAGAGTTGACCTTGACCAGTCGCAATAAAAATGCGGACAACCCCATCCCTATGGCAGGTGTGCCCTATCATTCGGCCCAGACTTATATCGATACCTTGGTGGAACTCGGCCATAAGGTAGCTATTGCTGAGCAAATGGAAGACCCTAAGACCGCTGTGGGCGTTGTCAAGCGGGCGGTAGTCCAAGTGATCACGCCTGGGACAGTCGCAGACTCCAGCAAGCTGGATAGCGATAACAACTTTTTGATTGCCCTTGATCAGTTAGGTAACACCTATGGTCTGGCATACATGGATGTGGTCACAGGAGATTTCTATGTGACGGAAATGGCTGATTTAGCGAGCGCAACAGGAGAAATTCGCAACCTTCGTGCTCGGGAAGTGGTCTTGGGCTTTGAGCTTGACGAAGAGACTCAACAAGTCCTCTCTGGCCAGATGAACTTGCTCTTGTCTCCTCAAAAAGACGCCCTTATAGAAAGTCCCTTAATCGACCAGCACTTGACAGTCCTCGAAAAACAAGTAGCCGGCAAGCTCCTTGCCTATGTGGCTAGGACTCAGTTGCGGGAGTTGAGCCACCTTAAGCCTGTTCGTCCTTATCAAGTCCGTGATGTCTTGCAGATGGACTATGCGACCAAGTCAAGTTTAGATCTGTTAGAAAACGCAAGGACCGGTAAAAAGCATGGCAGTCTCTTCTGGTTGATGGATGAGACGAAAACAGCCATGGGCATGCGCCTCCTGCGGGCTTGGCTGGATCGACCCCTGATCGATCGCCAGCAGATAGAATACCGACAGGCTATTGTTCAGGTTCTGATGGACGCTTTTATCGAGCGAGCGGACTTAGTGGAAGCCCTAAAAGGGGTCTATGATATTGAGCGCTTGGCCAGCCGAGTATCTTTTGGCAAGTCAACACCCAAGGACCTCTTGCAACTGGGCCAGACCCTTGGCCACGTCCCAGCCATACGTGCCATTTTAGAAGGCTTGGACCAACCTGTCCTAGACCAGCTCGTAGGCCGTTTGGACGCTCTTCCTGAACTCCACGCCCTTATCACCGCAGCCATTGACCCTGATGCTCCCCTAGTTATCACAGAAGGTGGGATTATCAAGACTGGCTTTGACGAGACCTTAGATAAGTACCGGGTCATCATGCGAGATGGTGCGGCTTGGATTGCGGAGCTTGAGGCCAAGGAACGAGAAGCGACCGGGATTACTAACCTCAAGATCGATTACAATCGTAAGGATGGCTACTATTTCCACGTGACCAATTCTCAATTGGGACATGTGCCCAATCATTTCTTCCGCAAGGCGACCTTGAAAAACTCCGAGCGCTACGGGACAGAAGCCTTGACCAGCCTTGAGCGGGATATCCTGGAAGCGCGGGAGCAGTCTGCCTCTCTTGAGTATGAAATCTTTATGCGCCTGCGCCAGGAGGTGGCCAAGTACATCCAACGCTTGCAAGACCTGGCGCAAGCCATTGCGACGGTCGATGTTCTCCAGAGCTTGGCTGAAGTGGCCGAGCAGCAACACTTGGTTAAACCGACCTTTACAGCTAACCGTGTTCTTGATATTGTCAATGGCCGGCACGCGGTGGTTGAAAAGGTCATGGGGGCGCAAAGTTATGTGCCCAACCATATCCAGATGGACGAAGCGACAGCGATTCAACTCATCACTGGGCCAAACATGAGCGGAAAGTCGACCTATATGCGTCAGTTGGCCATCATTGTCATTCTGGCCCAGATTGGTTCCTACGTGCCGGCTGAAAGGGCCACTCTGCCTATTTTTGACGCCATCTTTACCCGCATCGGCGCGGCCGATGACTTGGTCAGCGGTCAGTCGACCTTTATGGTGGAGATGATGGAGGCCAATAAGGCCATCAGACTAGCAACAGAAAACTCCCTCATTCTCTTTGACGAGTTGGGTCGTGGGACAGCAACTTATGATGGCATGGCTCTGGCCCAAGCCATCATCGAGCATATCCATGACAAGGTCGGGGCCAAGACCCTCTTTGCGACCCACTACCACGAATTGACCAGCCTCAGCGAGCAGCTGGAGCACTTGGTCAATGTCCATGTGGCCACCTTGGAGAAGTCTGGTCAGGTGACTTTCCTCCATAAGATTGCCCAAGGCCCAGCAGATAAATCCTACGGGATTCATGTGGCTAAGATTGCTGGGTTACCGGACAACTTGCTCGCTAGAGCCGATCATATCCTGACCCAATTAGAGCAACATGCAGCCCAGATTGCGGTCGATCAGGAGGAGACGCCTAGAACTGTTCACGAAACCAGGGAGCAGCTGGACCTCTTTACGGCAGCAGAGAGTCATCCGGTTCTCACCCGTCTCGGCCAGCTCAACCTCAATACCATGACACCGATGGAGGCCATGATGGCCTTGGCTGAGTTGCAGAAAGAACTCTAATATTATAGAAAGACTGAACGCTTGTTCAGCCTTTTTTGAGTTGATTTCCGCCAGAAACATCCCTTTTATTGGCCCTCTATTTTTGAAAAAACGTTGGTTTTGTAAGTCTAAAGTTTGTGATCAAAACCACTAGATTTTCCGTTTTTGGGATGATATAATTAAGGTGAAAGCGCTTTACATAAGGAGGTATTTAAGATGTCCCGTAAACTGTTAAAAACGTTAGCTTTGGGTGTCGGTTTGTTAGGTGTCGTCCTGTTGGCAGCTTGTGGTGGTACGACTAAACAGAGGACTCAGAATAAAGCAGCTGAGCAAAAAGTTGAAACTTCAACTGCTAAAAATCAAGAAAAGCACTCTAAGGCTTTGAAAACAACGGAGTCACAGACCTCTGTGTCTTCTAGCGAACAAGTAAGTAGCCAGAGTTCATCTGTTACCCACCCTCAAGAAGTGTCACAGTCTGAGAGTAAGCCGTCGGTCTTGGTACCAGTGGAAGAAGATAAATCGCATAGACAAGAAAGAGTGAGTGAAAATTCTCCCCTAACTGAGGGACAAAAACACATGCTTCAGGTTACCCCTCAAGTTCAGCGCGCTTGGAATTTATGTGCGCCAACATCAGTCAGCATGATTTTATCTTATAGAGGTGTTTCCGTTAGTCAAGAAGAGTTGGCTATTGAGATGGGGACGGATGAATCTTTTGGGACCCATAACGCTAATGCTATCCGTGCCCTTAATAAGCATTTATTCGGTTATGAAGCGCCGGCTAGTGATCAAGCTGGTTATCGTCTAGCAGCGGTCACCACAGCCGACCCGCAATCAGAAGAAATGCGGCTCTTTAAGGAGCGCCTGAAGCAAAACATAGCTGATGGGTATCCGATGTATTATACTTTCGACAATGCTCGCATCTACTCAAATAGCTCTGGGGAACATAATGTGACTGGGATAGGGTATCAGTTGACAGCAGATGGCTCTGATATTGCTTATATTTACTACCTAGACCCGTCTTATCATCAACAGGATCCTCTATACGGAGGTCTCAAAAAAATTACACCACAAGAATTATTTCATGCCATGTTAACCTGTGTGGAACCTAACTATGCGTGGTAAATCAATTGGAAACTGACAATCCTCTAGAGGATGATTGCGATAAAAAGTAAATTGACTTGTATAAACAAAGACTGAACACCTGTTCAGTCTTTGTTTTGCCATCTAGCCTGACCGTCTGACCACATAGCGCCTAAAACAGACCACATGGCCAAACCCTATTGAAAACTTTATGGAAAAAGGGTTTAATAGACTTAGAAAGATATCTCAATCCATTGATTAAGGAAAGGGAGGAGAAAAGGTGAAACTCACATTAAATATCTCAGATCAGGTCTTAGAAGATGCTGTCACTGTTGATGCCAAGACTTACACAGAACAAGTTGCTCAACTTGTCGATTTTATTAAAGGATTGGACATCAAAGCAGAACGTCTCAAGGCAAAGAGAGGAGAAGAAGTCTACTTGCTGGACTGGGAGGACATTTATCGTCTGGTTATCGAAGACAAGGTGGTTCATGTCAAGACAGCCAAGCAAGACTTTACCACCGCTTATCGTCTTTATCAAGTCAAGGAAATCTTGCCAGCAGATTTTTTACAGATTTCCCAATCGGAAATCATTAATCTCAAGCAGTTGGACCATTTGCAGATGACACCAAATGGTTTAGTCAAACTCATTCTTAAAAACGGAGATGTCACCTATTCATCTCGTCGTTATCTCAGATCTATTAAGGAGGCTTTAACACTATGAAAAAATACATCTTATCAGGCGCTCTGGGCGTTACTATCGGCGCTATCGTTTCGATCATCATGTCAGCTATCTTTGGTCAGGGAGTGTACCTCCCAATCAACCCCTTTTCAGTAGCAGGCGCTTATTACCAAGCACATTTTAGCCCTGTAGTTGTGATGGCTATTGTTGTAACCATCTGGTTTGTCATTGGACTACTTTTTCAAGCGGCTGACCTTGTCTTCGAGCAGGATTGGAGCTTATTGAAGATGAGTGTGACTCATTTCAGTGTTACAGTTATCGGTTTCACCGGCCTAGGTTTTTTGGCAGGCTGGTTGCCGCTCAACCTTGCCGCTCTTCTCCTCTTCTGGCTCATCTTTATTGCTATTTATGCTGCTATTTATGTCATCAATTACCGTCAGATGAAAAACAGTGTGGACAACATCAACCGGAATCTCAAATCCTAAGAAGCGCCCAAATCAGGGCGTTTTTCTGTAGGAGCATCTTTTGTGGTATAATGGTTAAACGATTAAAACTTTAAAAAATATCACGAAAGGAGCCTTATGACTATTGTTTCTAAAATTATTGAGTTGCCGGAAATTCTGGCCAACCAGATTGCGGCTGGTGAAGTCATCGAACGACCAGCCAGTGTTGTCAAAGAATTAGTCGAAAATGCCATTGATGCGGGGTCTAATCAGATTACTGTCACCATCGAGGAAGCTGGTTTGTCCCTAATCAAGGTCACAGATAACGGTGAAGGCATGTCTAATGAAGACGCCAAGCTCAGTATCCGTCGCCATGCCACCTCTAAGATTAAGTCCCAGGCCGACCTCTTTCGCATTCGGACCTTAGGGTTCAGGGGTGAAGCCTTACCCTCTATTGCCTCAGTCAGTCAGTTAACCATTGAGACGGCACCAGCTGGTGAGGGTCAAGGAAGTCTGATTATTACTAAAGGGGGAAAAGTTGAGCAGGAAGAGACCATCAGTCGCCCTCAAGGGACAACCGTTACGGTTGAAAACCTCTTTTTCAATACTCCTGCTAGGCTAAAATATATCCGAAGCCAGCAAGCAGAGCTATCCCACATCGTTGATGTCATCAACCGCCTCAGTTTGGCCCATCCAGAAATTGCCTTTAGTCTGGTTAATGATGGCAATGAATTGACCAAGACAGCAGGCTCTGGCCAGCTCCGTCAAGCCATTGCTGGTGTTTACGGACTGGTCACAGCCAAAAAAATGGTCGAGATTGCCAAATCCGACCTTGATTTTGAAGTGTCTGGCTATGTCTCTCTGCCTGAGTTGACACGGGCCAATCGCAACTATATTACGATTTTAGTTAACGGCCGTTACATCAAAAATTTTTTGCTGAACCGTGCCATTATTGATGGTTACGGCTCCAAGCTCATGGTTGGGCGCTTCCCCATTGCGGTTATTGATATTCAGATTGACCCCTATCTAGCCGATGTCAATGTCCACCCGACTAAGCAGGAGGTTCGGATTTCCAAGGAGCGAGAGCTGATGACGCTTATTACTGAGGCGATTGCAGAAGCCCTCAAGTCGCAAGACCTAATTCCTGACGCTCTGGAAAATTTGGCTAAATCTACCACCCGAAACCTGCCAAAACCTGAGCAGACGACTCTTCCCCTTAAGGAGAGCACCCTTTACTATGATACGACGAGGCAAGATTTCTTTGTCAAGCCTGTGGCGGACAGCTCCCAAGTCGCAGAGGAGAGAGCTCCTTTACAAGACCTGGACAGCTCTGTCAAATCGGAGACGTTGCCCTCTGAAACGCCATCACCACGGATTAAATTTGCTCAGCGCAGTCAAAAGGAAGAGACGGACTTCGACCATCCAGAGCTCAACCATAAAGAGCTGGAAAAGGCCCTTGTCAAACTCGAAAACGAAGAAAAATCCACCTTCCCTGAACTAGAATACTTTGGCCAAATGCATGGCACCTACCTCTTTGCTCAAGGTCATGGCGGGCTTTACATTATCGACCAGCATGCTGCTCAGGAGCGGGTCAAGTACGAGTATTATCGGGAAAAAATCGGCGAGGTTGACAGTTCCCAGCAACAGCTCCTCGTGCCCTATATCTTTGAATTTCCAGCTAATGACATGCTTCTCCTTAAGGAACGCATGGGCAGTCTTAGAGAGATAGGGATTCATTTAGAAGAGTACGGAGTCAACCAGTTTATCTTGCGTGAGCATCCGATTTGGTTCCAGGAAGATGAGATTGAGTCAGCGGTTTACGAGATGTGTGACATGCTTCTCTTGACCAAGGAGGTCTCCATCAAGCGCTACCGGGCAGAGTTGGCGATCATGATGTCTTGTAAACGCAGCATCAAAGCCAATCACAAGTTGGATGACTATTCTGCCCGTAACTTGTTAGTACAGCTGAGCCAGTGCGACAACCCCTATAACTGCCCCCACGGCCGACCCGTTCTTGTCAACTTCACCAAGTCCGACATGGAAAAAATGTTCCGCCGGATCCAAGAAAACCATACGAGTTTGAGGGAATTAGGAAAATATTGATTTGATTTCAACTAAAAAAACTGGTTTGACCAGCTTTTAGTTGACTAGTTGCACCTGTGTTCTGGCTAACAAATCTCCCAAGTGGCGTTTGTCTTTTCTAAGTAGTGCCATTAAGGTAATGGTCGTTAGGAGAGTTAGAGAAAATACATTGAGAACCATAGCCATTAAGTCAAAGCGCTCTTTAAAAACGACGTGTATCGTTGCCATGTGTCCAAACTGCCAAGGAAGGAACTTAAGAACATTGCGTAAGAGGGCACTGCTCAGGCGATTGCTTCCTCTGTAAACCACCTGTAAACCTGCTCTGCGTTTTCCCTAAGAACCGCCATGGCAATAGTCTTGATAGGTAAAAAAAGAGTGTAATGGGAAGGACAGATGTAAAGGTGACAAGGGCTTGCGATTAACTCTCAGTATAGAAGGGCATTCGCTTTAAAAAGAGGAAAATATAGGTGAGGTTAACTGCTAGTAACACCAATAAATAGGCGCAGATTAGCAGGTAGTCCCAAAGGAGTGCCTGCAGACGTTTTTGGATAGGTATAGGATTATTGCTAATCATGATGCTCCCCTCTTTCCTGTTCTAGATATTCTTTTTTAAGGTTAATGGCTTTTTTGATCGCCGTGAGACTAGCGACGAGTAAAACAAAGACTAACCAACCGATTTTGGCATCAAAACCATGCATACCACCAAACCACCAATAGATAAAGAAGGAAGTTGTGAAAATATAGGTAATCTCTAGGAAAGTCAGTTTCTTAACAGTCTTTTTATAGATAGGTGGCAGAGGCTGAGCTTCTGTAGTTTGAGTCGCCTGACTTACCTGATGATTCTCTATATGATCTAGCAAAAGGTAGTCAGTTGTCACATTAAAGACCCTACTGAGTTCGACGATTTTATCAATTTCAGGTTGGCTTTGGCCCGATTCCCACTTGGAAATACTCTGGCGCGACAGGTTGAGTTGATCGGCTAATTGTTCTTGAGAGAGGCCCGCTTCTTTCCTGAGGTTAAAAATCTTTTCTGCTAGAGTCATGAATAGCTCCTTTGTCGTGTAACGTACCTTTATTGTATTATAAGCTAGAGTCCTGTTCCAGCAAGCATAGTGGGCAATTTGTCAACCCATGGTTGCGTTTTAAGTAGCAAAAAAATGCCCCTCAAAATCGACGGATAGGAAAAAAGTTTCGACCCAGCTATGCTTACTTGTCTTAAAAGCAAGAACCTGTGATATACTAGAACCATTACAAAAGGAGTTAGCATGTACGATTATATCAAAGGACTATTAACCAAAATCACGGCTAAATACATCGTTGTTGAAGCAGGCGGGCTAGGCTATCTCATTAGCGTGGCCAATCCCTATGCCTATTCTGGACAACTCAATCAGGACCTCAAAGTGTATCTGCATCAGGTTGTCCGCGAGGATGCCCACAGCCTTTATGGCTTTAAAGATGAGGACGAAAAAGCCCTCTTTTTGAATCTGATTTCGGTCTCAGGAATCGGTCCTACCTCAGCCTTGGCCATTATTGCGGCGGATGACAATGCAGGGCTTGTCCGTGCTATTGATGAGAAAAATATTACCTACTTGACTAAGTTTCCAAAGATTGGTAAGAAAACAGCCCAACAAATGGTCCTGGACCTTGAAGGAAAAATTGTGAGTATCTCAGACCATGCACCAAGCAAAGCTGTTTCAGTTGCTTCATCAGACAATCACGCTTTGGACGAAGCTATGGAGGCTATGGAGGCCCTCGGATACAAAGCCAAAGAACTCAAGAAAATCAAAACCTTCTTTGAAGGCACAAATGATACCGCTGAAAACTACATCAAACAAGCCCTTAAAATGCTGATGAAGTAAGATGTGGGAGCGTTAAAAATCCATTTGAAAATAATCGGTTGCCGACGGAAGACTTGCGTCCTAGAAGGCCGATTATTTTCACGAGGATTTTAGCTCTAACTCAGTTTCGTAAGATACAAAGGGCGCTAAGCGAACAAAGTGAAATTAGGCATTTTGACGCTGAGCCATTTGGCTCTAGGAGAAATGGTCTATTTCACTTTGTTCGTAGCCCGTGTTCCGTTTTCGAGGTTAACACGTCCAAAAAAACTTGATTTTTATGAAGATTTTGGCTTAGTTCCCAATTACCAGTAATCGGCTATTTGCCTATTTCTTTTTATCAGCAAAGGAGATTTTATGCCTAACCGTTGTTCTTGGGTCAAAGAATCAAACCCACTTTACGTCGCCTATCACGATGAAGAATGGGGACAGCCCCTCCATGACGAGCGGGCTCTCTTTGAATTGCTCTGCCTAGAAACCTATCAAGCAGGCCTTTCCTGGGAAACGATTCTCAATAAGCGGGTTGCTTTTAAGCAGGCCTTTCATGATTACGACTACCGTAAGGTAGCGGCATTATCGGATAATGAATTGGAAGACATCCTGAAAAATCCAGCTATCGTCCGTAATCGCCTCAAAATTTTTGCGACACGAGCCAATGCTCAAGCCTTTCTCAAGGTGCAGAAGGAGTTTGGGTCTTTCAAGGATTACCTGTGGGCCTTTGTCGATGGTCAGCCGATTGTCAATACCGTCCACGATTATCGAGAAGCACCAGCCAAGACAGCCTTATCTGAGGCGATTTCCAAGGACCTTAAAAAACGTGGCTTTAAGTTCACAGGTCCGGTCTGTGTCTATTCCTACCTTCAGGCGGCAGGCCTGGTCAATGACCACGAAGAGAGCTGTGTTTACAAGTACAGGTAAACAAACCCACATCAGTAAGCCACGCCAAAGTAGCCTAATGGCTCCTTTTTTTGGTAAAATGATAGGAAAACTACGAATAAGAAAGTAGGTCATCTATGAAAGCGGAAGTGATCGCAGTAGGGACAGAGATTTTGACCGGTCAAATCGTCAATACCAATGCCCAGTTCTTATCAGAAAAGTTTGCTCAGATTGGAGTCGACGTCTTTTACCATGTGGCCGTTGGAGATAATGAAGGTCGTCTGATGGCGACCTTGGAAACCGCTAAAAAGCGAAGCGACTTGGTGGTCTTGTGTGGAGGTTTAGGCCCCACAGACGATGACCTGACCAAGCAAGTATTGGCCCAATTTTTAGGCAGGGACCTTGTTTTTGATCCCAAGGCCGTCGCTAAGTTGGATGCCTTTTTTGCGAGCCGACCAGCTAGTTCCAGAACCCCCAATAATGAACGCCAGGCTCAAATTGTTGAGGGTTCTACCCCGCTTTTCAATCATACAGGACTTGCAGTTGGAGGGCTTATTACCCAAGACGGTGTAACCTACGTGGTACTCCCTGGGCCGCCGAGCGAGCTCAAACCTATGGTAACAAAGGAATTAATACCTTTATTAGACAGTGAGGGCCAACAGCTCTATTCTCGTGTTCTTCGCTTTTTTGGCATGGGTGAAAGTCAGCTAGTGACTATTCTAGCTGACGTGATTGCCCAGCAGACAGACCCGACTTTGGCCCCTTACGCTAAGACTGGGGAGGTCACACTCCGCTTGTCGACCAAGGCGACTAGTCAAGCAGAAGCTGATGCCAAGCTAGACCAACTGGAAGAGACCATCTTGTCTCGTGGCCAGTTGCGGGAGTTTCTCTATGGCTATGGGGACGCTAATAGTTTAGAGCGCGTGGTTTTTGATCTTCTGAAAAATCAGGGCAAGACCCTGACAGCAGCTGAAAGTTTAACAGCTGGCCTCTTCCAAGCCACTTTGGCCAATTTTTCGGGTGCTTCTGAGGTCTTTAAAGGTGGCTTTGTCACTTATAGTCTGGACCAAAAAGCTCGGCTGTTGCAGATTGCTCGCGAAGACCTTGAAAGGCATGGGGTGGTTTCTGAGGCTACGGCTTGTGCCATGGCTGAGCAGGCTAGAAAGCTGACGGGCAGTGACTACGGCGTGTCATTGACAGGTGTTGCTGGTCCAGATAGTCTAGAAGGCCATCCTGTAGGCACTGTGTTTATCGGCTTATCCTCCGCTTCAGAAACCAAAGCCTACCAGGTCCGAATCGGAGGACGTAGCCGGCAGGACATTCGGCAGATCGCCTGCATGCACGCCTTTAACCTAGTACGACAAACTTTGTTAACTGGCGAAAATTTGGTATAATAGAAAGATAGAAATGTCCCAGAGACATTTAGAAATAGGAGACATATTTTGGCAAAAAAACCAGGAAAAAAATTAGACGAAATCACTAAAAAATTTGGTGACGAACGTAAAAAAGCCCTCGACGATGCCCTAAAAACCATTGAAAAAGACTTTGGTAAAGGAGCGATTATGCGTCTGGGTGAGCGCGCTGAACAAAAAGTACAAGTCATGAGCTCAGGCTCGCTGGCGCTCGATATCGCCCTCGGCGCAGGCGGCTATCCAAAAGGCCGTATCGTCGAAATTTACGGACCAGAATCATCTGGTAAGACAACCGTCGCCCTTCATGCCGTTGCTCAGTGTCAAAAAGAAGGTGGTATTGCAGCCTTTATCGATGCGGAGCACGCCCTTGACCCCCTCTATGCTCAAGCATTGGGTGTTAACATCGATGAGTTGCTCTTGTCTCAGCCTGATTCAGGGGAACAAGGTCTTGAAATCGCAGGCAAATTGATTGACTCTGGTGCGGTGGACCTCGTGGTTATCGACTCGGTTGCAGCCCTCGTGCCACGTGCTGAAATCGATGGCGACATCGGTGACAGCCACGTTGGTTTGCAGGCCCGTATGATGAGCCAAGCTATGCGTAAACTCGGTGCCTCTATTAACAAAACGAAGACCATCGCTATCTTTATTAACCAATTGCGTGAAAAAGTCGGCGTCATGTTTGGTAACCCTGAAACCACCCCAGGTGGACGCGCCCTTAAGTTCTACGCCTCTGTTCGTCTTGATGTTCGTGGAACAACTCAAATCAAAGGGACAGGTGATCAGAAAGACCAAAATGTTGGTAAAGAAACCAAGATTAAGGTCGTGAAAAACAAGGTGGCGCCACCGTTTAAAGAAGCTTTTGTGGAAATCATGTATGGTGAAGGGATCTCTCAAACCGGTGAGCTAGTGAAAATCGCTAGCGACCTTGATATCATCAAGAAATCTGGCGCCTGGTTCTCTTATAACGATGAAAAAATCGGGCAAGGTTCTGAAAACGCTAAGAAATTCCTTAAGGAAAATCCAGAAATTTTTGCAGAAATTGATAGGAAAGTTCGGGTTCATTATGGCTTGATCGAAGGTAGTGACCAGCCAGAAACCGTGCCAATTCAGGAAGAATCAGCGCTAACTGAAGAAGTAACTCTTGATCTGGATGCTATCGAAATTGAAGAATAATTGAAAATAGGTCTTCCGACGGATGGCAAATTGTGGTATACTAGGTATAATACTAGTATCATACAGAGCAAAGGAGCTACTACATGATCAAGATTTATACTGTATCGAGTTGCACCAGCTGTAAAAAAGCCAAAACGTGGTTAAACGCCCATCATCTCCCGTATAAAGAACACAACCTTGGCAAAGAATCGATTACAAAAGCAGAAATTCTTGAAATTTTATCTAAAACAGAAAATGGCATTGCTTCCATTGTTTCCTCTAAAAACCGCTATGCCAAAGGTTTAGGGGTTGACATTGAAGACCTTAGTGTTAACGAAGTGATTGACATCATCACCGAAAACCCAAGAATTCTAAAAAGCCCTATCCTCATCGATACCAAGCGATTGCAAGTGGGATATAAAGAAGACGATATTCGTGCCTTTTTACCGCGAGCTGTGCGTAATGTTGAAAATGCCCAAGCCCGTCTAAGAGCTGCACTTTAAGGTGCTTACGATTTAAAAGAATTGACAGAGATCCTTTTGGGTCTCTTTTTTAGGCCTCGCTTCCAGACTCTCTTGTCAAAAAATAGGCAAAATGCTATACTAAGTGAAATAGGATGAGGTGATAAAATGGGAAAAATGAAAGGGCTTGTGCTTCTGCTTGTGATGGTCTTACTTGTTGGATGTGGCACCAAAAATGAGGCTAAAGAGACGGCAACTACTAGCGAAGTGGCTGAAGAACAAGTGGTGAAAACCCAGTCTTTCGAACTTGAAATGGCCAATGGTCAGATTCAGGAGCAGACTGTAATTTATAAGGGTGAGAAACTTCAAAAAGTTATTTTAAGAAATGAGTTACAACCAACGCCAGAGATTACCGATGCGATCAATGGCCTTGGCGTTGAAGAAACCAAGAGGTTATTAGGCGAATCCATGGCTGAAGACCCTGCCTATCAAGAACTTGGACAAATTGAAGGTCTGGCCTATGAACTGCAAAGCACGGATGACAACGAATTGATCTTACAGTTTACGCTGGATGTTCCCAATCTTGATGCGGATGCCTTAGGCCGGTCAGAGATTTTTCAGGGTTCGGGGCTTGCTGATCTGGATAATCTCAAGGCAAAGGAGTACTTAAAACGTTTAGAAGCCTATGGCGCAAAACCAGTAACGCCTTAGGGAAAAGAGGTGCAGAAAGCTGTGAAAAAAGTGGCAAATAGTTGTGAAAATCGCTAAAATCGGTTAAAATAAAAGGAAGAGTTGAAGTAGAAAGAAGGTGTAACGATGGGATTTACTGATGAAACAGTTCGTTTTAATCTTGACGATACAAATAAGAAAGAAATTAGCGAAACCTTGACAACTGTCTATCGTTCCTTGGATGAGAAAGGCTATAACCCGATTAATCAAATCGTGGGTTATGTGTTGAGTGGCGACCCGGCCTATGTTCCACGTTACAATGACGCACGGAATCAAATTCGTAAGTATGAGCGGGATGAAATCGTTGAGGAGTTGGTTCGCTTCTATCTCAATGGTCATGGAATCGATATCTAATGCGGATTATAGGATTAGATGTTGGCTCAAAGACGGTTGGTGTAGCAGTCTCAGATCCCTTGGGCTTTACTGCTCAAGGACTTGAAATTATCCCAATTGATGAGGCTAAGGGCGAATTTGGTCTGGATCGATTGGCTGAATTGCTGACGCAGTATCAGGTGACAAAGGTTGTCATCGGCTTACCCAAAAATATGAATAACTCTGAAGGCCCCCGTGTTGAAGCGTCTAGGGCCTATGGAGAGTTAGTGACAGAACGGTTTGCTATACCTGTGGCTTATCAGGATGAACGCCTGACCACCGTAGCTGCTGAGCGGATGTTAGTCGAGCAGGCAGATCTTAGCCGAGGCAAACGCAAAAAAGTGATTGATAAATTGGCAGCCCAGTTGATTTTACAAAATTACCTTGATCGCCATTTTTAACCCCTACTTATCAGAAAAGGAGAACTTTATGACACATAATCACGATCATGATCATAACCACGACGAACGCGAATTAATTACACTTGTTGATGAAAATGGCAACGAAACCCTCTTTGAAATCTTGTTGACGATTGATGGTCAAGAAGAATTCGGAAAAAACTATGTCCTCTTGATTCCAGCATCTGCTGTTGAAGACGAGGATGGCGAAGTTGAAATCCAAGCTTATTCATTTACGGAAAACGAAGATGGAACAGAAGGCGACCTTCAACCGATCCCTGAAGACGCAACTGCTGAATGGGATATGATTGAAGAAGTCTTTAACAGTTTCTTAGACGAAGAATAACAAAAAAATCTCGAGGACAGGAGTTCTCGAGATTTTTTGACCACTTAAGACGGAAAACGAACCGTTTATGAAATTCGTCCCACGGTCTGCTTTCAATCGTCTACAATACTCCTAACACTAAAAAAGGAGTATATGATGGAGTTTAAAATGATTTATCAAAAGGTGGCCCCAATTGTCCACAGGACCCGTAAGGATTATTACATTCAACTTTGGGAACAAGAGGACTGGGACCAGGAAGGCATGTTGGTTTTATCCCAGCTTCTAGAAAGCTGCCCTGGCATTGAAGATAATGATGGGGAGTTGTTCCGCTTTTTTAAAACCAAGTTTCGCAATTACGTCCTTGACATGCTACGCAAACAAGAAAGTGACAAACGCAAACTCAACCGCCAAAATTATGAAGAAGTCAGTGACGTGGCCCATAAACTCTATGTTCGAGAAATGGCCATGGCTGATCAGATTATCCTAAGGGATATGCTGGCTCAGTATCGAAAGCATTTAACACTAGAAAAACAGGACCAATTTGACCGCTTGATGGGGGGAGAGACCTTCCGAGGCAAAAAAGAGATGCTAAGGGACTTGAAGAGCTACCTCAAGGACTTTGGCTAAGTTTACCTGTTCCTTTCCAAAGTTAAGGCAAAAGGGTAAACTATTCTTTAGGATAAATGGGTTTGTAACAGCTTTCCTTAAACTTTTAGGGAAATTTCAAAAATATCAGCTCGAAGCACTTGCTTTGGGCTTTGTTTTTTGGTATGATATAAGACGGTATTGTTTACCCCATTTGAAAGGCCCCGGAACCTTCAAATACCCTGTGGACCGGAACATCCACCTGTAAACAAAAACGATTTGATATAATAGGAGAAATCATGAACAAAACTACATTTATGGCTAAACCAGGCCAAGTAGAACGCAAATGGTATGTTGTTGACGCTACTGATGTCCCACTTGGACGTTTGTCAGCAGTGGTTGCAAGCGTACTTCGCGGTAAAAACAAGCCAACTTTCACACCACACACAGATACAGGTGACTTCGTTATCGTTATCAACGCTGAAAAAGTGAAATTGACTGGTAAAAAAGCAACTGACAAAATCTACTACACTCACTCAATGCACCCAGGTGGTTTGAAATCTATCTCTGCTGGTGAGTTGCGTTCTAAAAACGCTGTTCGTTTGATCGAAAAATCAGTTAAAGGGATGTTGCCACACAACACTTTAGGTCGTGCACAAGGCATGAAACTTAAAGTATTTGTAGGCGCTGAGCACACTCACGCTGCACAACAACCAGAAGTACTTGATATTTCAGGTCTTATCTAAGGAAAGGAACGAATAGAACATGGCACAAGCACAATATACAGGTACTGGTCGTCGTAAAAATGCGGTAGCTCGCGTACGTTTGGTTCCAGGTACTGGTAAAATTACGGTTAACAAAAAAGATGTTGAAGAGTACATCCCACACGCAGACTTGCGTTTGGTCATCAACCAACCATTTGCAGTGACTTCTACGGAAGGTTCATACGACGTTTTCGTAAACGTAAACGGTGGTGGTTACGGTGGTCAATCAGGTGCGATCCGTCACGGTATCGCGCGTGCGCTTCTTGAAGTAGACCCAGACTTCCGCGATTCACTCAAACGCGCTGGTCTTCTTACACGTGACGCTCGTATGGTTGAGCGGAAAAAACCAGGTCTTAAGAAAGCTCGTAAAGCGAGTCAATTTAGTAAACGTTAATCTGGATTCAGATTATCGGTTACATCAGCATTCCTCGGTTTGGGGGATGCTTTTTTGATACTAAATGACGCCACAATTGATATATCTGTTACAACTTAGTCGCTTGAAGATATGGCTGCAGGTGTTCAAAGAACTTTCCGTCCATGTATAACTGATAAACATCTTCATCCACTTCAGGTGCAATTTGACCTATGTACCCTTTAGAAAGTGCTAGTACACGGCTGATTTCTCTTTGAGTGCGACCATTCCCTTCTATAAAAGGGTGTAAGCAGTTTGACCTATAAAAATAGGCGAGATATAAGATTGATGTGCTGATGAGGGTAGATGGGTCGGTCTGCCTTAGATGTTTAAAAATCAGCCAAGCCTTTGACTATTTGCGACTTTTAGCGTAAAATAGAGAAGAACAAGATTAAGGAGCCAAAGATGGAATTTGAAGTATTTGCTGGCCAGGACAAGGCTGAATTGTCAATGATTGAGGTGGCGCGTGCGATTTTAGAAGCGCGTGGTCGTGATAACGAGATGTATTTTAATGATTTGGTAGATGAGATTCAAAACTACTTGGGACGGTCTAATAGTGAAATCCGTGAAGTCCTACCAAATTTTTACACGGATCTTAATGTTGACGGGTCATTTATCCCACTAGGTGAAAACAAGTGGGGCCTTCGTTCATGGTACGCTATCGATGAAATTGACGAAGAAGTCATCACCCTTGAAGAAGACGACGAAGATGGGGCACCGAAACGCAAGAAGAAGCGGGTCAATGCCTTTATGGATGGTGATGAAGACGCTATCGATTATAACGATGATGATCCTGAGGATGAAGAAGATGATGGTGCTTCTAGCGAGTATGACGAGGAAAATCCTGACGATGAGAAGGATGAAGTGGAGTCTTACGACGCCGAATTAAATGAAATCATTACCGATGATGACATTGAAGAAGATGTTGAAATCACTGAAGAAGACGATGACGACTATACCGATGAAGAGGGAGAGGCTGAGGATCAATAAAACTATTAAGTTAAGGTTTAGGAGAAGCTATTAGCCTTCTTCTGGTCTCAAACGAAATAAAAAGAGGAAAAGCCTTGCCATAGGTTTTTTTTCGTGCTATAATACTCTTTGTGTGAAATAACAGCAGCTTGATATGAAGCTCGTCAACAGATTCTCTGAAAAACCAGTAACCTTGGCTGTTTAGGCGAAGGGTATCTGCACGAATCAGGATTAAGTAAATCGTTATTTCCTCAACTATATTTTATTTAGAGGAGGACTTGATAACATGTCACGTTATACAGGACCATCATGGAAACAATCTCGTCGCCTTGGCTTGTCTCTTACAGGCACAGGTAAAGAATTAGCACGTCGTAACTACGTACCAGGACAACACGGACCAAACAACCGTTCTAAATTGTCTGAATACGGTTTGCAATTGGCTGAAAAGCAAAAATTGCGTTTCTCTTACGGGTTAGGTGAGAAACAATTCCGTAACTTGTTCGTACAAGCGACTAAAATCAAAGAAGGAACTCTTGGTTTCAACTTCATGCTCTTGCTTGAGCGTCGTTTGGACAATGTTGTTTACCGTCTTGGCCTTGCGACGACTCGTCGTCAAGCACGTCAATTCGTAAACCACGGCCACATCCTTGTTGACGGCAAACGCGTTGATATCCCATCATACCGCGTTGAAGTTGGTCAAGTGATCTCAGTTCGTGAAAAATCTGCTAAAGTTCCAGCTATCCTTGAAGCAGTTGAAGCAACTCTTGGACGTCCAGCTTTCGTATCTTTCGATGCTGAAAAATTGGAAGGAACACTTTCTCGCTTGCCAGAACGCGATGAAATCAACCCAGAAATCAACGAAGCCCTTGTCGTAGAATTCTACAACAAAATGTTGTAATATTTTCTTAAAGGTTATAGGCTTGAACGCCTTGATATTAAGCACTTTGGAGCGTTATTCCAAGGTGCTTTTTTTGTTTTTACTACCCTTTTAGTTACCCTAAAGCTAATTTTTGTATAGTAATAGGGTAGCCCTAAAATGGGTCACCCTTATCATTTATAAATTGCTGATAGCTGTTTCAAAGATTGAGACAGCTTTTTTAGCGCCTTCTTGTGTGGCGTGAACGTAGGTATTTAAAGTCATAGAGATATTGGAGTGGCCTAGCCTATATTGCAAGTCTTTGGCCTCTATGCCAGCATATAGCATGATAGTAGCGTGTGTATGGCGGAATCCATGGAAACTAATATCAGGAACACCAGCACGCTTGAAATGCTTTTGTAGCCTCTTTCTTAAGTTGCAGGCATAAGCGTATTTTGTGGTAAAGACAGAAAACACTACTTTTTCAGCACGACCGAGCTTCATAGCTTCTAATCTTTGCCGTTTTTGGTATTGCTTCAGCAATAGTACTGTGGCTTTGTCAATCTCAATATCTCTGAGCCCTGACTTTGATTTTGGTGAATTGGTTTCTTGGTATCGATTGAGAGTTTTCGTAACACTAACGGTACCATGCTTTAGGTCAATATCAGACCATTCAAGGGCCAAAACTTCACCGATACGGCAACCAGTGGCCAGGAGAAATTTGTAGAGCATAATATCAAATAGGTTTTCATAGTCTGACTGATCCAGGCTATCAAGATAATTCAAGAACTGTTTCAACTCCTGATTACTGAAGTATTTGATTTTATCCTCTTTTTGCCTTTGTTTTCGTGGCACGATAACATCACGGGCTGGGTTATGCTGGATTACTTGCATAGTCACGCCATACTGAAGTATACGGCGATTGATATTGTTGAGAAAGCTGTAGTTTGCATAAGCCCCTTTAACGCCTTTATTAGCCCTGTCAGCCCATTTGTTGACCTGTTGCTGGATTACTGGAGTAGTTAACTTATCGAGCCTGTAATCGCCAAATACGGGCAAAATATGAAGCCTTACAATGCCCTCCATAGATTGCTGGGAGTTTGGCTTAATGGTATTCTTGTAACTATCCCACCAGAGCGCAACCAGTTCTCTATATGTGGTTACGGTTGGTTTTGCTTTAACCGTGTGGCCATTACTAGCAAAAGCATTGATGGCCTCCCTAGCCTTAATCTTAACGCCCTTTTTGGAGTTGGCTGTAACTGTCGTACGAGCTTTTTTACCAGTCGCTTGGTCAATACCTAGATAGACACTAGCACGGTACACAGTGGTACCATTTTTCTTTTTGTATTCTGTAATATTCATGATCATACCTTTCTAACTATCAGTAAGCAAGTATGGGATTTAGTTAGGTATTTATGAATATTAGGGTTTATGTGGTGCTGAGGGTTACGAGAACAGCCTTATTTGCGTTTATTTTGGATAAGACGGAATTATATGTGGTCAATCGTTAAAATGCGAATACGGAGCTTATATGGGCTTTATTTGTCTGCCAGTCGTTTGAGTTGTTGCTCAAAGTCAGAGTTTATTTTTTGGGTTTTATTAAAAAGTTTATATTCTGATTTAGCTTTATCTTTAGCAGTCTTGGAAGTGATTTTTCCATGTCCTTTTAAAACTTCGTATTCTTGGAAGGTCAAAAAACGGTCAATGCTATCAGCTAATTGTTGCATGGTCTGGGCATTTCGTTGCTCTATCTGTCGCTCTAGGTAATCAAAATAGCTGGATATGCTACGCTCTAGTGATCGGATTTCTGTTTCTGTTAGGTAGTTTTTAGCCACTAGGGTATCAGATTGTAAAATCCGTCCGCTGGGTGAATTGGTCCAAGTGGTTAAACCCATATTTTCTTTGGTATGGTCAGCCTTGGAGTAGATGATTTCTGCTGCTGTTTGGCCAGTGATGGCGTAATGAAACTTATTCTGAACAGTAGCATAAAATTGCTTTGTCAGTTGGCTTTCTGGGTCGTAATCGATGGAGATTTCTGCAAAAATATCTGTTATCTGTAACCATATACGGCGTTCGCTAGCACGGATTGACCGAACGCGTTCGAGCAACTCACGGAAATAATCTTTTTCAAGAAGGTTGGTTCCCTGCTTTAGACGATCGTCATCCATGGCAAAGCCTTTAATCATGTACTCACGCAGTACGGAAGTGGCCCACTGTCTGAAGCGCGTGGCCTTTTGAGAATTGACGCGGTAGCCTACTGAAATAATGGCATCTAAGTTGTAATAGTCAACCTGTCTGATAACTTCTCTAGGGCCCTCAAGTTGAACTGTTTCCATTTTGGAAATAGTTGCTCTTTCTTCTAATTCGCCTTCCTCAAAGATGTTTTTTAAGTGCTTGCTGATCGCAGGGACTCCAACATCAAACAGACGGGCCATTTCTTTCTGACTAGCCCAAATAGTTTCACCGCGAATAATCACGCTAGCGGTTTCTTGACTATTGTCAGCTGTATAGATTAAGAATTGTAATTCGTTCATGAGGGCCTTTCTAAAATTATCGTTTACAGTTTTGTTGGCGTCAACAAAATTGGTAGGTATAACCTTTACTAGGTCAGCGGACTTAATGAAGCATGAGGGAAACGCGCGCATAAATTTGAACAAACTTGAAACGGACTTCAGCAAGTCTGTTTTAAGCTATGGTTTACAGAGATGCTTATTTTAATTCAATCAATTTATTATATATATTCTCAGTTAACGCTGTTTGTTGACTTGCTGTAAGATGTCTTGAGGTTCTAATCACTAAAGTACCATAAACATAATGAGAACCAGGGTTTAAGAAACCTTGCCCATCAAATGCGCTTAAGTATGTGTTGCGTGCTTCAGCTTCATCAGGAGTTTTATAAACTTCAATATTACCACCAGCGTCTGTTCCTTTAGCTACAACGTCCACACCGTCAACAACTTCAGCCACTTGGTTATCTGAAAAATAGATTGACGCCGTATAACCACCCTGTTTATTGAGGTTTCCGTTTGGATCGTTGTCTTCGGTTACTGATTGAACGCCTATGACTGTATCAATTTCTTTTAAGCGTTCTTCTACAAAATCTTTACTTGGATTAGTAATTTGTGCTAGTTGATTAATACTGTTTGTATATGCTTCAGAGTCCTCTGTTAGGCTTTGGATAGTTTCTGAATAATCGAGTGGTTGATTAAGTGCTTTTGTTTGCTCTTTAATCTCCTCAGTTTTTTCAGCTATTTCGGGAATCTCTCTTAAATCACTTTTAGCTTTATCTACCGAGGTTTTTAATTTGTTTAAAGTTTCATCATCGAGTGGCTGTTGATTAGAAGCAATGAGTTTTTGAGCCTCATCAATGTTCTCCTGTAGTGTTTCATTTTTTGATTGAATTACTTCAACCGCTTTATTAAAGTCAGTTATTGCCTCTTGATGAGGGACATAACTTAAAAAATAATAAGAAGTACCAATACCGATAATTAGTAGACCAACTAATAAAGCAACAATTTTCTTTTTCATTTTCGTTTTCTCCTTTATGAGTACAGTTTTAGTATGCAAGTAACAATTCCACGCGCCAATCAGTCGCTTATTCTGGTAAAGCTATGTGTCTTACCGATACGACGGATTTTCTTATCTATATTTCCAGTAGAGGCTTTTATAAATTCATCTTCAGTTACGTCCTGGTATTGGTGTATCAGGCCTGAAATATACTCCACTTCCAAGATGTCATTTTCCCAACCTATGGCTTTGACCATTCTGGCTGTTACATTTTTACGGTTCATTAGATTGTATTCCTATCGGCGCGTGGTTTTAATTTCGAATAAGTAACTTAACTGAATTATATGTAGGGGAGATAGAGAGAATAAGACTAAAAGGGAATATCAGATTTATAGTCATCAATTTTTGAACTAACCACAATCTGAATATTTTTATCTAAAAGTTGATCAACATGACCCGAAGAATTCTTTGCAAAAATAAATTCTTCTTTGAAGTTTTTTATCAGCTCATCTTTTATATTTTTTCCAACTACTTGAAGCAAGTCGGTAGTAAAGATATTTTGAAAATTGCTTGGTAGTTTAGTGAATTTTTCGTAAGTTTCTTTATTTTGTTTTATCAATGAAGCTTTTACGGTTACCATTTCTACTAGATGATAATTCTTTTTAATTTCATTAAGCTCAATGGGGTTATCTGGCTTATTAGTATTTATATGGAATTCAAAGTCTACTTTGTATTCTAGTGTAGCAACAGGTCTATCTCTATCTAAAATTTTAATAAATGTGAATGTATTTCCACTATCTTCATCACTAAAATATCTTATTTCATAATCTATTGGGGAATAGTCAAAGAATTCATTCGAAGTAACCCCTAAAGTATTACAAATTTTATTGACAGTTTCGTAATCAACCTGTTTTGATTTATTTGAAGTTATTTTAGAAATAGTTGATTGTGCAATGCCAGTATCACTCGCTAAACGTGCACCACTCATTGATCTCTCAGCCAATAATATGGCCAATCTATTTATTAACATAATTCCACCTCTTTTTATCAATTATAGCGTAAGCGCTAATAAAAGTAAACTATAAAATAATAATTTAAGTGTTGACAATATATAAATTATGTTGTATCATTTAATTAAATTAGTCATTACGCTATAATGATTGGTTGTTACAAAATAAAAAGGAGAGACTATGCTAAAAAATAATTTACTAATTGTTTTTGCTGAAAAAAAGACCAAAGCTAGTAAAGTTTCAAAAGAAACAGGAATAGCTGAATCTACTATTTCGAATTTAGCAAACAACAAAACTGACACAAAACTTTCTACACTTATTAAAATTTGTACGGTGTTAAAGATTCGTCTGTCTGATCTAATTGAGTTTTTGCCGGAGGAGTAGAAAGGAGCACCAATGGAACTAGTTTATTTAGACGGCAAGAAAGAGCCGTACACACTTTCAAGCATTATCGCTGATTGTGCTGGCGTTCAGCACCACACAATAACTCGGACAATCAGAAAAAATCTTGAACGGTTTGAACGTTATGGAAAGGTTGGATTTAAAATCCAAGCTATGGAAAGTGGACAACAAGCAAAAGATTATATTCTGAATGAGCAACAGGCAACTTTGCTGATCACATTCCTAAAGAATACAGAACAGGTTGCAAACTTCAAAGAAAATCTAGTCAAAGCCTTCTTTGAAATGCGTGACGAGGTGGCAGAGTTTCGCTATCAGAGAGCCTTAGAAAAGCCAAAGCGTAAAGACCTAGTTAAAGCTATCAGTGAATGGCCTAACGCTCCAAAACACGCGCACAGCACTGTTACCAATTTGTTAATAAAAGCAGTCACTGGTTTCAATGCCAAACAGTTAAAAGCCCTGAGAGGTGGTGATATTGCCTTAAATCAGCTTTATAGTGGCGAGCTGAAAGAGTACAACGCCCTGGAAGATATGGTGACCGCGATGGTTGAACTTGATTTCACTTATCACGATATTAAAACCATGGTAAACAAAAAAACGCACCAGCAAGGCGCGTGAGAACAACAAAAAAGGCTATGAGAGCGACCAAACTTCCAAGCCTTTAACACTATAAACTAAAACCAAAATAGCAAGTATGGGATTTAGTTAGGTATTTACTTCATTATATCACAAAAATAGTGATATGTAACGAAACAGAAAAGGTGAATTTATGACTACACAAGAACAAAACACTATTTACTTAACCGCTGATCAGCTTAAAGATTTAGGCCGTCAACTGACAGACATCATGAATAGAATTGAAATGACTAATCATGTCATAGAGGGTCTGGAGTTTGCGTATAATAACGACCGCACTACTTTTGATTGGCTTGCTAAGAAGTTCTTATCAACAACGTTTGAACAACATCAGAAGCTTTATGACCAAATAGATAAGATAGCCTTCCAGCTATTGGAATGCAACAACGCTAGGGAGCTAGAAGCCCTTCCAGGAAGAAAGAAGGTAGGCTAATGAAACAATCGAATGTATTATATGACTATGAGGGGTTAACAGGCCAAATTAGTGAACTAACAGAAATTATAGACCTTGCTATCATGCAAGACGATAAACAGATTGCTCATGCTGTTTTGAACACGCTGAAATATAGTTTGAGCCATTTAGCAGATTACCATACAAAAATAGTTAATGAGGCATATAAGGAGGTTTCAGCATGCAAGAAATAAGTGTTGAGTTTGCAATAGCAATATATATCCTCTTGGCCCCGTTAGCTATCTACTTATGGTTGCGACCAGGAGAGCAGATTAAAGCTTCAAAAGAGCTTGAGAAAACTCCTGAAGTTCCAATGGTTACACCATGGATCATACACAGCTTTTTGAGATAGGGGGATATTATGAACTTGTTATCTAAGGAAGCTGAACTGGAGCTACTTGAAAAGGTTGAGGAGCATTTGGAGAAACGTTTGGCCATAGAGCGTGAACATAATGATAGCTGGGATTTGATTGCGAGAAGTGATGCATTAGACAAGCTTGGAATTAGTGGTACAACCCTAAATAATTGGGAGAAGTACGGCTTAAAGCAATACCAATCCCCGTTTGAAAATAGCAAGAAAATCTATTACCGTAAAAGTGATATATACAATTTTCTTGCAGTAGATTAGGGGGGTAATCGTGGGAAATCGAAGAATGATAAGTAAAACAGTAACTCAAACCCAGAGATTTTTGAGGCTACCACTAGAGGCTCAGGCTCTATATTTTCATTTAATACAAAATTCAGATGATGATGGAGTTGTAGAGGCTTTCCCTGTTGTCAGGATGATAGGTGTAAGTGAGGACAGCCTAGGTTTATTGATAGTCAAAGACTTTATTAGACCGCTAAATGAAGAAATGGTGTATTTCATAACTGATTTTCATGAGCAGAATAAAGTCCGTGCAGATAGAAAGGTAAATTCTGTATACATAGATTTACTAAAGGATGTTATTCCAGGGATTGAAATAACAGAGCCTAGGCAACGTGTAGATAGACCCAAAAAGCCACCTGAGAATGTGGGACAACCACGGGACAACCACGGGGCAGTCACGGGACAGCAGAATATAAGTCAATCTAAGTCAAGTCAATTTAATCTAAGTCAATCTAGGTCAAGTCTAGTAGACCAAGATGAAGAAATTAAAAATCCAATCTTTGAGAAACTAAAATCAGCTTTTGGTGAAATGTCAGTCAATGGAACAATGATAGCTGAGGTAGAGGATTTGCTACAAGTTCATGGGCAAGCTTTGCTATTGTATGCTCTTGATGTAACTATCTTGAATGCTGGTAAGTCAATAAGATATACCAGGACAGTTCTTTCAAATTGGCAAGGTCAGGGGTTAAGGACAGTTGAGCAGATAAAACTGTATGATGAACAGCGCCAGCAAAAGAAAACACCACACAAACAGACAGAGCCAACTAGCTTTGAAGATTGGAAACCGACAGCCGACAATCCTTTTTAGGATTAGAAATGAGGGACAATGAGAAATCCGTTTGAAGAATCTCAGCATCTTCTAGAACTTGAAGAAAAATGTCTTATTCATGATTTGCCTCTTTTGCAACTTGATAAACTGGTTAAAATAGTTGGAGAAACAGAACCAAGAAAACCAGCCCCTTTTTGTCCAGAGTGCGTTGCAATCAAAAGAGATGAGAAAGAAAAAGATGAGTCACAGAGGTATATAGATGCTGAATTATACCAGAAGACCTACTATGTCTTTTTGAGGGATAGTACCATTTCAGAAGAACTAAGAGATGCCGATTTTACAAATTTTATCGCGGAAACACCAGAAGAAAACCAGCTTTTAGAATTTGCCAAAGAACAAGTCAAAAAATACCTAAACGGCATGAATGCAAACACGCTTATTACAGGCTCTACAGGCATCGGAAAAAGCCATCTGAGTATTTCTATTGCCAAGGCTTTAAACGAAGCGTACAAAGCCAAAGGAGAGCCTAAGAGTGTCTTGTTTGTTAATCTGACTGAAATTATCAAGCAGATCAAAGAGGGGTGGAACTTTGGGAAAGGAGCGAGACTTACAGAATTTGAAGCAGTAGATATGTTGAAAAGGGTTGATTATTTAATAATTGATGACCTTGGTTCAAAAAATGCAGTGATAAAGCCTAAAAGTGATTGGGAGCAAGACTTTCTTTTTGATATTCTAAACAATCGTCAGAATACTATTATCAATACAAACTTAAACGGAAGCGAACTTAGAACAGTTTATAATGATCGTAATTATAGTCGAATTTTGAAAGGTTTAGAAGGAAATACGTTTAAATCTTTTACGATAAAGGATAAAAGATACAGCATCAACCATTTTAAATAAGGAGTAAGAACATGACAGCAATCAATGAAATTAAACATGCTTACAGATTATGGCGCGTGGAACAACTCAAACAATCAGAAACCTTGGATAGTTTACTGGACAAGGTGGCAATGCTGGAGCTTGAACTCATGGACCTATCTGATAGTGTGCTAGATGATGATTATCCTGATATGGCAGTAAATGGCGTACATGGCAACCTGGAGGCCGTAGATAATGAGGCTATGACTTTGCTGAAAAGTCTGGACACAGAAAACGACTATAAAGCATTGTGGAAATATGCTAGCCGTAAAGAATAGTGAAGAGAGGCCTTGCCTCTTTTTACTGTTTCTTGGACTTCTTAAGCCAATAGATTTGGGTTTTTTCAGTATAGGGAGGTTTTAGATGAAAGTACTCACTATAGAAACACTTATTAAGCCTATGAAATTAAAAGGCCTAACTCATGGTTTTGCAGAGTTAGACGGCAGAAAGCTAGAAATAAATTTGGATCAGTTATACGTGACTTTTGGTTATGATAGTTTTGAATTGGCCAGAGTACCAGGAACAAAAGGCGGATATAGATACTTTTTTCTTTGCCCTGATTGTGGTAGGCGTTGCAGGAAACTATATAAGCGGTATTTCTATTTTAGTTGTGGGACGTGTGAGCAGATCTATAGGCAGACATTAAACCGCAGTAAGACAGATTGCCAATATTATTGGGAACGTGCATTAAGAGAGGCTAGGAAGGTAGAGCCAGGTTGGACCCCTAAGCGTGGCGGGTATATGTTTGATGGTTTCCCTAGTCGCCCCAAAAGAATGAGACACACCAGGTACTGGAAACATTACCGTAGGTTTATGAAGTACTGGGATAAAGGTAATAGTTTATGGTTACGATAAGAGTATGGAAAATCCACGGAGTGTTTGCAGTTTTTAAAACCATAAGGTTACCATAAGGTACAGGAGATATGTTATGGAGTTGGATTTTAGCAAATTAGACTCGTTACTCTACTTTAAGGTCTCGGAAAACTCGGGAAAAATAGACAGCCTAGGTTGCCAAAGTAGCAAGGCTTTTCTGAAGGGTATGACGATTAGTAACCCCCTTAAAGGGGTAGTTAGACCGCCATAAGGTACAGAATTTTAGTATTTTTTAGTACTAAGGTTTTACAAAGGTAGCGCGCACTTGAACAGAGAGCGAACTCCGAGAAAATGCACGGTAAGGTTACGGTAAGGTATCCCTTTTTTAAGATAGCCGAAAAGTCCGAAAAAAGCCAAGGTACTCCCTGCCTCAGCTAATAGTTATATCGCAATACTATTATATCACGAGGAGGCGCTATGTTAAACAAAGCTATGCTATCTTGTTTAGATGATTGGTTAAATCAATACAGGCACATTGACCATAAAATAGCCAAGAGAAAGCTAGAATTAGAAACAGATAACCCAAAGGATAGTATTAGGACAAGTAAGAGCTACCATATCAATAAGCCTGTAGAAGCCGTTATAATGAGGTGGGATAGTGATTTACGGTTAAATAGCCTTGTGGTATACAAAAGGGCTGTAGAAGCTACGCTAGACGTCCTAGACGACGAGCTGAGGGCTATCTTTATCCGCAAATGGATTGAAGGGCAAATGGTTGAGGAAATAGCTTTAAGCATGGGAATAAAACCCACGCGCCTAAAAGCTAAAATAGAGCGTATTCTTCTTATCTTTGCGGATTTTGTTGGAGCGATTTAATGGAGACAAAACAGATAAAAGCAAATGCGATCCGAAAGTTGAAAGAGTTTTGGAGTTGGAGAAATATTTCTAATTCTGAATTTGAGTACGACGAGAATTACAATTTATACGTTACACGTTCATACCCCCTAGACCAATGCCCCAAAGTATGGCAGAGGGAATCCCCTAGTGAGTTTAAAGCGATAGTAGAAGGTATCAATGCTATAGATAATCCAAGGTACAGAGCAATCCTTATCCTTCAGTTTGCGGAGATATATCTCAATAATAAAGATATTATGGATAGATTGAACTTAAAATCAAGTCAGTATTATAATCTAAAAAATAAAGCGTTGTTAGAGTTTGCTAAGCACTATCGTAGCGGTTGGCTAGAAACGTATAGAGGATAAGATTTGCGCGTGTTTTTTAAGGAGTTTCTTTAAAGGCTTGCATTATTTACAAACAATCTCCCACCCTACCCCCTTGTTTTTCAACGGGGGTATACTTTTATCCACTAAAAGAACGCACCCCTCTTTTGCTTACAAAATGCCCTTTTTAAAGTTTTCAAACTAAGGTTTTAGCTATTTCTAATTTTTAGAAATCCTTTAATCACGCGCTTTTTTGGTATTTTATCTTTGTTTGATATAGCCCTAAGATTACCCTAAGGTAACAACTCTTTTTTAAAAAAAGGGGGGTATTCAACGAGGTAAAAGAAAAGCACGTTGCCGTGCTGATCCCTTGCTTACTGAACTCGTTTTTTAATTCCTTTTTAGTTACCTTTCATGTTTCCTATACTTATTCCTAGTTATGATTTTTAAGAGATAATGGTTTAAAAGTTGGCCTTAATATCCCCTGTTTTTAAGTACTGGAACATGGTCAGATAACAAAATGCTTTAAGATAAGACTTTATATCGTAGAAAGCCTACAACAGTGGGCTTTTTGCTTTGTCTTAAAACGTTGATTTCTGGGTTTGCGCTCCTTTTTGCTAATCTTGAATTTTAGTTAGATAGATTGTAGAGCCTTTTCGTAAAATGAGCCGGCTTTTTGGTTTATCCTAACCTTAAGTTAGATTGAGTGTGGAGGATTTTCAGAGGATGAATAATCATTTTTCTATGACCAACTGTTTTCTCTAATCAAACGCATCGTAGTCTTAATCTGATGAAACTTCTTGTTCCTCGAGCGCGCTGTGGCTGGCTTTTCGGAAATCAATCTGCCGTCCTGTTGCCTTGAGGTGCTGGTAGTGGCCATCGTAATCTTGGGCAAATAGGACAGCATACAAGATATTGAGCAGGAGAATGATGGAGGTGTTACTGCTGAAGCTCCCGATTTTTGAGTACAGCTTTTCCCGTGTCGTCAGCGGCAAGAAGCTGGTGCAGGACTTCGCAAGCTGGTTGTTACCGATACTGGTGATGGCAAGCGTCGGGATACCTCTATCCTGCAGGATGCGGTTAATACCGAGTAGGTTGTCATTTTCCCCAGAGTAGGAAATCAAAATAGCGCAGCTATTAGCGTCGAGATTATGGGCCAGATAGCGTTCCTCGCCGGGGATGTCTGAGAGGATGACGGTCTTGCCTAGACGCCTCATTTTGAGGGCAAAATCCTGAGCGATGAGCAGATTGGCGTTGTAGGCAAAGATAGCAATTGTGCTGGCTTGAGATAGGAGGGATTTAGCATTAGCTAGGCTATCGTGATTGAGCAAGGACAGGGTGTCTGCTATGGTGGCTTCTTCTAGAGTAGCCATTTTTTGAGCGATGGTCATGATATTATCCTTAGGACCAAAGGGGTGGTTAGCGTCTAAATCGGCCAACCCTTTTTGACTATACTGCCATTCCTTTAAGTAGGCCCGTTTAAAATCAGTCCAGCCTGAAAAGCCCAATTTTTTCGCCATTCGGACGACAGTCGAAGGTTGGGTATAGGTGTTTTGAGCGATGGTCTGAATAGACGAGGTTTCCAGTTTCTCTGGAAATGCGAGAAGGAAATTGGCAACGCCTTTTTCAGCAGGTGACAATGGGAAATGTTGCAGTTGTTCGTGAATGAGCATAAGGCTCTCCTTTCCTTTTAGTTTACTCTTTTTAGCAAGTTTTTCAAATAATTCGCAAAAAAGGCAGTATATTTAAGAAAAAATAGAAACATTTTTAGAGGTTGCTCCAGTCTTGTTGAAAACGGTATCAATTCTAGCTATACTGAAGGTATCACAAGTTAAAGGAGAAAAAGCAATGGTTAAAATTGCAACAATTGGTGGTGGGAGCAGCTACACACCAGAGCTGATGGAAGGGTTTATCAAGCGTTATAACGAGCTGCCTGTTAAGGAAATTTGGCTGATAGACATTGAAGAAGGCCGTGAAAAGCTGGAAATCGTTGGTGCTATGGCACAGCGGATGTGGGATGCCTCCCCTTATGATGTGAAGGTTCACATGACTTTAGACCGTGAGGAAGCTCTCAAAGACGCGGACTTTGTTACTACCCAGTTTCGTGTCGGTCTCTTAAATGCTAGGGTTAAGGATGAGCGCATTCCGTTTTCTTATGGAATTCTTGGTCAGGAAACAAATGGTCCTGGCGGTATGTTCAAGGCTTTTCGGACTGTTCCGATTATTTTAGACATCGTAGAAGACATGAAACGCCTTTGCCCCAATGTATGGTTGATTAACTTTGCCAATCCTAGTGGTATGGTCACAGAAGCTGTTCTTCGTTACGGCAAATGGGACAAGGTCATTGGCCTTTGCAATGTACCGGTAATGGCCAAGATGACGGAACATGTCATGCTTGATGTTCCCCAAGAAGACCTGATCTACAAGTTTGCAGGGGTCAACCATTTCCACTGGCATCGGGTAGCGGACAAGCATGGAAATGACGTGACGCCCAAAATCATTGATAAACTCTACGAAGAAGACAACGGTCTGCCTAAGAACATCCACGGGGTTCCCTTCTATAAAGAGCAGCTCCTTCAGATGAACATGATTCCATGTGGTTATCATCAGTATTATTACCGTTCGGAGGAAATGCTGGCGCACGGTATCGAGGAATTCAATACTGTCGGCACCCGTGGTCAACAGGTGAAGGCCTTGGAAGAAGAACTCTTTGATCTCTACAAGGACCCAGAGTTGAATTACAAGCCAAAACAGCTTGAAGAGCGTGGCGGTGCGTATTACTCGGACGCAGCCTGTGAAACCATCGTTTCCATCTATGCCAATAAGAACACGGAGATTGTCGTTTCAACCCGCAATGACGGCGCTGTGCCAGACCTGCCAGATGACTGTGCGGTGGAGGTGACAGCTTACCTTGGTGGACAAGGGGCCCGTAACGTGGCCTTCGGTCCTTTACCAATTGCTGAAAAAGGCTGGTTGCAAGTCATGAAAGCGATGGAATTATTAACCATCGAAGCAGCTGTTACGGGTGATTACGCCACAGCGCTACAAGCCTTTACCATTAACCCATTGGTTCCCTCTGGTGCGACAGCTAAGCGTGTCATGGACGAGTTGTTCATCGCTCACAAGAATTATTTACCACAATTTGCGGACACGATTGCTCGCTTGGAAAAAGAAGGCATTACCATCAAAGACGACATCGCACGGGAGTTATCCCTATAAAGATGAAAAAGGTCAGTAAAACTGGCCTTTTTGACTGTTTTTGGATAAGGCTAAACTATTTTTCACAAAAATGGTATAATGTAGGAGATATTATTTTTTGGAGAATCCTATGACTTTTTACAACCACAAAGACATCGAGCCTAAGTGGCAGAAGCACTGGGCGGATAATCATACCTTTAAGACAGGCACTGACGCCTCAAAACCTAAGTTTTATGCCCTAGACATGTTCCCTTACCCGTCTGGTGCGGGCCTCCACGTTGGTCACCCAGAAGGCTACACAGCAACAGACATCCTCAGCCGTTTCAAACGGGCTCAGGGCTACAATGTCCTCCATCCAATGGGGTGGGACGCTTTTGGTCTGCCGGCTGAGCAGTATGCCATGGATACAGGAAATGACCCTGCCGAATTCACGGCTGAAAACATTGCCAACTTCAAACGCCAGATCAACGCCCTCGGCTTTTCTTACGACTGGGACCGTGAAATCAACACGACCGATCCCGACTACTACAAATGGACCCAGTGGATTTTCACCAAACTCTATGAAAAAGGCTTAGCCTATGAAGCCGAAGTGCCGGTCAATTGGGTCGAGGAATTGGGAACAGCTATAGCCAACGAAGAAGTCTTGCCAGATGGCACCTCTGAGCGTGGCGGCTATCCTGTTGTTCGCAAGCCCATGCGCCAATGGATGCTCAAAATCACAGCCTATGCAGAACGCCTCTTAGAAGACCTTGAAGAGGTGGATTGGCCAGAGTCGATCAAAGACATGCAACGTAACTGGATTGGCAAGTCCACAGGGGCGAACGTGACCTTCAAAATCAAAGACACGGACCAGGATTTCACCGTCTTTACGACCCGTCCGGATACCCTTTTTGGAGCGACCTATGCCGTCCTTGCACCAGAGCATGCCCTGGTCGATGCCATCACGACAGCTGACCAAGCAGCAGCGGTTGCTGACTACAAACGCCAAGCCAGCCTCAAGTCTGATCTGGCCCGTACCGACCTGGCTAAGGAAAAGACAGGTGTTTGGACAGGTGCTTACGCCATCAACCCGGCCAATGGCAAGGAAATGCCGATTTGGATTGCGGACTATGTCCTTGCTAGTTACGGGACAGGTGCCATCATGGCCGTGCCTGCCCACGACGAGCGTGACTGGGAGTTTGCCAAGCAATTTGACCTTGAGATTCTTCCGGTTCTCGAAGGGGGAAATGTGCCTGACGCAGCTTACACCGAAGACGGTCTTCACATCAATTCAGACTTCTTAGACGGCCTCAACAAGGCTGACGCGATTGCCAAAATGGTCGCTTGGTTGGAAGCTGAAGGTGTCGGAAATGAAAAAGTAACCTACCGCTTGCGCGACTGGCTCTTTAGCCGTCAACGCTATTGGGGTGAGCCAATCCCAATTATCCATTGGGAAGATGGCACCTCAACAGCAGTACCAGAAAGCGACTTGCCACTGGTCTTGCCAGTGACCAAGGACATCCGCCCATCAGGGACAGGAGAGTCACCGCTGGCTAACATTACCGACTGGCTGGAAGTGACCCGTGAAGATGGGATCAAGGGCCGTCGTGAGACCAATACCATGCCACAATGGGCAGGTTCAAGCTGGTACTACCTCCGCTATATTGATCCCCAAAATACTGAAAAATTGGCCGACGAAGACCTGCTCAAACAATGGTTGCCAGTGGATATCTATATCGGTGGTGCTGAGCATGCCGTGCTTCATTTGCTCTATGCCCGCTTCTGGCACAAATTCCTCTACGACATCGGTGTGGTACCGACCAAGGAACCTTTCCAAAAACTCTTTAACCAAGGGATGATTTTGGGAACCAGCTACCGCGATAGCCGCGGGGCCTTAGTGGCTTCTGACAAGGTGGAAAAACGTGATGGTGGTTACTTCCACATTGAAACTGGTGAAGCCTTGGAGCAAGGACCGGCCAAGATGTCCAAGTCCCTCAAGAACGTCATCAACCCAGATGATGTGGTCGACCAATACGGTGCCGATACCTTGCGGGTTTATGAAATGTTCATGGGGCCACTGGATGCTTCAATCGCCTGGTCTGAAGAAGGCTTGGAAGGCTCCCGCAAGTTCCTAGACCGCGTTTATCGCCTCATCACGACTAAAGACATCGTAGCTGAAAACGACGGCAAACTGGACAAGGTTTATCATGAAACGGTTAAGAGCGTGACCGAGCAAATCGAACAGCTCAAGTTCAATACAGCCATTGCCCAACTCATGATTTTTGTCAATGCCGCCAACAAGGCTGATGCTCTTTATAGCGAGTATGCCAAAGGCTTTGTTCAACTCATTGCGCCGTTTGCGCCGCACTTGGGTGAAGAACTCTGGCAAACCCTGACCCAGTCCGGTCAATCGCTCTCTCACGTGGCTTGGCCAAGCTATGACGACAGCAAGCTGGTCGAAGATGAGATTGAGATTGTTGTCCAAATCAAGGGCAAGGTCAAGGCCAAACTCATGGTGCCAAAAGACGCTAGCCGTGACGAGTTAGAAGCCATCGCCATGGCAGACGACAAGGTCAAGGCAGAGCTTGATGGCAAAGACGTCGTTAAAGTTATAGCGGTACCAAATAAATTGGTTAACATTGTTATTAAGTAACCCAATTGATTGGCTTATTTCCCACCTCAAAATCTCCACTGGAGCTATTGAGCCAACTAAATTGGATGAAATAAGAAACTTATCTGAGAGGAGGTAGTTGAAGAAGCGTCGATAAGCTCTTCAGAGCTAGTGGCCTCTCTTAAAAAAAGAAAAAGGATTGCCTCTGATTATTCAGAGAGGCAATCCTTTTTGGTTTCAGTGGTGTTTTATAAGGGAAATGCTGTTTGGATAGAGGACAACCCAAGCTGAGTCAGTCTATGACAATTTTTTCCACATACAGTTTCTGAGCAATCGGAACAGTCACTTGTAATGAGGAGGCCTTCTTCGTTTTGAGGCTAAAGGTCCCTGCGTAGTCGTCAATCTGAGTTAGTTCGATCCGATCACCGACTTTGATATCATGCTGCTCGAGATAATCTAGCAGTTGGTAATCGTCCTGAACACGGACCAGACGATAGCCACCAGTTTGGTCTATTTGGTCCAAGGTTTGCTGATATTTTTCAATTAACAACTGTCCTTGCGCAGGAATGGTCCCTCCGTGAGGGCAGGTTTTCGGGTAATCTAATAATTTTTCGAGGCGTTCGATAAACAGGGTTGAAACCGTGTGTTCCAAGACTTCAGCTTCCTGGTGGATTTGCTCGATGGTATAGCCTAGATGATTGACTAAAAAACTTCAATCAGCCGGTGCTTTCGGTACAGCGCGGCTACCAGATACTGGCCTGACGTTGTCAAGGTATAGCCGCTCTGCTTGTCTTTAACGATCAAGTCGTCAGCGATTAATTTTTTGAGCATTTCTGTCACTGCTGGTGCAGAGACCTTCATCACCTCTGCGACTTGTTTATTGGAAATTTTAGTATCCTGCAAACTCAGTTCATAGAGGCATTTGAGGTAGTCTTCTTTGTTAGGTGTCATAAAGGTTCTTCTTTCTTGGATTGACCGTATCTTATTTTATTATACCAAAATTTTAAAAAATACTTGACTTTATAGATTTTTTAGGGTAAATTATAATTAAAATTAACCATGGTTAATAAAAATAATAAGAATCGTTAAGGAGAATAATATGCTTAAGAAATGGTTTACTGCAATGATAATGTTGTTGCTTAGTTTAGGGTTGGTTGCCTGCGGAACTCGCTCGTCCGAGCAACCGACATCTGGCGTTGAAAAACCAACTGTTACTGTTACGACTTCGTTCTTAGAGGATATGGTTCAGCAATTAGCAGGAGATGCTGTTACGGTGGAATTGATTATCCCAGCTGGCGAAGACCCTCATCTTTACACGCCTAAATCCAGCGATTTGGACAAATTGGCTAAGGCTGATTTGGTGCTCTACCATGGTCTTCATTTTGAAGGAAAAATGGTGGATGCCCTTGAGCAATCGGGTGTTGCTGTTTCTAAAGATTTTGCAGAATGTGACATCAATTCGATGGACGAAGATGGAGAATCAGTTGTTGATCCACATTTTTGGTTTGACATTGCCCTTTATAAACAGGCGGTAGAAGTGGCTTCAGAAGAATTACAAAAACTCTTGCCAAATGCCAAGAGCACCATTCAGTCTAATACGGACGCTTATCTAGCAGATTTAGATGACTTGGACGCTTGGAATAAGGAAGAATTGGGCAAGATTGCTGAGGGCAGCCGTTACTTGATCACCCCTCATGATGCCTTTAATTATTTTGCGCGCAGCTACGGTTTTGAAATTGCAGCGCCCCAAGGAGTGAGTACGGACTCAGAAGTGGCTAATAGCGATATGATGGAAACAGTAGATTTAATTGTCACTAACAAGGTTAAAGCCATCTTTACAGAAAGCACGACCAATCCTGAACGCATGGAAAAACTGAAGGAAGCGGTTGAAGCTAAGGGTGGCAGTGTGACAGTTGTAACAGGTGATGGCAATGAACTCTTGTCGGATTCGCTAGCACCATCTGGTGAAGACGGTGATACCTATATTGACATGTATAAGCACAATACAAGACTCATGGTGGAGAATCTCAAGTAATAGATCAGAGCAAGCTGAGACAGGATCTGTTTCAGCTTACTGGTTTTATAGTGATAGATGCTCATAGAGACGGGCTAGAGCAGAAAAAGGAAATG
The DNA here is from genome assembly GCF_053203525.1 of Streptococcus rifensis. Lineage (NCBI taxonomy): Bacteria > Bacillati > Bacillota > Bacilli > Lactobacillales > Streptococcaceae > Streptococcus > Streptococcus rifensis. The sequence goes on along the minus strand of NZ_JBRUCW010000010.1, from coordinate 23,136 downwards.
AAAATGACAGAATTTGCGTTAAAAACAGAACGTCTTAGTGTGCGTTATGGCAATATCTTGGCCTTATCGGATGTTAGTATACGGATTCCCAAAGGAAGCCGCTGTGCCATTGTTGGTCCCAACGGTGCAGGGAAATCAACCCTTTTTAAGGCGATCTTAGGGCTAGAACCCTCTCAAGGAAGTCGTGAAATCCTAGGACAGAGCGAGAGATTAGACAAGGTGATTGAACAGTCCATCGCCTATATTCCTCAAGCATCCGATGTCAATTGGCAGTTTCCAGCAACCGTTTATGATATTGTCATGATGGGGCGATTTGCTAAAATGAAAGGATGGTTTAAAAGACCTAATAGTCACGATCGGGCAATTGTGGCTGAGGCCATTCAGACCATGGCGTTAGAAGAGTTTTTGGATCGTCAAATTGACCAACTGTCAGGCGGTCAGCGACAGAGGGTTTTCATTGCCCGGGCTCTCGCTCAGGAAGCAGACCTTTACCTGATGGATGAGCCTTTGGCAGGTGTGGACATTCAGACGGAAAAAATCATTATGGACACGCTAAAGGATTTTCAGAACAAGGGCAAGACGTCTCTCGTGATTCACCATGATCTCAATAGTTTGACCTCTTATTTTGACCATATGGTTTGGGTGAATCAAGGAGTGATTGCTGCAGGTCCGATTAAGGATGTTTTAACAACGGAAAATTATCAAAGAACCTACCGCATCGAACAATCTATTCGGGGCCTAATGGGCTTTAATTTCAAGGAGGAGTAAGGTGTTAGCAGTTTTAACAGATTATGCCTTTTTGACAGTGGCAGTAGGAACGTTAATATTGGCCTTGGCGTCTAGTATGGTTGGCACAATCACAGTATTGACCAAACAGAGTTTAATTGGAGACATGCTAGGGCATGCGGCTTATCCAGGGGTTGTTTTTGCCTTTATGGTTTTTCAATCGCGTCAGCCCTTACTGCTCATGTTGGGAGCTATGCTATCAGGCTATGTTTCCTATCGGCTCGTTTATTGGATTGCTGGCCATCGTCGTCAGTCGCTCATTAATGCCTTGGCTTTGGTGTCAGCAGCCTTCTTTGGTCTTGGGATGGTCCTTAAGCAATTTGTTCAGGGAAATCCAACTTTTGCTAATAGTTCGCAGGCCGGTCTTCAAACCTATCTTTTTGGTCAAGCTGCCTTTATTAAAAAGGCGGATGTGATTTTGATTATCGGTGTTTCGGTCGTTTGCTTGGCTTTATATGGAATTTATTACCAGCGTTATCGCCTTATGTTGTTTGATCCTGTTCATGCGCAACTGTCAGGGGTATCAGTTAAGACGCTGGATTTCTTGACGCGCTTGATGATGATTGCCTTGATTTCAGTAGGGTTAAAAGTGGTCGGAGCTATTCTTATGAGTGCCTTTCTCATCGCGCCAGCTAGTCTAGGGCTCTTATGGGGCAAGAGTTATGGGCAATCGCTGCGCCTTGCAGCTGCCCTGGCAAGCGTATCAGCCTTAACGGGCTCATATATCAGCTCGTTAGTATCTGGCATGTCAACGGGACCTAGCATTATTGTGACCATGAGTGCTTTGTCCTTAGTGATTTGGGCTATCAAAAGAGGATTTGGAAGGAGTAACCATGTCTGAGGTGTTATGGATTTTAGGTATTGTGTCGGTATCAACAAGCCTGTTGGGAAGTCTTTTGGTTTTGCAAAATCAAGCCATGATCGCTGATGCTCTGTCGCACTCGGTGCTCTTAGGAATCGTGCTCGGTTTTTTCGTCAGCCATAGCCTGGAATCACCTCTGTTGGTCATTGGGGCAGCAGTTTTTGGAGTGCTCACGGTAGTCTTGATTGAAATGATTCAGTCTAGGCGGTTGGCACGTGATGCAGCAACGGGTCTAGTTTTTTCGACCTTTTTTGCCTTGGCGGTCCTCCTCATTTCCATGTTTGCTCGAAATGTCCATCTGGACCTGGATATAGTTTTGATGGGAGAAGTGCTCTTTGCTCCCTTTTATCGGATGTCTATTTTTGGTCTGTCCTTGCCGGTAGCTTTGGTCAAGAGTCTGGCTACTTTAGGGATCAATCTGCTCTTTTTAGGACTAGCTTACCACCCCCTGAAACTGATGCTCTTTGACCCAACCCAAGCTCGGTTACAAGGGATTCCTGTGAAAGGGTTACAATTAGTTGTTATGGTGCTGGTGTCGTTGACAACGGTGGTTTCCTTTGATGTGGTCGGGTCAATTGCGGTTATTGCCCTCATGGTAGGGCCAAGCATGACCGCGCTCATCTGGGCAAAACACCTGCCTCAGTTTCTTTTCTCTACTCTAATGATAGCCCTACTCAATAGTTGGTTGGGCTTTACCCTAGCAAACCAGCTGGACCTGACCATGGCAGGAGCCTGTGCCGTCGTTAGCCTACTGACCTTTTTGGTCGCTTTGGTGGGGCGTAAAGGGTTGGAAAAATCTTTTGAAGATAGCTAATGCTTTAAAGTTATGCTGATTCAAATCATGCAATTCTTAGGCGTTTTTGCTAGAATAAAGGGAGTATAAGAAAAACGGAGACTACTATGGTACGCTTACAAGATGATTTTTACGATGCGGTTAATGGTGATTGGGAGAAGACTGCGGTCATTCCTGATGATAAGCCTAGAACAGGTGGCTTTTCAGACCTCAACGATGAGATTGAGGACTTGATGTTAGAAACAACGGACAAGTGGTTAGCTGGTCAAGATGTACCAGACGATGCGGTTATCCAAAATTTTGTGAAGTTCCACCGCCTGGCTACCGACTTTGATCAACGCGAAGCCGATGGGGTAGAGCCAGTTTTGCCGTTGATTGATGAGTTCAAGGCGTTGACATCTTTTGAGGAGTTTGCCAGTCAAATCGCTAAATTTGAGTTGGACGGCAAGCCTAATCTTCTGCCCTTAGGTGTGTCGCCTGACTTTATGGATGCTCAGACCAATGTGCTTTGGGCTTATGCGCCGTCAACGATTTTGCCGGATACGACATATTATGAAGAAGGACACCCGCAAAAAGAAGCACTCTTAGCCAAATGGCGTGAGAGTCAGGAAGCCTTGTTGCCAAAATTTGGCTTTTCAGAAGCTGAGATTGCGGACATGCTGGACAAGATTTTAGAGCTTGACGCCAAGCTGGCTCAATACGTTCTTTCTAGTGAAGAAGGGTCTGAGTATGTTAAACTCTACCATCCCTATGACTGGGCTGAATTTGTCGCTTTAACGCCAGAATTGCCATTGGATGCTATTTTTACGGAGATTTTAGGGGGGCAGCCTGACAAGGTCATTGTGCCAGAGGAGCGCTTCTGGACTGAATTTGCTAAGGACTTCTATTCTCAAGCCAACTGGGAATACCTCAAAGCAGTCTTGGTGCGAAGCGCAGCTTTGAGTTACACCTCTTACTTGACCGACGAAATCCGCGTCTTAGCGGGTGCTTATAGCCGTGCCCTTTCTGGGACGCCTCAGGCCATGGACAAGAAAAAAGCAGCCAATTATCTCGCGCAAGGGCCATATAGCCAAGCCTTGGGGCTCTGGTATGCGGGTGAGAAATTCTCGCCAGAAGCCAAGGCAGATGTGGAAGAAAAAGTGGCCAATATGATCCAGGTCTACAAGGACCGTTTGGAGACGGCGGACTGGTTGGCGCCAGAAACGCGTGAGAAAGCGATTGTCAAACTCAATGTCATCACGCCACATATCGGCTACCCTGAAAAATTGCCAGAAACCTATGCTAAGAAAGTGATCGATGATAGTAAGTCTCTGGTTGAAAACGCACAGGAATTGGCTAAAATCAGCATTGCCCACACCTGGAGTAAGTGGAATAAGCCTGTGGACAAGTCCGAGTGGCATATGCCTGCTCACATGGTCAATGCCTACTACGACCCGCAACAAAACCAGATTGTCTTCCCTGCAGCCATTCTACAAGCGCCGTTTTACAGTTTGGAGCAAAGCTCTTCAGCCAACTATGGCGGTATCGGTGCGGTTATTGCTCATGAGATTTCCCATGCCTTTGACACCAACGGGGCTTCCTTTGACGAACACGGTAGCCTCAATGACTGGTGGACCGAGGCTGACTATGCGGCCTTTAAGGAACGGACGGATAAGATTGTGGCGCAGTTTGATGGCTTAGATTCCTATGGAGCCAAGGTCAATGGCCAGTTAACAGTCTCTGAAAACGTTGCTGACCTGGGAGGGGTGGCCTGTGCCCTAGAAGCAGCTCAAAAAGAAGCTGATTTTTCTGCAGAAGCTTTCTTTAAAAACTTCGCGACCATCTGGCGTATGAAGGCGCGTCCAGAGTACATGCAAATGCTGGCAAGTGTCGATGTCCATGCACCAGCTAAGCTTCGAACCAATGTCACCTTGACTAACTTTGATGCCTTCCATGAAACCTTTGGTATCACTGAAAAAGACGCCATGTGGCGTGCGCCAGAAGAGCGTGTGATTATTTGGTAGAACCAAGATGAAGATTGAGAGTGATCTCGGTCTTCTTTTGGTTTGGAGAAGTAAGATAAAAAGCTATCATAACCATGTAAAAAAACGCATGCCAGTCACTTTTTCGTGAGCAGGGCATGCGTTTTAAAATAGTCTTAGGGTTAAGCGATAATCTCCGACAAGGGTGCAATCTGGATCCCTTTTCTGTCAAAGGTCTGGCGAATGGTGCGGACAAAATCGAGGGCTTTGGGTCCGTCACCATGAACACAGATCGAGTCAACTTCGATAGGAATAATGGCTCCATCAATCGTCGTCACCGTTTTTTGAGTAATCATCTGAACGAGGCGATCGATAGCCAGCGCTTCATCTGTAATCATAGCCCCCTCCTTACTGCGAGCAACCAGAGACCCGTCTTTTTCGTAAGCGCGATCTGCAAAGACTTCTTTGGCAACGCGTAGGCCAGTGGATTTGGCAGCTAGGGCTAATTCGCTAGCACCCGGACAGAGCAGAATTAACCTGTCATCGTAGCGGGCAACGGCTTCTGCGATGGCCTTAGCTAATGGGGTGTCTTGACAGGCCATGTTATAGAGGGCCCCGTGTGGTTTGACGTGTTGGAGCTTGGCGTTATGAGCAGTGACAAAGGCCCCTAGAGCCCCTATCTGATAGGTAATGTAGGCACTGGTTTCTCTAGCGGTTGTCTGTAGATTCCGACGGCCAAAGCCCATCAAATCAGGAAAGCCAGGGTGAGCTCCGATATCCGTACCATGGCCTTTGGCTAGGGCGATCGTAGTGTCCATGACCAGAGGATCTCCGGCATGAAAGCCGCAGGCCACATTGGCAGAGCTGACTAGCGGGATGATCTGATCATCTTGGCCAATCTTGTATGCGCCGAAGCTTTCGCCTAAATCGCTGTTTAAATCAACCTTATAGGTCATAATTTTCCTCCTGCCTTGAGTGATAAAAAGTGCTCGATAAAGCTGGTTGTGATGTCGCCGGCTTTAAAATCAGGATTTTGCATGATGCTGTATTGGAAGTCAAGGTTGGTTTCTACTCCCAATATAACCATCTCACCGAGGGCGCTTTTCATTTTTTGAATGGCAGCCTCACGGTCTGGGGCATGGACAATGACTTTGGCAATCATCGAATCATACTCAGACGGAATCTGATAGCCTGAGTAGAGAGCTGTGTCGACCCGGACTCCATTTCCAGCTGGGAGATGCAGATGATTGACGGGCCCCGGACTTGGCATGAAGTTTTTGGCCGGGATTTCAGCATTAATACGGCATTCGATAGCGTGTCCGCGCAACTGAATCTCCTCTTGTTTAAAGGACAAGTGCTGGCCATCGGCAATACGGATTTGCTCAGCAATCAAGTCTGTGCCTGTAACCATCTCTGTGACACCGTGCTCCACCTGGATGCGGGTGTTCATCTCCATAAAGTAAAAATCACCGTTCTTATCCATGATAAATTCAATGGTTCCTGCGTTGACATACTGAACGGCTCGGGCAGCAGCGAGAGCGGCTTGGTTTAGTTGCTCTCGCAAGCGGTCGTCAATCGCAGGTGAAGGGCTTTCCTCAATAAGTTTCTGGTGGTTACGCTGGACAGAGCAATCCCGCTCTCCCAGGGCTACGACTTGACCGTACTGGTCAGCCATGATTTGGATTTCAATGTGTTTCGGGTCTTCGATGTATTTTTCCAGATACATGGCATCGTCCGCAAATGCATTGATGGACTCACTCTGAGCAATGGTAAATTGGTCTTCAAATTCAAGGGCATTTCGGGCAATCCGCATGCCCTTTCCGCCACCACCTGATGAGGCTTTGATCATGATTGGAAAGCCAATGTCAGGAAGAAGGGCTTTGGCATCTTCTAAATGTCTGATGTGACTAGGACTTCCTGGGACAATAGGCACCCCAGCAGCAGTCATGGTTTGGCGGGCTTGGGATTTATTGCCCATCTGGTCAATGACCTCTGGGCTTGGTCCGATAAAGATAAGCCCATTGTCTTGGCAGAGTCTTGCAAAATCTGTATTTTCAGAAAGAAAGCCAAAACCTGGATGAATGGCATCAGCACCAACATTGAGAGCGGCAGTGATGATGTGGTTTTTGTTGAGGTAGCTGTTGCGGGCAGGTCCTTCGCCGATACAAATCCGTTGGTCAGCCAGTTGAACATGTAGGCTATTAGCATCCTCTTTAGAATAAATAGCTACAGACTGCAGACCTAGGTTTCGACAGGCACGGATGATCCTAACAGCAATCTCTCCCCGGTTAGCGATTAAAACTTTTTGAATCATAGCGTCACCGCCTTAAATCTTTCTAATCCTAAAGAGCGGTTGGCCGTACTCCACTTTTTGCTCGTTGCTAACCAAAATGGCTTCGACCACACAGTCAGCGTCAACTGTGATTTCGTTCATTAATTTCATGGCTTCAAGGATACAGACCGTATCTCCAGTCTTTAATTTATCTCCGACGCGGACAAAGGCTGGAATGTCTGGACCAGCAGCAGAGTAAAAGGTCCCGACGAGCGGAGAGGTGATGAGGTCCTCGTCGCTGTCTACGGTGTCGTCGGAGGTTTCTACAGGCGTTGACGGGGGTGCGGGTATATGGGCAGGTGGTGCTTGAACGACCTCGCCTTTACGGCTGAGGCGGATTTTAAAATCACCATCTTGGATATCCATCTCGACGAGCGAAGATTTTTCCAGTAGTGCGACAAGTTCTTTGATATCATCTATAGTCATTCAGTTCTTCTCCTATTGAAAAAGTGTGGCAATTCGTTTGGCGACCTGCCGACGATCAAGGACTTCCTTACAAGGTTGGTGGATGATTTGCCGCATCCGTTTAAATTCCTTGGCTTCGTCAGCCATGAGGTCTTGGGCTTCTTCGACTGAAATGGCCTTAAACCGAATGGTGTGATCGGTTTTTCGTTGGACCAGTTTTGGCATATCAACAGAAGCCACCGTAGCGATTTTAGCATAACCGCCAGTCGTTTGACGGTCTGATAGCAAAATGATGGGTTTGCCGTGGGCTGGGACTTGGACAGAGCCAAAGGCGGTGCCGTCAGAAATGATGTCAGCCTTGTCGCGATGAGCAATAAATGGCCCATCTAAACGGCAGCCCATACGGTCAAAATCACTGGTTACGGTATAGGTTTCAGAGAGGAAGGTGCGGATGCCATTTTTTGAAAAGACCTCTTCTTGGGGACCAAGGATGACGCGTAAGACCGCCTCTTCTTGGTCATATTCATCGATGTCAAGGGTCCGAGACAGAAAGTGAGGGAGATAGAGGCGATTGATGCGAAAATCAATAAAGTCCCCAGCTTCTAACTTGCGTCCCTTAAAGCCACCTAGCCCAACCTTGCTATTGGTGGACCGGCTTCCCATGACTGTTGGAACCTGGAGATAGCTTGAAAAACTAATGTAGCCTCTGGAGCCGGTTCGAGCACCGCCAAAAGCAAGCACATCCCCCTTGTGGACATAAAGGGCGGTGTACATCTTTGCAGGTTCGCCATTGATCGTCGGTTGAAAATCGCCACCCGTGATGGCAATAATGGTTGCCCGCGTAAATTCTAGGGTTGGGCCAACCAGAGAAAATTCAAGAACCGCCTCGTTTTCAGGGTTATCAATGAGAAGGTTAGCAATCCGAAAGGACCTAACATCCAAGACCCCAGACACTCCGAAACCTTGGCTTTGAAAGCCAGTGCGGCCCATATCTTGTACAGTTGTCATGAGACCTGGTTTTAAAATTCTAATGCCCATGGTCGCCCTCCTCTCGAATAATGGTTGCTTGGTAGTTGCCAGCCTTTACGGCAGTTAAGATGTTCCCGTATTCCTCTTCACTGACGGCCTTAAACCGGATATAATCTCCTGCCTCAAATAAGATGGGGACTTGCCGATTCGGTTGATAGGTCTCGACAGGGGTTCGACCGATTAACTGCCATCCACCGGGCGATTCGAGAGGATAGATGCCAGTTTGACTGCCACCGATGCCGACACTGCCTGCGGGAATGGCCAAGCGAGGATTGTCGAGGCGCGGTGTGTGGATACGGTCATCCAAGCCACCGAGATAGGGAAATCCTGGCAGAAATCCTAGCATATAGATCAGATAGTCTTGGCTAGAATGAATAGCAATGACGTCTTCTTCGGTCAGCCCTGCATTTTGAGCAACAAAGGATAAATCAGGGCCGTAATCGCCACCATAGCAGACCGGGATTTCAAAGATTCGCTTGCCTGCGTTGGCTAATGAGACCTTCGCATCTTGTAAGGCCAATAGACGGTTCTTAAGCTTGGCAAACGTAATGACCCTTGGGTCATAGGATATCAAAAGAGATGCAAAGGCTGGAATAATGTCGATGATTCCAGAGATGGGTTGCTCCTTCAGGAGAAAGAGAAACGATTTCATCTGGTGGTTGATATCAGGGCTGATGACTTGCTCAAAGGTTAATAACACCGCTGAGTCACCAGCTGTTTTAATGGTAAAGGTCATAAGCAATGTTCCTTATCGGTTAAGCAAAAAGTTGGCCGAGAGATCCTAGGGATTGGAAGCCAAGATAGGCTGTTGCAATCACCACGATAATCCCAACGATAAGCAACCATTTCGGATGCTTGTAATCAGGTCCGACGATGCTTGATTTTTGACTAGCCACCAGACAGATGCCAAGCGTTAACGGAAGAATCAAGCCGTTCAGAGCGCCAGCAATCACTAAGAGATTAGCTGGTTGACCTAGGAAGGCCATGATACAGGTTGAGACAATGATAAAAGCAATAGTGACAGCTTTTTCGTGCTTAGCAACCATAGGGATCAATGTCTTTAAGAAAGAGACAGAAGTATAAGCAGCCCCGACGATTGAAGTAAGAGCAGCTGATAAGAGCACAAGGCCGAAGAAACGGTAGCCGATTTCACCAGCTCCCTGTTTGAAAGCATCGGCTGCTGGGTTGGCTGGATCAAGGGTAATCCCCTTGCTAACGACGCCTAAAATAGCTAAAAACAAGAAAATTCGGACAATTGTAGCAATAGAAATACCTGTCATAGCACTTTTCTTGACATGAGCCAAGTTTTCTTTACCCGTAAAGCCAGCGTCAATCAGACGGTGAGCTCCCGCAAATGTAATATAACCGCCAACTGTTCCTCCTAATAGGGTCAAGATAGGGCTAAACAAATCGCTATAAGGGACATCTGGCATGACAGTTGCTTTCAGAGCCTCTCCGTAAGGTGGGTTTACCATAAGAATAACAATGAAGATAACAGCGATCATGAGACCACCCAGAATCTTAGTGAAATTGTCCATGGCAGCCATGGCATTTTTGAAAAGGAAGATGAGAATGGCTAGTCCACCAGCTAGAAAATAACCAAAGATAGTTGGGATTCCAAGCAAGGTATTAAAGCCAAGGGCACCACCACCGACGTTCCCGATGTTAAAGACCAGTCCTCCCAAAACAATAAGTGCTGTCAGAAGATATCCCAAACCAGGAAAGACTTTGTTGGCCACATCTTGACCGCGTAGACCGCTTGACGTTAACACTGGCCAGATATTTAACTGAACGATTAAGGCTAATAGTACTGCGACTAGGACTACAAAGCCAAAGTTAGCACCATACAAGTCGGTGAACTTAGCGGTTTGTGTCAGGAAACCAGGTCCGATGGCAGATGTTGCCATGATAAATGCCGCTCCGATGAGAGCGCCACGATTCGTCTTTTTATCCATAAAAAGCCTCCAAAAAAATGATAGTGTTTACATTATACGCTAAAAATAAAAAATGTCAACAAAAAACACAAAGTTATGTCATAAGATATAACATGGATATCAAAAACAGAATTAAATGTTAACATAAAAGTTCTTCAAATACTTTTAAGTCCACGTTTTTCTTGTTATACTAGAGCTATGAATGGTTATGGAATAGTTCTAGGATTAGGACTCGTTCTGCTTGGATTCTTGGTCATTGTGATCAGGAATCGCAGACAAATGATGGACACAGAACTCAATGATTTACCGCTTGATGATGACTTCCGAGCGTCGTATTATGGATTTTTAGATGTAGAAGATCAGGATATTTGGCGAGCAACGTTACAGGGGCAAGCTGTTTTCCTGAAGCGACAAGGCTGGTCTAAGTCAGTGATTGAGAAAGGCTTCTTGCGGGCTCTAAAGGTGCCTGATGAGAGATATAAGCATCTCTCCTATCTGGAAGAACGGATGGAAGAGAGCCAGTTGTTTGGCTCGGAGTTGTTTCAAAATCTGTGGCGGATTGGCAGCCGAGAAAATCGTGTTAAAGAGTTAAAAGAACTCTTAGAGACTGCTATGAAGGTAGTAGAAATGCCGGATAACTTATCGGGGACCATTGCGGAAACCGAGGCTTTAATCACGCGTATTGCGCCAGACTTAGAACCTGCTGATCCTTTCTGGAGGGCATTTTCACAGACGGTCCAAAAAGCTTTTCCGGGTCAAACTCTGGCAGGTGAGGGAAGGCTCAATCGCCAACTTCATCAATTCCGTTATGTGATTTCATCTCAGCAGGCCCAGTGGGTGCGTCAGCATTACCGTAAAGAAGGGATGACCGATGCACAGGCCTTGGCTGCTTATATCCGTAATATGGATGACCGCAATGGGGTTATGCAGGAACTTGGCATCGACAATACCAATTATTACTATGCTTATAGCATGACGGAATCGGCTCGTTTGCATAACAAAATTGCCCTAAAATCATCCGATGCAAGGAATGTAAAGATTATCTATCCAGATGGCAAATCGCTTATCAATTTTAAAATTTTACTCCATTTTCATACAGAGTTTATCTTGGACGAACTTGGGCATTTTCTCAATGAGGTGGATGTTGAAGGAATGACTGAAAATGGCATCCTTAATGGTGCTAGTTTTAACTATGCTAGTCGAAACAATACTCGGCACAGAGTCCTAGACATAGCTCCTGTCGGCCCACACGATCCCACCTTTCGAAAAAAACTGGCTCGGCAAAAACATGCCCGCTTTTTCTCACCGAATCGCCTGACCACCGAAAAAGGGGGAAAGCAAGCGAATGATTGGCTTTTCTCCTACTTTAACCCCAAAGGTTATTTTGCTAAAGATGGCCAATCGGCTGCTCAGCGGGTTACCAAGGCTGTCAAAAATTTTGAGAAAATGATCGATGATGGCTTGGAGAGGTAGATGTGGTGCTTTTTCTAGAATTATTAAAATCATGAGGATGATAAAGTTAGGCATTGCCAAAAAGTGTTTAGGTTGACAAACATGTGCTTGCTTCCAGATAGATTTACAGCTTATAAAAAGGGGTCTTTTTAAAAAATTACTTTCATTAATCAAATCTTTAAGGTTTGTTTAAGGAAGGTTAAGTATACTGTATTCAATCCTAAAATTTTAAAAAAAGTTGGCAACCTTGTTCCAAGTGGTTGTTAACGTTCATATATCTCCAGGAAATAGCCGACTGCTGTCGGCTATTTCTTTTTTCTTCTCCCTTAAAATCTGCTATAATAGGGGCATGACAAGAATTTTAGACAGTGAATTAATGGGTGATGAGGAGCTGGTGGAGCGCACGCTTCGTCCCCAATATTTAAGAGAATACATCGGACAAGACAAGGTCAAGGACCAATTAAAAATCTTTATTGAGGCTGCCAAGCTAAGGGATGAAGCCATGGACCATACCCTTCTTTTTGGGCCTCCGGGTCTCGGGAAAACGACCATGGCCTTTGTGATTGCCAATGAACTTGGGGTCAATCTCAAGCAGACCTCAGGTCCTGTCATTGAAAAAGCAGGCGATTTGGTGGCTATTCTCAATGACCTTGAACCAGGAGATGTCCTCTTTATCGATGAAATCCATCGCCTACCGATGGCCGTTGAAGAGGTGCTTTACAGCGCCATGGAAGATTTTTACATTGACATCATGATTGGTAGTGGTGATGCGAACCGCAGTGTCCACTTGGAGTTGCCACCCTTTACCCTTATCGGAGCGACCACACGGGCTGGGATGTTGTCCAATCCCTTGCGGGCACGGTTTGGGATCACAGGGCACATGGAGTACTACGAGCAGTCTGACCTGACGGAGATTGTGGAACGGACGGCCGATATTTTTGAGATGGCCATTACCCACGAAGCGGCCATTGAGCTAGCGCGTCGTAGTCGCGGGACGCCACGGATTGCCAATCGCCTCTTAAAACGGGTTCGGGACTTTGCCCAAATCATGGGAGATGGCCAGATTGATGCACGTATTACAGACAAGGCCTTGTCCATGCTGGATGTGGATAGCGAGGGCCTAGATTATGTCGATCAAAAAATCCTGCGCACCATGATCGAGATGTACAAGGGGGGGCCAGTCGGTCTGGGCACCTTGTCGGTCAATATCGCAGAAGAGCGTGAAACGGTCGAAGACATGTACGAACCCTACCTCATCCAGCAAGGCTTTATCATGCGGACGCGGACGGGGCGCGTGGCGACACCCAAGGCCTATGCGCATCTGGGTTATCCGCCTAAGGAGATTTAGTGCAATAGATCATACGGAAAAGCTGGGAGACCGGCTTTTTTAAGTACCATTCAGGAACTGGGATAATCAGTGATGGAATTTTAAAGGAATTCTGTTTGATAGGCCTTCCATAGGAATCAACTCAGGATATTTAAACAATGAATGCTAACAGTCCTAGAACTTCTTTGAGTCAGTAGTGGTTTTAAAAAATTCCAATATATGACAATTTTTAAAATGATTGCCAAAACAGGTGTAAACTAAGAGCATAACATAACAATAAAAAGGAGAAACACTTATGGCAGTTACAGTAACTAAGGGACAATGGTATGATGAGAAAGGTACAGTCCTCTCAAAGGAAGAAAAAACAGCGCTTCAAAACCAGATTCATCAGGAGCTTGATCAGGAACTTCAAGATACTGGATTTGAAGGCTGGATCAAGAGGTTCATTAAAAAACAGGTGAATCGTTAAGGCGATGCCCAAGTTGGATTTATCTGATGAACAGTTTTTATATCAAAGCACTCTCAATACACAGCCATGAACTGCGGGTTGAGGGTGTTTTTGCTATAATAGCTATGACGAAAGTAGGGTGATGGTTATGATTGAAACGAAAGAGATGGGAGAACTTTTTAAGAAGATTCGCTTATCTAAAAAATTATCCTTGAAGGATGTAGCGGGAGACTTTCTGTCAGTATCCTTCTTATCCAAGTTTGAACGTGGGGAATCAGAAATGTCGGCCTCACGGCTCTTTCTCTTACTGGAAAATTTAGATGTGAGTATCGAGGAATTCTATGGTATCCTCTCAAAAAGTCAGCAAACAGAGTCAGAAGGGTTGATTGAGCGAGTTGGAAATGCCTATCATAGTAATAATCTAACGGCCTTGAAGCGATACCTCAATGAAGAGTCTCAAAAATACGAGGATTCTGGTAAGAAAACCTATCTTTATAATGCCATTATGATCAAGTCTTTTATCGTTAACCTAACAGGTGAAGCCATTGATCCAGAAAGTATTAATGAGGTGACGGATTACCTGTTTGCTATTGATCAGTGGGGAAAGCGTGAGCTCATTATTTTAGGGAACAGTATGGTCGCTATTCCGACTGAGACCCTCCATGTTCTTATTAAAGAGATTATTTATAAGACAATCCTTTTTGGGAACACAGATGATAACAAGAAAATACGGATTCATCTGCTTATCAATGCTATCTCTGTTTTTTTGGATCGTGAGCAACTCGATTTGGCGAAAGCTTATTTAGACAAGCTGTCGGAGATGAGAATTCCAGAACAGTTTTTATATGAGCGGTTCGAACGGGAGATGGTACTAGGTGCATACTGGATCAAGATTGGTCAGGTGGACATCGGCAAAAAGAAAATCGAATTAGCTTTAGACAGTATCCGTCATTTAGGGGCGGACAATTTACTTAAAATCCGGGAAGCAGACTATAACATGATGTTGGATTCCATTATATGACAATTTTCTTCTTTTCCTGAAAAACCAAGATAGACTAGTAGTACAAAGTTAAACCTTTCGTAATACTTTTTTTGAAAGAAGGAAATATCATGACAAAATACCTCTTACAGTTTAAAGCTAGGAATCTGTTGCACATCATTCTTTTGGCTGTGAATGCCGCTTGTCTTGTTGGCGCTTCAGTAACACTGGCACTGATGACGAACCAATTGGCAGCAGGGCATTTCAAAGGTTTTCTCTTTTGGATTAGCATCGAAATGCTTCTTTACCTCCTCTATTTGGTCTTTACCTATTTGATTTCTGTGCATCAAGTCAAACTGATTCAGGAGATGTCCTTAGCGGTTCGTGAAACCTATGTCGCTCATTTGAGCCAAGCTCCCTTTTCAGCCTTTCAAGCGAAAGAGGTTGGAGATCATTTATCGATTCTAAATAATGACATTCGCATGATTGAAGAGAGTGGGTTTGCAAGTTTTTACAGTCTCCTATCAACGGTGTTCACCACTGTTTTTTCCATTATTGCTCTCATTAGTTTTGACTACCGCATTGTTCTGTTGACCCTAGTTCTGACGCTAGTGTTGACCTACCTGCCTCGCCCTTTTGCTTCGAAAATGGAAAGCTATGCTGGTCAGTTCTCGATAGCTAATGAACGTTTTCTATCTGGTCTGACGGACCAATTGTCTGGCTACAAAACCCTCTATTATGCGAATCGTAAGGAGACCTTGTTAGAGCGAATCCGGATGGTTGTCTTAGCGTTTATGGCTGAGAAAGTTGCTTTTACCAAGAAAAGCACTGCAATTGAAATCATTATGGCCCTTTTCTCGATTGTTGGGCAAGTGTCGGTCTTGTTGCTGACTGGGTTCTTGATTTCTTTGGGTCACATTTCCCTAGGTACTATCTCCTCTGTCGGGCAAATCTCAGGTAATATTTTCAATGCTCTGACAACCTTTAATCAGTTACAAGTAGCCATTTCATCGGTGAAGCCCTTATTTCAGAAACTTGAAGAGGCAAATCCTGTGGTGGGAACTGACTTTGAGGGAAAAATTGATAGCATCACTGCTAGAGGACTCAGGTATGCCTTTGGCGATCACACGGTATTTGAAGATTTGGATTTAACCTTTAACAAAGGAGGGAAATATGCTATTATTGGCGAATCAGGAAGCGGGAAATCAACTCTGATTAATGCCATTCTTGGTAACCGCAAGCACTATCAGGGTAGCCTAAAGGTGAACCAGCAGGAACTCCATGTTCTCAATGAAAGTCAGTTAATCGGCCACATAGCCTATATCAGCAATCAAACGCATATCTACCAGGACACACTCCGTAATAATCTTACGCTATGGAACACTGATATCACTACAGAAGTCATCTTGGCTTCTCTCGGAAAGGTAAATCTGCTCTCCCTAGCGTCACGTCTAGATGACCAGGTCTCTCCAGCCCTCTTATCAGAAGGTCAAAAACAACGTATTGGCATTGCCCGTGCCCTCCTCAAAGGAAATCAGGTCATTATCATGGATGAAGCTATGGCTAATCTGGATCAATTCAATGCGGATGCCATCGAATCTGCTCTGCTGACCCAATCAGACTTGACCTATATCACGGTTACCCATCATCTGAAACCAGAAACGGCTGAACGCTTTGACCAAGTGATTCGGTTGGGCGCCGCAAGCTAATAAACGAAAGCTATTGTACACCGTTAAAACATGTACGACCCCTACCTGATCCAGCAAGCCTTTATCATGCGGACGCGGACGGGGCGCGTGGCGACACCCAAGGCCTATGCGCATCTGGGTTATCCGCCTAAGGAGATTTAGTCCAACAGAACACAAGGAAAAGCTGGGAAACCGGCTTTTTTTGAATACTGCCGTAGAGCGGTATTTAGTGTCTTTTGGAAACGTGGTATAATGGGATTAGAAGTGAGAGGGTTTGTTATGGATTTTAGAACTTTGGTCAATCACCACTATCCTAAATTAACAGCATCTGAAAAAAACGTGGCTAACTATCTATTGGCCTATACTGGGAATCTCGATGACCTGACGAGTCAGCAGTTATCTAATGAGCTTTATCTGTCCCGAGCAGCGATTTTCCGCTGGCTCAAAAAAATGGAAATCGATTCCTTTGCAGAACTCAAATATTTGCTGAAGCAACAGGACAACCTGCCGCAGGGACAAGATGATTTTGAAGAAGTCATTCAAAACTATCATCTCTATGTGGATCAGATTTTCGCCAAGCAGCAGCTGCAACCCATGGTAGC
This sequence comes from Streptococcus rifensis, assembly GCF_053203525.1. Lineage (NCBI taxonomy): Bacteria > Bacillati > Bacillota > Bacilli > Lactobacillales > Streptococcaceae > Streptococcus > Streptococcus rifensis. Next base: position 6,538 of record NZ_JBRUCW010000010.1, on the reverse strand, counting down.
CTTATTGGCGTCACGAGAGATCATCTATCTGTTTGGAACGGGCAATGAGCAGAAGCTAGAAGTGGAATCCATGCGTCAGCTATTTACCTCCCTAGGAAAAAAGGTCAGTGTGCTTTTTGACCAGGGGGAGTTTTCCTATGCCAAGGAAAATTTTACGGAGGATGATTTGTTTTGCTTGATTTCCTATAAGGGGGAATCGCCTGAAGGGATAGCCATGTTGGAAGAGTGCCGTGTGAGCCCAATCAAGACCCTGGTCATGACCAGGACCTCAACCAACACCATGTCTAGCTTATCAGACTACCAGCTTTATGTGCCGACAACCTCTATCCATACCAAAACTAAATTTACTCATGGGATTAGCACAACCTTTTATTTTATCATTGACCAGCTCTTTGAAGGGTGCTATCAGTTGCTACATAAAGGAGGGAAGGCATGAGTCTTGCAGTATTGGTCCAAGAAAAGGCGAGACACTTGTCTGAGCTTGACTGGGACATTTACCACTATATTGAAGAGGCAGACCTGTCTGGCCTTACGATTCAGGAAGTGGCAGCGGCTTGCCATGTGTCAACCACGACGATCTTTCGCTTTTGCCAAAAGCTGGGGCTATCGGGCTTTAGCGAATTGAAAGCCTCTCTGAAGTTACAGGCTAAGCTGACGGATAGTGAACAGGATTACCCGAAACTCTACCATCAGATTATTGATTATATCCATAGTTATGACACTACCTCCTTGTTTCAGGCCTTGACGGAGCGCAAAACCGTCTATCTCTTCGCCCAGACGGATAAGGAATTACGTGTGGCCAAGGTTATCGAGCGAATTTTCCTGCAGAGCCAACTGTCTCTCTTTATTTTACCCAATCCTCAAGCTCTTGAAGCCTGCCTCAAAAAGGGAGAGGCCTCGGTGCTTTGGGTGATTAAGATTGATGGGAAGAGCAACCTCCCGGTGATCGCTTTGGCACCGCAGACCATGTCTTCCTTTTATACCTTGGTCATGACAGATACCCAGCACCCATCCATTCTCTATGATGATTTGCTGTTGATTCCAACTATTGATAAGGCTCGTTTTCCCTACGCAGAACCGATTCTCACGCCATTTTTATTGGCGGTGGAAATCCTCTTTTTCAAATTTAGACTGCTCCAGTAGTGGTCTTTTTTACTTTTGTAGGAAAAAAGTGACGAATGCCGGTCGCTTTTTTTTAATGGCCAAAGGCTATTGAAGATGAGATGCTGTTGGCTTATAATGGCTCTTGTAAACGATTACGAGCAGAAAGGAAGAACGGATGCGTCAAGAGGAAAAATGGTGGCAAAAAGAAGTCATTTATCAGATTTACCCTCGCAGTTTCTACGATAGCAACCAAGATGGGATCGGGGACATTCCGGGCATTATTGAAAAACTAGACTATCTCAGTGATTTGGGAGTGACAAGCTTGTGGATTTGCCCAATCTTTCAATCGCCTATGGCTGATAATGGTTATGATATCTCCGACTATTTTGCTATCTCAGAGGAATTCGGGACCTTGGAGGATGTCAAGCGATTGATCGCAGAAGCCAAAGCGCGTGGGATTAAGATTATCTTAGACTTGGTGGTCAATCACACCTCTGATGAGCATGCTTGGTTTCAAGAAGCCTTGCGTGATCCTAAGAGCAAGTACCGCGATTATTATATTTTTAAGGAGGGGACTGAAGCCCCTAATAACTGGCGATCCATCTTTGGTGGTAACGTTTGGGAAAAACTCCCTAATGAAGATGTTTTCTACTACCATACCTTCCACAAGAAACAGCCTGACCTCAACTGGGAAAATCCAGCCTTGCGCGAGGAGGTTTACCAGATGGTCAATGCCTGGCTAGAGATGGGGATTGCAGGTTTTCGGATTGATGCCATCACCTTTATCAAAAAGGATTTGACCTTTAAGAGCCAGCCAGCAGATGGGGTCGATGGCCTGGTCAAGTGCACCAAGACCAGTCGTAACCAACCGGGCATCGAGGTTTTCCTGAAGGAGCTCAAGGAACGCTGTTTCCAAAAATACGATTGTGTCACAGTGGCAGAAGCTCCTGGAGTGCCTTACGACCAGCTCGATCAGTTTATCGGACCGGATGGGTTCTTCTCCATGATTTTTGATTTTAAACATGCAGACCTCGATGTCGCAAGCGGCAGCGAGTGGTTCAAGCGAGTGGCGTGGACGCCTGAGGATCTTTTCCAAATCCTAGAAGAGTCACAATTAGCCATTCAGGCGTCTGGTTGGGGAGCTCCCTTTATCGAAAATCACGACCAACCACGGGCAACCAGCAAGTACTTGCTGGATCAGGCGACTAATCCTCTTGCTGTCAAAGCGATTGGTTTGCTCTACTTTTTCTTGAGAGGAACACCCTTTATTTATCAAGGCCAAGAGCTCGGTATGATTAACTTTGAGCGCGATGGCATTGACGCTTTTGATGACATCTCCTCAATTGATCAGTATCACCGAGGGATGGCTGAAGGCCTAACGGCTGAAGAAGCTCTTCATATGATCAATCTCAGAAGCCGTGATAATTCAAGGACGCCAGTTCAATGGACAGCAGATGCGACGGTTGGCTTCACAGAGGGCACCCCGTGGTTGCCAATTGCAGAGCGCTCAGAGGTGCGAAATGCGGCGCATCAAGTGGCCACTTCAGATAGCATCTTCCAGTTTTACAAGGCCATGATCGCGCTTAAACAGAATCCTGCCCATGAAACCTTGACCCTAGGTGATATTGCCTTTCCAGAGCGTCAGGGGAACCCCGTCTTTCTTTACAGGCGTGAGGATGCAGGGGCGAGCTATTTGATTGTGGTGAGCCTTTCTGAGACGACAGAAACCATCACACTTGAGCGACCTGTCAAAGCGGTGCACCTGCACAACAGCCAAGACTATACCATTGACCAACACCTATTAACACTTCCAGCCTTTGGGGCTCTTGTCATTGAGGAGGAGAAATAATGACAGAAAAATACAGAAAAATTGCCAGTGATATCTTAGAAATCGTTGGGCGCGACAACATCGTATCCGCAACGCATTGTGCGACGCGTCTGCGTCTAGTGGTTAAAGACCACGAAACGATCGACACCAAAGCGATCGAAAAGGTTGACGAGGTTAAAGGTACTTTCTTTAATAGCGGCCAATACCAAATTATCTTAGGTGGTGGCATTGTCAACAAGGTTTTTGAAGAATTGGAAACCATGAGCATTGCCACAGTGGCTAAGTCTGAACAAGACGCCTATGTTAAGAGCCAGGAAAAAGGGATCCGTGCCATCATGCGGACCATGGGGGATATCTTTGTTCCGATCGTTCCTGTTATCGCAGCAACCGGTCTTTTCCTAGGACTTAAAGGGGTGATCTTCAATGACAATATCCTTGGCTTGATTGGCTTATCCACAGAGATCTTCCCGCCCTACCTCAACCAATTGATTAGCGTCTTGACAGATACGGCATTTGCCTTCTTGCCAGCCTTGATTACCATGTCTGCTTTCCGCATCTTTGGTGGGACGCCGATGATCGGTTTGGTTCTAGGGTTGATGTTCGTGTCCCCTAGTTTGCCAAACGCCTATGCGGTTGCCTCTGGCGATGCTGAAGCCATCCAGGTCTTTGGAATGATTCCAGTCATGGGGGCACAAGGGTCAGTCTTAACAGCGATTTTAGCTGGTTTCCTCGGTTCTAAATTAGAACGCAAACTCCGTCAAGTTATGCCCAATTCACTGGACCTCATCTTAACACCCTTTGTGACTATCTTAGTGATGTTGGTTGTGGTATTGATGGGCTTTGGTCCCATCGTTCACTGGTTGGAAATCGGAATTGTTAATCTGACGGAATTCTTGATGAACTTGCCATTTGGGTTAGGTGGTTTCTTTGTCGGAGCGACTTACCCGCTGACCGTTATTGCAGGGCTTCACCACATGTATGTCTTGATTGAAACCTCCTTGCTAGCTAACACAGGCTTCAACCAACTGATTACCCTTTGTGCCATGTATGGATTTGCGAACTTAGGGTCTTGTTTGGCCTTTTATCGAAGCGCTAAGAGCAGCAAGGTTAAGCAAACGGTTATGGGTGCCTTCATGTCGCAATTGTTCGGTATCAGTGAGCCTGTTCTCTTTGGATTGCACTTGCGTTACAATTTGAAACCTCTTTACATGATGCTCTTGTCATCTGGTCTAGGTGCGGCGCTCCTATCCCTCTTCCAAATTCGTTCCAACTCTTATGGTCTAGCGGTATTGCCATCATACCTCATGTATATCTATGACAATTACCAATTGGTGGTTTACTTCCTGGTATCCATCTTCACGGTAGGTCTTTGCTTCACCTTGACCAAGATGTTCGCCATTCCTCAGGAAATCTTGATTGACGATGAAGCCTAAGCATTGCATCGGTTATCCAATCACTAGCTATTCTCCTTGCTAAGCGGTTTACAAAAAGTTTTAGAAGGAATGTTAGTGATGTAAAAAGGCTGGGATAAAAGTCCTAGCCTCTTTTTTGTCTTTATCGTCGGGGATTGGTTTCTTCTCGCCTTAGGGCGTGTTTCATGATAAAATGGTAGTCAGTAAAGCCTTTCAAATGGCTAAGGACGACGGACCCTTACAACCATTTTGAGGATAATGAGGAGGAACCAATGACAAAAGGATTACCGAAACGTCAGGATGTGCCTGTGGCTGAAACCTGGGACACTAGTCTGATTTATGCGACGTTAGAAGACTATAAGGCTGCCTTGGCTAATTTTGATGGGGCAACCAAGGCCTTTGAAGAGACCTACCGTGAACAGCTTCATCGCCCAGAAGTAGCTCTTGATGCCTTGCCTGTTTTTGAGGCTTTAGAAAAAGAAAATAGCAAGCTCATGCACTACGCCTTGCTCAATTTAGATGTGGATAAGCTCAGTCCAGAGCGCGCGGAGGAGGCAGACCTATTTGTGCAAGTCTATGAGCGGACCTATCCACGCCTAGCCTTTGTAGCGACTGAGCTTATGGAAGCTGGTGAGGACTATCTGGATCTTTTAGCTCAAAAAAAAGACGTCTATGCCCCTTATTTGGCTGAACTCAAACGCCGAAAAGACTATCAACTCAGTGCCGAACAAGAAGAACTTCTCAATCAATTACGGCCTGTCTTTGGACACCCAGAGACGATTTACTCAGCGGCTAAGTTTGAGGATATGGTGTTTGAGGACTTTAAAGTAGGGGGCAAGACCTATGCTAACTCCTATGTTCTCTTTGAAAACGACTATGAAATCAGTCACGACACAGACCTGCGCCGTGCGGCGACAGATTCATTTTACAAGACACTGCGCCAGTACAAAAATGTGACCGCGCAAACCTATCTATCTCAAATCAAGAACGAGCAGATCGAGGCGCGCTTGCGTGGGTTTAATTCGACCATCGACTTTTTACTTTTCCGGCAGAATGTTAGCCGTGACCTCATGGATCGCCAGATTGATGTTATCATGAAAGAGCTGGCACCTCATATGCGTCGCTTTGTTAAGCTGGTGGCTAAAGAGCAAGGTCTGGATAAGATTACTAGCGCTGACCTTAAAATTAGTCTGGACTCGTCCTATAATCTGCGCATCACTCCTGAAGACTCGCGTAAGCTCCTGAAAGACGCTTTAGCAGTTCTTGGGGATGATTATGGCAAGATAATTGACCGTGCCTTTGATGAGCGCTGGATTGACTTTGCCCAAAATGAAGGTAAGTCCACAGGGGGCTACTGTGCGACCCTCTATGAAGGGCCGTCTTACATTCTTCTTTCATGGACAGGTCTCATGAATGAGGTCTTGGTTTTGGCACATGAGCTAGGCCATGCAGGTCACTTCCAGCTGGCCAGCAAGCAATCCATTCTCAACTACGACCCATCCCTCTACTTTATCGAGGCGCCGTCTACGGCCAATGAAGTTCTGACCTGCAACCAATTGCTCAAGGATAATCCTGACCCCGCGTTCCAAGCTTACTTGATCAGCGAGTTGATCAGCCGAACTTACTTCCACAACATGGTCACTCATCTCTTGGAAGCAGCCTTCCAGCGTGAGGTTTACACGCGACTGGATAACAACGAGTTCATCAACGGCGATGAACTTTGCCAGATCAAGCGCGACCTCATGCAGGAATTCTGGGGTGAAGACATAGAAATCTTAGAAGATGCTGGACTCATCTGGATGCGTCAGCCTCACTACTACGGTGGCCTCTACCCCTACACCTACTCAGCTGGTTTGACCATTGGTACGGTCATGGCCCAAGAGTTGGAGAAAAATCCTGAGGAGACTGTCGCTAAGTGGTTGGAAACCCTAGAAATGGGTGCTAGCTTGTCTGCGCAAGAATTGGCTCAACACGCTGGGGTTGATGTGACTACAGACCAACCGCTCCGCGAAACAATCGCTTATGTTGGACGTTTAGTGGATAAATTAGAAGAATTAACAGCCTAGGCTGTCAATCGAAAATGAAAATGTCCCGCAAAACTAGGTCTTATTTGTGTCAAAACCACTGTTATTTTGTTGAGACATAGTTTATACTAGTATGTGGTTGGGTAAGATTTTCTTTCTCAGCCAGATAT
>NZ_JBRUCW010000001.1:0-242681 GCF_053203525.1 Streptococcus rifensis | reverse complement strand
ACCATCTTTACTATGCCCATCCCTACGCCTCTTGGGAAAGAGGGACCAATGAGAACCATAATCGGCTCATTAGACGATGGTTGCCTAAAGGAACTAAGAAAACGACCCAGAAACAGGTCGCTTTCATTGAAAATTGGATCAATCATTATCCTAAGAAAATACTGAATTACTTATCTCCTGTAAAGTTTCTTGAAAATGGCTAACTTCTACTTGAAATTTAGCAAATCCCGATCATTGATAAACCTTGATTTGTTTATAACATTGGTACTCTGTTATTTTAGAACAACCTCTGCAAGAGCCTTTTGAATCATGATAACACTTGAATCCGACTTGAATTGTAAGATTTCAGCGGGCTCTCTAGCACTGGATACCCAAATTTTAAGTTCGGCATCTAAATCAAAATGTCCAGAAGTCTCCACTGTAAAACGTGAAATTGATCGATAAGGTAAGGATTTATAGGATGTTTTCTTACCCGACACCCCTTGCTTATCGACAAGTATCAAGCGATAATCCGTAAAGACAATCAAATCTCTAACCAAACTAAAGGCTAAATTAACCTGTTCGCCAGAAATAAGGATATCTTTTAAGTCTTTCTCTACCTTATCAACATCTTTTTGCGAGGCATTTCCTAATAATCCACTAAACAATCCCATAAAAACCTCCACTGATTTTCCTCTATTATATCTTTTTTCATTGGAAAGGTCTATTATTCTGACATTCTCTTAAAAACATCACTGGTTCAAAGCCTCTAATAGAATCTGGAAGTTATTTTCTAAATTCTCCAAATAGGTTTTATTGTTTTGAGGGTCAATTTCGAGCGGGCTAAGTGTTTTGATTTCAGCTCCTGTAGCGGAAGCTATGGTCTCAGCGATCTTAGGAGATACCCCTTCTTCTACAAAAATAGTTTTGACTTGATAAGTTTTTACAAACTCTTCCATCTCAGCTAACTGGCGTGACGTTGGCTCCTGTTCGCTAGAAATACCAGCAATACCCAGTTGCTCTAATCCAAACTCCTTGGCCAGATAAGAAAAAGCTGTGTGAGACGTGACAAAATACCTTGACTTCACCTGTTCAAAAAAAGGGGAGTAGGTGGCAACTAACTCTTTAGCTTTAGCTTCAAAGCTTGCCGCATTCTCACTGTAAACACCTGCATGGTCGGGATCGATCTCACTTAATTTTTGAGCTATCAGTTGCACTTCTTCTGCCGCTTTAAGAGGGCTATTCCAAGTATGAGGGTCATAGAGGCTTGTCTCATCCATCCCCTCAGATACCGCCATGTCTTCTAATCCTTTAACACGGTCAAGGTTCATCCCATCCGTGGCTTCGATAACTTGAACTTTGGACCCTTCCAAGTTAGGGGCTAGAGCACCCGCCCAACTTTCTAAAGCACGAGAATGATAAATAAAGATATCTGCTTCATTAATTGCCGCAATATCACTGGCAGAAGGTTCGAATCCGTGAATCCCTGTTCCAGATTGAATCACCCTTACGTTATGAAGGTCCCCTGTTACTTCTTTGGTCATGGCATATATAGGATAAAAACTCGTGACGATGTTCAGTTGATTACCTTCATCTTGTGCCTTCCTGTTCTGACAGGCTCCCAACATCAGTAAACCAGTTAAGCAACTGACAAAAAAAAACAATCGACTCAGTTTACAATTTCTCATACCACTTCTCCTTTGGTCTTCAAAACTATTTTACCAGTTAACTTCACAAAGTCAAGAAAAACCTTCAGAGCGGACTCTGAAGATCTTAGCTTATTTTTTCCCTTGCTGATAAAAGGCTTCAAGCGCTTCTTGCCAAGTTGGAATGGCAAAGCCAGTCGCTTTTGCTTTAGCTAAACTCATGGTTGAATTAAGCGGGCGTTTGGCTTTAGCTGGGAATTGATCAGAAGATACTGGGTTAACAGTGACATCCTTATCTTTCAAAATTTCTTTGGCAAAGTCATACCAGCTGATACCTTTTTCCGAATCATTTGACAGATGGTAATAGCCAAACGCTTGCTTGGTTTCGACCAAATGTATCATAAATTCTGCCAAAGTTCGTGTCCAAGTCGGACGACCAAATTGATCGTTGACCACACCCAAGGTATCACGGGTTTCCGCTAAGTTTTGCATGGTAAAGACAAAGTTTTTACCGTAATTTCCAAAGACCCAAGCGGTCCGAACGGTGTAGAATTTTCCAGCATATTTCTCCACTGCTTCTTCACCCAAACGTTTAGTACGACCGTACTCTGTTTGAGGGTTAGCCGGCTCATCCACTTCTAACTCTAAACCGACTGGCTTTTGGCCTTCAAAGACATAGTCGGTTGAGATGTAGACCAGGGTGGCATCGTACTTAGCTGCAGCCTTGGCCACATTTTCGGTACCAGTGACATTGATCTTGTAGTTTAGCTCTTTGCCTTCATCTTCAGCGGCATCAACTGCCGTATAGGCAGCACAGTGATAAACGATGGTTGGTTTCACATCTGCAAAAAAAGCATCGACTTTTTCAGCGTTTGTAATATCCATTTCCGCAACGTCTGCTGCGACATAGTCCACACCACGCTCATCCAATAAATAACGTAGTTCTGTTCCCAGTTGGCCATTAGCCCCTGTAATTAAAATCATGAAAGACTCCTATTTAATCACTTCTTGTACCTTAGCGTATTTCGCTTCGACAGCTTCTTTTTCAGCCTTCCACCAGTCTTGATTGTCTGTGTACCACTTGATGGTATCTTCAATACCAGCTTCAAAGTTGGTAAACTCTGGTGTCCACCCCAACTCATCGCGGAGCTTGCTGGCATCAATGGCATAGCGTAAGTCGTGACCAGCTCGGTCTGTGACATGGTCATAAGCGTCTTTTGGTTGACCCATTTTCTCCAAAATCAGTTCCAACACTTCCTTGTTGTTCTTCTCGCCGTCAGCACCAATCAAGTAGGTTTCCCCCATTTGGCCCTTGGTCAAGATCGCCCATACACCAGTTGAGTGGTCATTGGTATGGATCCAGTCTCGAACATTTTTCCCTTCACCGTAAAGTTTTGGCTTGATTCCTGCCAAGATGTTAGTAATTTGACGGGGAATGAATTTTTCGATGTGCTGATAAGGTCCGTAGTTGTTGGAACAGTTTGAGATAGTTGCTTTAACTCCAAATGAACGAACCCATGCCTTGACAATCAAGTCTGAAGCTGCCTTGGTTGAGGAATATGGTGAAGAGGGATTGTAGTTGGTGTCAGCAGTGAATTTCTCACCTGGACCTTCACCATGACCTGGCAAATCTTCCCGAAGGGGCAGGTCTCCGTATACCTCATCCGTTGACACATGGTGGAAACGAATGTCATATTTACGCGCCGCTTCTAAAAGTGTATAGGTTCCAATGAAGTTAGTATGGATAAAGGGACTAGGGTCATTGAGGGAATTGTCGTTGTGGCTTTCTGCTGCATAGTGAACGATGGCATCAGCTTTTGCTGCTAATTTGTCCACCAATTCCGCGTCTGCAATATCTCCCACGACCAATTCAACGCGGTCACCCAAAATTTCTTCAATATTCGCTCGGTTTCCAGCATAGGTCAATTTGTCCAGAACGGTCACATGAACGTCTGGATGGTTGTTGTATACGTAATGCACAAAGTTTGAGCCGATAAAGCCAGCTCCACCTGTGACGATAATATTTTTATATTGAGTCATATTTTAAGATACAAAGGGACGATTCGCTTGCGAAAATTCCGTAATCCGTAGAAAAATAGAAAATCTGACGAAGACGTCTTGTGTCCAGAAAGATTTATTTTTTTCCTAGAAATTTAGTCCCGTGTTCAGTTTAACGATGTGAACTGAACAGTCCTTTCTTGCTTATTTTCCTAATGCTTGTTTTAAGTAGTCAATTTTTGCGAAGTCTTTGTGATTGTTATTCTCAGCGCGATAGCTATCCTTGGATGAAGCCTGATAAATTTTGAGGTACTGTTCCAAATTTGGCAAGTAGTAATGAACACCTTCATCTTCTATTTCTTCTAAGTCTTCCAATTCTACACCAGCAAAACTCGGCAGAGAATGCAGGCCACCAAATTCAACAGAACGCCCATCCTTTTGAAACTCGTGTTCATGACGATCAACCAAGTGATAACCTAACTTCTCCATGATGGCATTGAGTTCATCAAAACGATAAATCCGCTCGTCATCAGGCGCTTCCCAACCGCGAGGGTCACTCGGGACATGAATATCCAAATCACGCGCCAACCAGGATTGACCTGTTCGCACTTCTAGTCCAACAGACCCCATCAAAAGAGGTGTTATTCCAATCTGATTTAATTCACGTGCAATTGCCAGAAAGTCTTGATACATGTCACAAATCCTCTTTGGTCAAGGGTTTGACATCCTTGAGCAAGATATGGTTGCTATCAGCTTCTGAGACCTCTGCTGCTTCTAAATTATCCCACTGGATACCAAGTGCTGGATCTGCGTAATTCACAAAGGCATACTTAGGTTTGAGTTCAAGTGCCCAATAATCGTTGACCAAATAACTGTATGAAACGGTGTCAGACAGAACCTGAAAGCCATTGGCCACACCGCGTGGCACAAAGATTCCCTTGCTTGCATCAATAACCGTCTGATAAACATTGCCAAAAGTCTCACCCTCACGTAGGTCAACCCAAGCCCCTAGCACCTTACCACCATCAGCTACTGAAATGTATTTGTCCCAAGGCTCTGCGTGCATGCCACGAAGAACATTTTTACGGGAAAAAGAGACATTATTCTGCAACTTACCTTCTGCAAAGAAGCTTTCAGGAAAACCAATCGGCACCATTTTTTCCTTTTGGAAATTTTCCTTGAACCACCCACGGTTGTCCCCGCGGACAGGGATATCAAACTCTAAGAGACCTGGAATAGCTTCAATTTTACGGCAAACTAACTCTTTATCAAAAAATTGTTCTGACATTAGGCTTCTCCAATCAAACGGAGCAAATACTGCCCGTATTCGTTTTTCTTGAGCGGTTGAGCTAGCTCATGGACTTGCTCCTTGCTGATGTAACCCATACGATAAGCGATTTCCTCAAGATTGGCAACCTGCATATTCTGCATGCGTTGAACCGTCTCAATATATTGGGCTGCTTCTAACAAACTTTCATGGGTTCCCGTATCGAGCCATGCAAAACCACGTTCCATAATCTCAACTGCCAAATCACCCCGGTCGAGATAGGCCTTATTGACATCTGTAATTTCCAACTCGCCACGGGCGCTTGGTTTAATGTTTTTAGCAATCTCAACGACATCATTGTCATAGAAATAGAGCCCTGTGACTGCATAATTGGACTTAGGAACCTCAGGTTTTTCCTCGATGGAAATAACATTCATGTCTTTATCAAATTCAACCACCCCGAAACGTTCTGGGTCTTTAACATGATAGCCAAAAACAGTCGCTCCTGAGTCCTTGTTAGCTGCGCGTTGTAACATTTTACTAAGGCCAGGGCCATGGTAGATATTATCCCCCAAAATAAGCGATACGCTGTCTTTTCCGATAAAGTCCTCGCCGATGATAAAGGCTTGCGCCAAACCATCTGGACTAGGCTGTTCGGCATAAGAGAGGCTGATACCAAGCTCTGAACCATCCCCTAACATTTCCTCAAACCGTGGCAGGTCTTGCGGAGTTGAAATAATTAAAATCTCTTTGATACCAGCCAACATCAAGGTTGACAATGGGTAGTAAATCATGGGTTTGTCATAAACCGGCATGAGTTGTTTTGAGGCCGCACGGGTCAATGGGTACAACCGAGTCCCAGAACCACCTGCTAAAATGATGCCTTTCATAGCATTCTCCTTTGCATGTAATTAATCTCATTATACCATAAGGCAAGACCAGTGTCAGTTGGAAAGAGTGAGTGGTCTTTTCCAAAACTGAAATATATGTTTTTTCCTAATGTAATACTCATTTAACATCAAAATCTGAATGCCGAAAGATAGGTTTGCTTGTTTGTTGTCAGCGATGATAAGCTAAACTGTTATCATCTCTTTGTTAATGGTTTGGAGAATTGGTTACAACTCAAACACTTGGAAAATTAGCATGCATTATCAGATTTTGATTTTATTTGAGTATAAGATCTATATGATTCATAATATGTTTGTAAATCGACTAGATTAAATTTTAAACCCTATTCCGTCATTTCAAAATGGAATAGGGTTTTTGATTACTGATAGCGAAAGGGATTAGTGTTGGCTTGGCTTTCTAAGATATTTATCTCCCAACCAGCTTCTTCCTGCCACTTTCTGAGCAGCTCGGCTATTTTGGTCACAAAAAGAACTTCGATATGGTGGCCTGGGTCAATAGCTAAAAGCCCTTGGGTCAACATGTCCTGAGCGGTATGGTAATAGATATCACCGGTGATATAGAGATCTGCACCAGCCTTGATAGCATCTGGATAAAAATCATCTCCAGATCCCCCACAAATAGCGACACGGGATATCACCTGATTCAAGTCTTGCTCATAGGAAATCACACGAAGCCCATCCAGACCAAACCTTTCTTTAACATGGGTAACAAAGTCTACTAATGGTTGAGGGGTAATAGTCCCAACACGACCGATGCCTGCTCCAGGATGAACCTCTGACAGGTAGCTGGTGTCTGTTATCCCCAAGAGCTCGCAGAACCAGTCATTGAGGCCGCCCTCGACAATGTCAATATTGGTATGACTAACATAAATCGCAATATCGTGTTTGATCAGATCCAGATACATCTTGGTTTGGGGCCTATCGGCAACTAGGTCCTTCAGCGGTTTAAAAATCGGAGCGTGTTTGACGATAATCAAATCGACCTTTCTTGCTATCGCTTCTGCTACAGTCTCCTCACGAACATCCAGAGCCACCATAACCCGTGAAATGTCCTTATTCAGAGTCCCGATTTGCAGACCAGAAATATCGCCTGGCATGCTGAGTTCTTGTGGGCAAAAAGCCTCATAACGGCTAATAATTTCACTTGCCTTCATCTAACACCTCCTTAATAGCTTCAATACGATCCAGCAGCAGTTGGCGTTCTGCTGGTTTTCCATCTGGAATTTTTTGTAAAATCACGTCGAGTTTTTCCGCTTCCCCTTGCCAGCGCTTGTGAAAAACAGCTGTCTGCTCACGGCTTAAAAAGGGACCAAAACGTAGCTCTTTTGCTGTCAGTTCTTGCTCGCCCTGCTCTGCTACAATCACTTCATAGAATTTGCCCTTTTCCTCTATGATTGCTTCAGCCACTATGGCAAAACCATGATTAACTAGCCAAGCACGAACCTCATCTTCACTGTTATTAGCTTGTAAAATCAGACGCTTGACCGAGGAGAGACTTTTTAAACCAGCTGCCAATATGCGAGAAATCAAGCGTCCCCCCATACCAGCGATAACCACCGTGTCAATCAAGTCCTCTTCGGTCATGGCAGCAAGACCATTTGCTAGACGCACCTCAATCACATCACTGTATTTTGAAGCTGCAACATGGGAAAGTGCTGATTGATAGGGGCCATCAACAACTTCACCCGCCACAGCGAAAGCAATCTGCTTCTTGGCCATGAGATACAGCGGTAAATAGGCATGATCACTCCCCACATCTAAAAGCCTTGCTCCTGATGGAACAAAGCTGGCAACAGTTCTTAAACGATCTGATAATTCTTCCATGTCAATCCTTGAATACATCTAAGGCTGCTTGAAAATCAGCCAGATTGCCCGCTGGTTGAGGGGTCAGATGGGCTTCACGCTCAGCCTGCTTGGCTTCGACTTGTCCAACAGTGGTAATCCCTTCACGTCGCCAATTGCGCAGAATGCCTTGGATATATTTCCAATTGGTCTTCCCATTAAAAACGGCTTCTCTAAGGGCAGCACGAACCAGCTCGCTAGACACACCTTCTTGCAAGTTTTTTTGTAAATCCTCAATCTCAAAAGGGCTGAGAAGACGACCCAATTCACGCTCAAAATCTTCCACAAGCGACTTGACCGCATTAGGTTTAGGTTGTGAAAGTTGCTCGTCCTTGGGAGAAAGGATCTTATCAAGCTTTTGTAAAGCCGGCATAGCATCGAAAAGCATTTCAATCTCCCCTCCTAACTCAATGGTTTTAAATTCCAAAAGTCCAGCCTCTTGGAGATTGGAAATGGACTGATTGATCTCGGCTACGCTTTTACCAATAGCTTCGGCAATAGTACTTGGTGCAAGTTCCTCATGTTTGGATGTGTTTTGGTAAAAGAAAAACTGCCAGACCAAGAAGTCATCCGTTGATGAAAAAATGGCCTTCCAATGAAAAAGTAAAGCAGCCGGTAAAACCACATTGCCTAACTTAAACTGCTGTAAATATGTCATAGTTCCTCTTTATAATCCTGCAAAAAACAGGGGATCGGACTGAGCTATTTGCCAGTCAAAAGGTGTTTCTTGATAGACCGCATAATTAATCCAGTTACTAAAAAAGAGAGCAGCTGCTAAATTCCAACGTAAGCGTGGATTTTGGTTAGAATCATCATTTTCAAAATAATTGACAGGAACCCTCGGGTTAACGCCTGCTGCCAAGTCACGTTGGTATTCCTTAGCTAATGTGTCTCGATCATATTCTAAATGGCCAAAGCTATATACTTCACGTAGATCTTTTGTAGCCAAAATAGAGAGACCAACCTCAGTTCCTTCTGCCAACACCTCCAGATTATCAATAACTGATATGGCCTCTGGAGCCACTGTCGTATGACGAGAATGAGGGGCCAAGAAGGTGTCATCAAACCCTCGTAACAAAGGATTAGTTGGTTTCACAACATCCTGTTTAAAAATACCAGACAACTTCTCTGGCAAACGGGATTTGTCAACCCCATAGCGTGCATAAAGTCCTGCTTGAGCACCCCAACAGATATGAAGTGTGGAGTGCACATGGGTCTTAGACCACTCAATCACTTCAGCTAATTCATTCCAGTAGTTCACTTCCTCGAATGGGAGATTTTCAACTGGTGCTCCAGTAATAATCAACCCATCATAATAGCGACTTTCTACCTGCTTAAAGGTCTTGTAAAAAGCTTCAAGATGTTCAGTGCCAGTATTTTTTGACTTATGACTGGTCATTTGCAAAAACTCGATATTGAGTTGCAAAGGCGTATTAGCCAATAATCGCAAGAGTTGCGTCTCTGTCACAATCTTAGTTGGCATCAAGTTCACAATCAAAACATTCAAAGGACGAATGTCCTGATGCATTGCCCTCTGATCATCCATGACAAAAATATTTTCGGACCGAAGCACTTCGACAGCTGGCAACCCCTGATCAATTTTTATAGGCATGGTATTCTTCCTCCACACATAGAAACATTATCTTTATTATAAGATTATAAGGCAGTTTTCCGCCATTTCAGACAGGTGTTTTTTAGAAAGAGGCATGGGCTTAACCTATAGTCTCTAATTCTATGCTTATTCACCATTAGCTATTCCGATGAGCTTCGTCTTCTTGATGACGGTATTGTTCCATCTTATGTTTAAAGAGTTCACCATTGCTTGGTGGGGTATAAGTTACTGCATTAGCGCCCGCTGCAATAACTGCACGAATAGTATCTTCACTCGGACCACCAGTAGCCATTATCGGCACTTCAGGGAACTGCTGACGAATTTGCTTCACCATCTCAACTGTACTGGCTCCACCAGAAATATTTAAGATATCGACCCCTGCCTCAAGCCGAGAAGCAATATCAGAATGTTCTGAAACAACTGTATAGATGATAGGCACATCAATCATCTCATTCATCTGCTCAATGGTGTCAACACTTGTCGGGCCATTCGTTACTACTGCCATAGCTCCCTCAGATTCCGAAAACAAACTCATGTTAGCCGATCGATACCCTTGGGTCAAGCCACCACCAACACCTGCAAATACTGGAATAGTTGCCACGGACATAATACTTTTTGCGATGGCAGGGCTCGGTGTAAATGGATAGACTGCCAAAACCGCATCAGCGTTTGTATTGGCAATAATAGCAACATCAGTCGTGAAAATAACCGCTCGAATCAAACGTCCATAAATCTTTATTCCAGAGCATTCCCAAATCGCCTTGGGCATCTTTACGATATCTTGCCGCAGGTCAGACATGACCTTGGGCGCTTTGACAAGTTTTGCTTCTTCAGTCATCGGCTTCTTTACCTTTATTTTTTTAATAGTGCATGAGTACCTTATAATCATAGTCCCCAATGGCTTCACGGCCATTAAGGTCATCCAACTCAATCAAGAAGGCACAGCCTGCTACGATACCACCCAATTTTTCAATCATTTCGATAGTTGCCTTAACCGTTCCACCAGTTGCCAGCAAATCATCAACGATTAAAACGCGCTGCCCAGGTTTAATAGCATCAGCATGCATGCATAAAGTATCTGTTCCATACTCTTTCTCATAAGTGGCAGAAATCACTTCACGAGGTAATTTCCCAGGCTTACGAACAGGGGCAAACCCAATACCAAGCTCAAAGGCTACAGGACAACCCACAATAAACCCACGCGCCTCAGGACCGACAATCATATCGATTTCCTTATCTGTCGCATACTGTACAATGTCACGAATCGCATAACTGTAGGCATTCCCATCAGCCATCAGGGGGCTAATATCACGAAAAACAATGCCCTCTTCAGGGTAATTATCGATGCGGGCGATATAGTCTTTTAAATTCATTTGTTATCTCTCTTTTAAAAAGTTTTTACACGCTATTATAGCATATTTTAACCGGTTAGCCTATTTTTCTCTTTTAAAATGGGCTAAGGTTTGGTTTCTAACGTTCCGACCGCCATTCGGCGTAGAATTGGCCTAAGTAGGCTTCTAAAAAAGCATGACGTCCCTCTGCTAACGTTCTGGCCATATTTGTATTCATCAAATCTTTGAGCTTCAGTAGTTTTTCATAAAAGTGCAAAATAGCCGTGCCATCATCGGATCGATACTCTGCCAGCGTCATCTGCACTCTTGGTTCCAAAGCAGGATCATGAATGAGGCGACCTTTGTGCCCAGAGTAGGCCATGGTTCTGGCAATCCCGATAGCTCCGAGCGCATCCAGACGGTCAGCATCCTGAACGCACTCTCCTTCCAAACTCAGCGGTTTTTGAGCCTTTTGGCCACCCCGGTAAGACATGTTGGCAATGATGTCTAATATAGCACTGCAATCTCTTTCAGGAAGACCGAGCTGCGACAGGAAGTCATCTACTTTTTTAAGCCCCACTTCCTCACTGCTATTTAACTTGTCATCCGCCACATCATGAAGAAGGGCTGCCATCTGACAGATAAAACGATCAGCGCCTTCAGCCTGAGCCAGGCGCAAAGCCATATCCCTGACGCGAACGATATGCCACCAATCGTGGCCACTGGCATCATCTTGAAACAGGCTCTGCACAAACTCTTCTGTCTTGGTGATATATTCTTGAAGGCTCATCGATTCACCTCCTCTACTTATCTTCTCCAGAAGCAGGTTCTTCAGGAGCCACCTCTTTAGCCCTAATGGCTTGGTAGATTTCCTGAACCGTTCCTAAGGCCATTAATTCTTGGAATTTAACTTCTTGTCGAAGGGCTTGGTAGATCGTACTTTCTTCAAAATTTCGTTTAGCTGCCCCTTTATTGACTGTCATCACACCATCTGAGATGGTCACAAACCCAAGTTCTTCGAAAATCTGGACCATTTTCACCAGAAGAATCTGAGGAATTTTAAGGTAATTGGCTAACTCGCCAAGTTTATAGCGAACATCAAATTCGGGGTATTGGTAGATGGTCTTGTAAAATTTAGCATATTGTTCTCTGGTTCCATAGCCAGATAGGTAGTAAGCTTTCTTGATATCATTTTTAAAATAAATCGCCTGAAATTCACGCCCCTCAAAAAGATCCTGAAGGATTTCCAGAGACTCAGGAACGTCAATCAGCACAGCCACATCCTCATCATCCTGATCCGAAATAGTTGGAACACCTGCAGGAATAGGGAGATTTTTAGCCCGAATATCAAAGAGTTGAACACCCGACACTCGCGCATCGACCAACATTAACTGGACGCTTGTGTTGCCATTCCATTGGTTAACCGATAAGGTCACAGCCAGTTCCAAACCTTTCACCTGCAGAAATTCATTGACCTGTGACCCTAGTCCAAAGGCAACCACGTCCAACTCCGTGCCAGCCTGATTGACTCTAAACTTGAGATGACTATTATCTTGTCCCATAACACGAGCAGAGACCACCTTCAGGTTTTGAAGGTAGAAAACAGGCTGTCTATTGTCCATACCAAAGGGGGCTAGCTTATCTAAGCCCTTTACCGTTTCCAAGGTCAGTTGTGATAACTCGAGAGCTTCATCAAGAAAAAGTTTTGGCTTTTGCTCTTTATCCCTTACAGTTTCCTTGACAAAGCTTCCAAGGACTTCCGCTAAGTCTTCCAGTTTGTCTGTTTCTAGGGTCATCCCTGCCGCTCCCGCATGACCACCAAAAGCAACAAAGAGCTCTGGATGCGGACTAAGTGCCTCAAACATATTCACGGCTTCGGTTGATCTTGCAGACCCCTTAGCCAGACCATCAGCTATTGTTAGAACGATTACAGGCTGATTAAATTCTTCAAGGAGACGCCCTGCCACAATTCCAAGAACACCTGGATTCCAACCTTCTTTGGCCAATACCTGAACGGGGTTGTCTGCATTAACCATGGCTCTAGCTTCCTCATAGATGGCCTGAACCACAGCCTTACGCTCCGTATTTTTATCCTCAATCAGTTGCGCGATGTCGCGCGCTTCTTCGTCATCAAAGCCTGTTAATAGCTCAATAGCTGGATTGGGATCGTCCAAACGGCCTAGAGCATTGAGACGCGGTGCAATTTGAAAGCCTACTGTTTCTTCCGTTAGGTTTGCCAAGTCAAGGCCAGCTAATTGAGCTAATTCTTGTAACCCTATGCGTTGCGTTCTTTTAAGAACTTCAAGGCCGTACTTGACCAAGACCCGATTTTCACCAGTTATGCTGACCATATCAGCAATCGTTCCAATAGCCACTAAATCTAGCAGTTCCATATTGACATCGTCTAAAAGGGCACAGGCTAATTTGAAAGCAACCCCACACCCTGCCAAGTGTTTAAAGGGATAATCCGCTTCGGGATGTTCCGGATGGACCACCGCAAAAGCATCTGGCAACTCTGCAGGCAAACTATGATGGTCAGTCACAATCACATCCACACCTTGCTCTTGCGCATAGTTAATAGCCTCGTGTCCTGCAACACCATTATCGACTGTAAGGATAAGACTGATGCCTTCTTGTTCAATGAAATACTTATAGACACTGAGATTAGGACCGTACCCGTCGGTGAAACGATTGGGGAGATAAACAATACTTTCAGCTCCGAGCTCATCCAGAGTCTCTTTTACAATGCTGGCGCTAGTCATGCCATCGGCATCATAGTCCCCATAGATTAGGATTCCTTCCCCATTTTCGATTGCTTGACGAATTCTTCCTACACTTTTTTCCATATCCTGTAAGAGATAGGGGTCATGAAGGTCCTCAATAGACGGGGCTAAAAATGACTGTAACTGTATCTCATCTCTGATGCCACGGGCATATAGCAACTGCGCTGATAACTCGTCTAGCCCTTTCTTTTTGGCCATTTTTAAAAAGGATGTATCCACCACTGCTGGAGAAAGTTTCCAGTCATATCTTGTCTTTATCATTCTTGTCCACTCTTCTTATTTCAATCCACTCTATTATAACATGAATCAATCAGTCAGGTAAAAAATCGGTGATTCCTTTTTAGTTTTAATTATGATATGATTAATAAAGTCTAAGATTGATGAAGAAAAGGATTAATGAACATGATACAAAAAGTTAAATTAGGTTACTTTAACAACAGAAATTTTATTCGTATTATTAGTTATAGTTTGTTGTCAGTAGCCTTGCTCTTAATCACTTGGTTGTTTGACTATCGTCTTCCAGGTTTAAAGACTTATTTGCCTGATTTTTTACTGTTATCAACCAATGTCTCTACTTCCTTTTTATCCAATCTATCTGGGGTCTTTTTAACAGTTACGACATTTACGCTGACCACTATTCTAACCATCCTCAATTATTATTCCAGTTCCTTTACACCACGAATCGTTCAAGATTTTATTGACAAACCTCATGTTCTAAGCCTTTTTGGTGTCCTCATTGGCGGCTTCTTTTACACTGTTTTAGCCCTTTTCTTCTTGCAAAATCTCTCTGAAGATGTGATGGTTATCTCCGGAACAATCGCCATTTTTTACGCCGTGACATCTATGATTGCCTTTGTCTTATTCGTCAGGCGGGTTCTGCGTGACATCAAGTATGACAATGTGATTGATAATGTCTTTGCTCAGGCGAATCGTTTGATCATCACAGAATCTGAGCAACGTAAATCCTCTGAACGTTATGATGCTGAAAAATTCCAATCAAAACTTAACATATTTGGCCAATCAACAGGCTACCTCTACCATATCGATCATAAAGCTCTCCTCACAACCTTAAAAGATATCCCTTGCGAACTGGTCATTACTAAAAAAATCGGTGAATATATTCCAAAAGGCGTTTACATCGCTACCTTAAACTTTCTCAATCAAAATGAGTTGTCCCATGAAGAAGAAATCGAACTGGCTAAAAAGATTTCAAATGCCCTTGTCTTTAATACGGTAAAAAACGAAAGCCAAGATTACCATTTTGAAATTACTAATATCATTGAAATCGCCTTGAAAGCCCTTAGTCCAGGGGTGAATGACCCCAATACTGCCATTATCTGTATCAATAAATTAGCCCTACTCCTTGGAAAGCTTTTCTCCAGCCAGAATCACTTCATCCTACTAGCATCTAACGACAATGCCAAAGTCGTGTACCATTCTTATTCTGTGGAAGAAGAAATGTATCTGACCTTCAACCAAATTTTATTTTATGGAAAATCAGACCCTGCTGTTGCTAGAGCCATCTTAGAAAGTATTTACCTCATCTACATGATTTCAGACAGGAGTGCTCAAGCAGAAGTGAAAAAATTCTTTCAGTATAGCTATACCTTATGCTTAGAAGCGCTATCCTCTAAATTAGATCAAGACATGCTAAGCCGCATCAAAGACGATTTTGATCAAAACAAAGACCATGTCTCCGATGAAAAAGCGTTACGAAGCGCCGATTAATGCGCAAAGAAAATCAAAAAGACCTCTCGATGTGCCCTATGAACGAGAGGTCTTTTAAGTCATGTTAGTTGCCTAATGCTCTAGTCCGCTCAATGGCAGCGTTAACAGCTGAAATAGTCGCGTGACGGAAGCCGTTTTCTTCTAGAGCAACGACGCCAGCGATGGTGGAACCACCTGGCGAGGTGACTTGGTCTCTAAGAACAGATGGATGTGTCCCTGTCTCCAACATGAGCTGGGCCGCACCAAGCAAGGTTTGAGCAGAGAGTTCTAAAGCATCTGCTCGCTGCAAGCCATTTTGCACGCCTGCGTCTGCTAAGGCCTCGATCATTTGAAAGACAAAGGCTGGTCCACAGCCTGCTATACCAGTCGCTGCATCAATAGAACTTTCAGGCAGCGCAAGGAGTTTTCCAGAATTGGCCATGACTTCTGTAAAGAGCTGATTGTCCCGCTCAGCACGCGCACTTTCACTTAGGCAATAAGTCGTCATGCCTTGCCCAACCGCAACAGGCGTGTTGGGCATCATCCGAATTAGTCCCGCTTCACTTGGTAACAGCTCTGCTATTTTGGAAAGGGGCAATCCTGCAGACATGGAGACCCAGAGAGCCTTTTTGTTTTGAGCAATAGCTGGCGCTAAAGTCCTCAACAACTCTGTAACCTGATAGGGTTTCACCCCAAGAAAAATCATGTCACAGCTTGCTGCTATTTCTTGGTTTGACCCTAAAACAGCGTTTGGAATATGAGCTTGCAACACTGCTGCTTTTTGAGGGTTATGACTAGATAAATAGAGGGTATACTTAGCAGCGTCAATGCTTTTTGCAATGGCTGCTCCCATGTTACCAACGCCAATAAAACCGATTTTCATGTATTACCCCCTTACCTGTCCATCACCTGTGATAATGTACTTATAGGTTGTCATTTCACCTAGTCCCATCGGGCCACGGGCATGCATTTTCTGCGTGGAAATCCCAAGTTCACAGCCCAAGCCAAACTGACCCCCGTCGGTGAAGCGGGTTGAGGCGTTGACATAGACCGCAGCGCTGTCGACTTGTAGGGTAAACTGATCGGCGTTCTCTTTGGTTTCAGTGATAATAGCTTCGCTATGCCCTGTTGAATGTTGAGCAATGTGCTCAATGGCTTCAGAAGTGCTTGCTACAACTTTGACCGCTAGAACATAATCTAAAAATTCAGTGTCAAAATCATCTGGACCCGCAAGAGTAGCTGTCTCTAGGTACTCCTTGGCTTTTGCTTCCGCTCTAAAGGCCACTTGACCAGCTAAGCTCGCTTCAAGGCGGGGTAAGAAAGCCTCTGCTACTGCCTCATGGACCAAAAGCACTTCTATAGCATTGCAAACAGATGGGCGACTGGTTTTGCCATTGATGGCAATGGCTAAGGCCTTGTCTAAGTCAGCAGACTCGTCCACGTAGAGGTGGCAAATGCCTGTTCCCGTTTCGATGACGGGCACCGTCGCATTCTCAACTACCGCCTGAATCAGCCCAGCACCACCGCGCGGCACCAGTAAATCTACCTTGTCTTTGGCCGTCATGAGCTCCGTTGCAGACTGGCGACTGGTGTCTTGGACTAGTTGGATGACTTCTGGAGAGATACCCGCTTTTACTAAGCCAGCCTTTAAAGCTGTAACGATGGCATTGGCCGATTGGAAGGCTTCTTTGCCACCGCGAAGAATACAAGCATTCCCACTTTTAATGGCCAAGGCTGCCGCGTCTGAAGTGACATTTGGTCTGCTTTCGTAAATCATAGCCACTAGGCCAAAGGGCACGGATTTTTTAACAATCTTTAGTCCATTTTCCAAAGTCTCGTCAGAAAGTTCTAGTCCTACTGGATCTGGCAAGTCAATCAAAGCTCGAATACCATCAGCCATCTCCTTAATCCGCTCTTGATTGAGCATCAGGCGGTCCAGCATAACCTCTGAAATCTGACCTTTGCTATTAGCCATATCACTCTCATTGGCTACAATAATCTCGGAACTAGCTGCTTCGAGGCTATCCGCCATTTCAGCTAGGGCCTGATTTTTTTGATCTGTTGTCGCAAAGTTGATGGCTTTTTTATGAGCCACCAAGGTATCTAATAACTCTTGTGTTGAAATTGTCATCGTTTCTCCCCCTTTACAGGCTCACCCAATCGTTACGGTGTATGAAAATCCCTTCCGGATTGAGCTGGGTCATCTTGTTTTTCAAGTCCGTTGAGGACAGCTTAACACGTCCCTTGCCAATTAAGCTTTGGTCTTTTTGGCTAAAGACAGACACAATATCCCCTTCGTTAAAATCACCTTCCATGGCTTTAACACCAGAGACTAAGAGGCTTCGACCATGTTCTGTCATGGCCAGGCTAGCCCCCTCATCCAGGTAGACGGCTGCGTCAGTCCTCGCATAAAAAGCCAACCACTGCTTGCGTTGTGTTAGCTTTTGGGTATCGGCATGAAAGAGCGTTCCCTTATTGGACTGAGTGACGGCATCTATCAAGGCGGTATCTGAGGCTGATGAGCAGATATAAACAGGTACACCTGAGCGTGTGGCAAGAACGGCTGCCTGAATCTTGGTCATCATGCCTCCGGTTCCATTTTCCGAACCTGCCCCACGTGCCATCCGATGTAAATCGTCGCTGATTTGCTTCACTTCAGGGATATGCTGCGCATCGGGGTCTGTGGTAGGGTTAGCAGTGTAGAGGCCATCCACATCTGTCAATAGAACCAGCAAGTCCGCCTTAAGGAGCGATGCAACCTGGGCAGATAAGGTATCATTATCTCCTACCTTGATTTCCTCGACGGCTATCATGTCATTTTCATTGATGATGGGAATAGCGCCTTGCTTTAATAAGACCTGCATGGCCTGAGAAACATTCTGGTAGCGTCTGGCATCCGCAAAATCGTCTTGGGTCAAGAGAACCTGAGCCGATACGATACCATCTTCAAGGAGGTATTTGGTGTATTCTTCAATCAGAAGTCCTTGGCCTACCGCAGCGGATGCTTGATTTTCAGCGATACGAGTCGGTCGTTTGTCAAAGCCCAATCGTCTAAAACCAGCCGCAATAGACCCAGAGGTTACCAAAATCAGTTG
The DNA here is from genome assembly GCF_053203525.1 of Streptococcus rifensis. Classification (NCBI taxonomy): domain Bacteria; kingdom Bacillati; phylum Bacillota; class Bacilli; order Lactobacillales; family Streptococcaceae; genus Streptococcus; species Streptococcus rifensis. The sequence continues at coordinate 224,513 of NZ_JBRUCW010000001.1, read as the reverse complement.
ATACCCTTCTCGGTGCAAACTCGCCAACTGGCGCGTAATTTTTTCAATCTTTGCTGGCACCAAATTGCCATCCGAATCGGTTAGGGAGCTAGTCCCTACCTTAAAAACGATTTTCTGATCCGCCATAATTCTCTCTCACTGTGATATTAAGCTTCATTATAGCATGATTTTGACCAGAAAAAAAGACTGAAACCAGTCTTTCTTGCTAGTAGCTGTACTCACCTAAAATATCCTGACCAGAATTGATACACTTGGCTCCCTCCCTAATCAAGTGATGGCAACCATCTGACTGGCCGTCCAGAATGCTACCTGGTATGGCAAAGACATCACGCCCTTCTTCTAAGGCCCGCTCACAGGTGATCAAACTTCCTGAACGCATCTTGGCTTCAGCTACGATTACCCCACTGCTGAGCCCTGCAATGATGCGATTGCGTTCTGGAAAGTGAAATTTCAGCGGTTGTTCCCCAGGCTCGTATTCGCTTAAGACCAATTGGTTCCTACTTAGGTATCCCTGAAGTTCCTTATTCTCCTTGGGGTAAAAAACGTCTAGGCCTGTACCAATTACTGCAATGGTCTGGCCACCGTTTTTGAGACTGGCCATGTGGGCTGCCGTATCAATACCTCGCGCCAATCCACTAACAATGACAAATTGATTCTTTAATTCCTTGATGATTTTCTGGACAGATTTGGTCCCTGTTTGGCTAGCCTTTCGGCTCCCCACGATTCCTAATTTTGGCTTTTGAAGCAAGTCCAGATTGCCTTGGTAAAAGAGCAAGGTCGGTGGGTTGTAAATCTCTCTCAGGGCTAAAGGATAAGCCTCATCAAGAATAGACAGCGAGGGAAATTGCTCAAACTGCTCACGGCATTTATCACTATCCAGATTACGATAACGCTCCAAGATTACAGCTGGGTTCTTCACTTCTGAGACGATAGCAATATCTCGGTCCGATAATGCTTTACCTAATTTTTGTGCATAAGCAAGCACTCGGTTGATTTGCAGGTTGGTCAGGCCTGCCTGTTTCCACTTAAAAATATCAAATGCTTTCATGATAGTCCTCCATTTCTTTATTCGAAAAAAGAGCCAGAAAAAAACCTTTTCCATTCAAAAAGGTCTTTCTGCTCTTAAATGTCATAAAAAATGTCTTCAGTTTATCCGATATGTTGCAAATGGCTGACTGAAAGGTATCCTAAAATGGACTGGGGTCGACCCATTTTAAACGACTAGCGAATCAAGAGGGAAACAGCGCCTAGAATATTGCTACCGTTTCGAAAAGCACACGGTTCAATGACCAGATCTGTAAACATGAAATCATAGATTTCAGAACCCCGCTTGTAGTCCAGATAAATCTGTCTGATGGTATCGATGAGAAGGTTCTGACTGGAAATCCCGCCTCCGATAACCACTTTTTCGACATCAACCACCGCCTGAAGGTTATAGAGGATAAAGACAATTTCTCGGCAGTAGCTTTCAAAAAGTTCTTGTAAGTCTGGGTGCTGACCTGACTTCAGCGCTTCAAAGACAGCTTGACCATCACTAGAGTTCTCTAATCCTAAGCACTCTGCAGCCCGCTTGATGAAGCCGACAGCCGAGCACGCTGACCCACTCATGTTCTGCCAAGTGATCGGGCCTGGTGATCTGAGGTTAAAGGTAAGCTCCCCAGCTTGGAAGTGTGAGCCTTGCAGCAACTCATCCTTAAGGATGATGCCTGAGCCAACGCCTGTTCCAAGAACTAAGGCAGCACCATTAGACACCCCCTTGAGATTCCCCAACCAATGCTCTGCTAAAACAGCAGCCTTGGCATCATTGATAACCGTGCAAGGCAAACCGTGCTTGCTTTCGATCACTTCCTTTAAAGCGATGTCTTTCAGATAAGTTAAAGCACCACCGACATAGAGGTACCCCTTATCCACATCAATCCTACCTGGCGCTGAAATCCCCACACCACTGATCTGCTCCCGATGGTTTTCGATTAACTCATCGAGACAGGCTAAAAAATCTGCTATATTTTTTGGCGTCGGCACCTTGCTTTCTCGCCCTAATTGACCAGCTTCTGACACAAGGGCAGACTTGATAAAAGTCCCTCCCACATCAATACCTAAGAATTGTTTCATACCATACGATCTCCATTTTCAATAGATTTGATAACACGAGCAGGATTACCTGCAATCACCACATTATCCCCAAAAGACTTGGTGACGACAGCTCCAGCTCCGACAACGACATTATCACCCAAGGTGACCCCAGGAAGAACAGTAGCGCCACCACCTATCCAAACATTATCCCCAATGGTAATCGGTGCCCCGTACTCGAGCCCTGAAATCCGAGGACCTGCTTCCAAGGGATGAAGTGGTGTCAGAAGCTGAACATTTGGCCCTAGCAGGGCATTGTCGCCGATACGGATTTCACAGACATCTAAAAATGTACAGTTAAAATTAGCGTAAAAATTCTCGCCAACATGGATATTACTGCCGTAGTCACAAACAAAGCGAGGTTCTATCAATAAATTTTCCCCAGTTGAACCAAGCCAAGTTTTTAAGATTGTCGTGCGCTTTTGACCGTCTAACTCATTGTTAAAGGCCTGCATTTTTTGCCTTGCTTCAAGACGCAGACGGCTCAATTCCTGTTCACTAGCGTCATAGAGCTGACCTGCTAGCATTTTTTCTCGTTCTGTTAGCATCTTATCTCCCTAACATAGATTTAATAGGCTCAAAGCTGGTGCGATGAATCGGTGTCACACCCTGATTTTTCAAGCCTTCCAGATGACTTGCTGTCCCATAACCCGCATTTTGGGCAAACCCATAACCGGGATACTGCTGGTCATAAGTCGCCATCATCTTGTCTCTAGTGACCTTGGCAACAATCGAGGCTGCTGCGATAGACAAGCTATTGCCATCTCCTTTAACAATGGCTTGTTGAGGGAGATTGACACGTTCTAAGGTCATGGCATCAATCAGAAGAGCCTCTGGCTGTACACTTAATTGCTCTAGAGCCGCTTCCATGGCTAACTTGGTTGCTTCATAGATATTAACCTGATCAATGATCTGGTTGTCCATGACACCTATTCCTATAGCTAAAGCTTGGTCTACTACCACTTGATAAATTGCCTCGTGCTTGGTTTTAGGGATTTTTTTACTGTCATTCAGGCCCTTGATTTTACAGTTTTTCGGTAAAATGACTGCCGCTGCAACCACCGGACCAGCCAGCGGCCCACGCCCAACTTCGTCTATGCCAGCTAAAAACTCAACGCCTTCTTGGTAAAATGCTCTTTCATAGCGCAGCATCTTTTCCAAACGAGCCTCCTCAGCTAAATCTGCTGTGATGGCTTTGCGCCGTTGTCGTATCGCTAATTGAACGCCTGAACGAGGATCTGTTTCATACTGGACCCATCGGCTGTCCTCGAGGGTCGTAATCTCCAGTAAAGCCGCCTTAATTTCCGCTATCGTCGCCATCTAAGTCCTCAATACGATCTAGTGTAAAGCGTCCCAGCTTCCCATCTCTCACTTCCTTGACAAACAGATTGTAAAAGCGGTCATAATCATCCCGAAAACCCAATTTTTTGGTCATTTGGATAATGATTTCAGGGGCTTCTTGGTCCAAATCAAGCCCTTTAAAGCGCTCAAGAAGTCTGTCTGGGTAATGCTCTCCAAAATACTCAAGTCCAAAAATCGTCACCTCATCCATAGGGAGCAACTGATCTTTGATTGCCCCAGTAAGAGCTAATTTTAAGGCCACACGGTCATCGTCAAATTTTGGCCACAGAATCCCTGGTGTATCTAAGATTTCAAGATCCTTGTTGGTTTTTAGCCACTGTTGGCCCTTGGTCACACCAGGCTTATTTCCAACGACAGCAATTTTTTTCCCAGCTAAACGGTTCATCAATGTTGATTTTCCTGCGTTAGGAATGCCGATAATCATGGTTCTCAAAGTTTCGACCTGAATACCGCGTTCACGCTTCTGGGCAATCTTGTCCCTCATGAGGTCTTTGGCGGCCTCAGTCACGAGCTTGACCGTAGATTGCTCTTTAGAGTTGATGGCAAGGGTTTTAATACCCTCTTTTTCGAAATGCTGGCGCCATATCTTAGTAGCCTGAGGATCAGCTAAATCTGCCTTGTTCAAAATCAGCATCTTTGGCTTATCCCCCACAATCTTCGTCAGCATTGGGTTTTGGCTAGATAAGGGCAGACGGGCATCTACCAAAATCGTGACAAAATCGACAAATTTGATATTTTCCTGAACCTGTCTCCGGGCTTTTGACATGTGCCCTGGAAACCATTGAATAGTAGCCATGTATTATATAAGTCCTTTCCTATCAAGGGAAGTCCTTTGTGACCTTTAAAAGGCAACAAACCCTCAACATTTCCCTTTGATTCCTTTAAAATACTTTGAAATTCTTCTTGAGAATGACATGAAATGTCACTTGCATCGACAGACGGGAGGTAAACGCCATTGAATCAAAACGATTTGCCATCCCTCTCATTTAAAGTCTATTATAGCAAATTTGTCAGTATTTGACTGCTCCTACCCGTCCCTCAAAGGAGCTTTACCAGCCATGGCCACCTTTCTTAGAATGTCATCTCATCTTTCTAATAATAAAAAGCCTTCTTTGACAAAAAGCTTTACCATATCAAAAATTTTGGTAGGTCTTTTAGATGTCAATTGAACCTTTTTACAACAGTTTTGAATAGCATATCAAGTTAAAACCATCTACACATGTGAGAAACAATTATTAATAAGACAAAAACCCACCCGAAGGTGAGTTCTCTTTGCTATGATGTCTAGCGATTATTTAAGAGTTACGGTTGCATAGTTATTTTTTTCCTTGAAAATCAAGTATTTTAGGTCTAAATTTTATTTATGGTGGGGTTTTAGTGGGGTTTAAAACCAGATGCAATCAAATGGTTTGTAATATCTTTTCCACCTGTGGCTTTTTTACTAGCATATATATGAGAATACGTATTTAATGTTGTAGCCTTGTCAACTCGTCCAGAGCGAGCAGCTACAAAAAGAACATCTTTTCCAAGTTCATTGATCATGAATGAATCATGTGAATGCCTCAGTCCTTTACCAGTTATTTCAGGAACACCTGCTATTTTTGCTTGCCGTTGTAATATACGCGTTAAGGTTGTTTTGTGCAACGGTACATCAAATCTAGCTAAAACATAATCAGATTCTCCACTTTTAACTTGAACATTTCTCCAACTTTCCAAAACTTGAACAGTCATATCATCCAATTCAATGAATCTCATGCCAGCTTCAGTTTTAGTTCGTTCTTTTCTCCGATACTCACCATTACCAAGATCCTCCAAAGTAGATTGAACATGTATGATTTTCTTTTCGAGATCGATATCAGACCAAATCAAACTTAGTCCTTCTGAAACACGTAATCCCGTAAAGAAATAAAGCCAAACTAGCATGTTTTTATATATACCATCATAAGTGTTCGTATCAAATGTACTGGTGACCTTTATGAAATCTTCAAATGTCCAAAAGTCAGTTTAGCATTAATATTGAATTCTAAAACAAATCTTTCATTCTTCACATAATCTCTTAACGCTTTATGAAAACTTCCAAATTTCTCTTTTGAGCTAGTTAAATCCTTATAAATTGTCTTTATTTTATTATTAAAGCCTTTCAAAATAATCTGTCCTTTCTTAATAATTTTTTAAAACAATTTCTTTCAACCGTTCCTGCCCAACCTTCAACATTTCCTCCTCGACCTTATTCCATTTTCCGAAAAGACATTCTTTCATATTATCGGTAGCTGTACCTTTATCGATTTCTGTATCAAATACACATTGTCGATCTCTTTGGTAAATTTGAATCTGGTCAAAGATTTTATGAGTTTCTAACTCTCGTAAGTTGTCAACTAAATGCTCTACAATGCCGTCATGGTGCTCTTTGGGTGTTGCCCTTGCCTGAGTTGGATCAATAGCATAGAGCTCTTCATAGCGAATCTGCGTACTGAGATACGACAACTCTGGCTTAGTTGCCATCAATGCTAATGAGACCTGATAATTTCTTGATTGCAATAACTGAGCTGTCTTTCTAGGTACCTCTGTGGTTCGCAGTGTACCTTCGATTAACAAATGGTATCTCTGTTTACTGAGTTCATCAATGAGGTGCTCAACCATTTTCCCTGCAAATCCTTTGGTATAATCCACGCTATCTTTCCCATAACTTTCTTGTAAGGCTAAAAAATTTGGATGCAATGACCTATAGCTATCTCCATCGATGATAATGATATTTCCTTGAAATTCTTTTTGCTTTATCCGGTGTATGGTAGTCTTTCCTGCTCCGCTTTGACCTCCAAGTAAGATAGCCACTGGCTTATCTGTAGTTCTTTTACCTCTACTCAAGGATCGAATCATCCGTTTTAAGGCGAGATCAAACTCGTCTTGACTAAATTCTTCTGATACCATTAAGCCACCACCTGATGATTGGCGAGGGCCAACATACGCTCAATGCCATCTAAGTAACCATTGTAACGTTCTACTTCATCAAAGGAATCAACTAAATAAATTTTTGTATTTATGATATCTGATAGATCATCACTAATTAATATCCAAGGATTAGACTCATCCTCATAATCAATGCCTTGAGTATCTTGATAGCGATATAGTTGAGACAAGATAGATGCCCCACGTTCTTTGATTATCTCTACTTTTAACGTCAATTGATAGTCTTCTACAGGTGTTAACATTTTTTCTTCTCCCACAATATCAACATAAGATACATTAAATTTCTGGCAGATGCAATCAATCAATTCAGTTGAAACTGAACTAGAGCCATTCTCGTATCGGCTTAAACTATTACGAGAAATACCAATTATCTTCGCAAACTCAGGCTGTGTTAAGTCATGTGTCTTGCGTAAATATCTTAAATTGTCTCCTATCATTGTTAAAGACCTCTTCTATATGTATATGCTTTACTATATATTATACCATAAAAAGAAAAAGACGCACCAAATTTGGTGCATCTTCTGCTGATGATTTCTTTCAAATGAACCTTAATTTTTATAATTCATTAGTATTTCAATACACTCATCATTTTTCTTTTCTGAAAAATAATAGATAGTTGCTGTATGTCCTAATTCTGCTAGGATTAACATCAAAGATTTAACTAATATGTATAATTCTTTAGTAGTACAAAATCTGGAAAAGTATAATTTATTATAGTCCTCTTCATTATCATTTGAAAATATAAGAACCTTAATAAATCCATTATCTTGTAAAGTTATTGATACCAATCCTTGGACATCCGAAATATCAATAGTTTTTTTGGTTTTAAATTTTGAATCCAAAAACAACGACTCAAATCTATCTGCTGCAAGAACAGCAGATAAAATAGAATTGATTCTTTCTTTCTTAAAATTATGAATTCTTTTTTAATTACACACTACTTCTAAAACATATATTTATTCAGAACATCTAAACGATTATGACCAACATGCTTTGGTTACCAAAATTAAACCTTCGCTCACTCGTACACCTGTCATATAATATAACAAGATGGCAGTAAATCGTTGCAATTCTTCATAATCATGTAAGTCAAATGATTTGATAAATGTCTGAAACTCCGCATAGGTCCAAAATGGAGTTTCTGGATGCTTACCTCTAGGATTATCTAATGCTTTACAAGGCATATTTGAAATATAGCCAAGTCTTTCTGCATAACCCATACAAGCTTTAAACCTTGACCATAAATTTTTCGCATAGTTTTCAGAATAGTTCTCTATGATATGCAATCTAAAAGCTTCGCAATCTCTAGGAGTTATTGCTTTTAATGGCTTTAAACCAAAATATTGAATAAAAAGTTTATGATGAGGAAGAGCCGTCTTATATGTCACAGACTGAACTTTTTGCTTATACGCTCTTAAATAAATTTTGTTCATATAGTTTTCAAAAGAATTCCTGCAACATATCTTTGAGTGTAATCATGATCCTCTCTTAAATTTCTCAATCGTATGTACATTACCTACTCCTATGAAAAGTATAGTGTACTTTCTTTAGGATTTTTATATATTGTCATAATGTGACAATATCAATAGATATAACGATTACATTCTAATCTAATTTTATTACTTCAAATATTAATTTCTATCTTTCCTAAAAAATATTAACTAATGCATTGTAGGTATAATCACAAACCGCTTGGTAATCATGCCTACCTCCCTGTCTTTCACGGAAAATGACATTTTCTTCCATCTTAAAGATAGATGGGAATTTCCTAGTAAGAGAGAGGACTTGCTCTTTAAAGGCGGTGTAGGCAAAATCATCTGTGCCACTAGCCGCATAAATGAAGAAGTCTTTTTGTTTCTCTTTAACTATATTTGCGAAATCTTTAGCTGGTGTTCCAACATTTCCACTCATAGGATTGAAATAATAAAAGTAATCTAAGGCATTTTCAAAGGTTCGCCAGGTATTGACAGAACCCATTGAAAAACCGCTGAAGGCACGAAATTGACGCGAGGCTATCAAATCTGCTGGGCTGGTTGATGCTGCGTAGGTACTGTACTTACTCTCAACAGCGGGTATCAAATCATTGGTCAGTTCTCGATAATAGCAACTTGTTAGCTGAATGGCTAAACCAAAATCGCTAGAATCTTTTGGACTGGTATTGTTGTATGTGAGATTAACAATAATAACTGGGGCAATTTCTCCATTTGCAATCGCATGATCCACAATGTGTTTGAAGGCATTGGGAGAATGAGGGCTTCCTATGGTTGTGCGTTCATTGGACCAACCACCATGACTAAGATAAACCACTGGATATTTTTGCTGGTCTGAATAGCCATAAGGAAGATAAATGACGGCTTCTTTTTCAATTGGAATTGGGGCGTTTGTCGTGTAGGAAAAAGATTCAAAAGTAGGATAGTTAAGGATTTCTAAGGTACCTGGTCTATCGCTAGGTTTGAAATAGTGTTTAGGAATGGTTTTCAAATCTGGAAATGTCATTTGTTCCTCACTTTCTCTTATTCTTAAAAAAGGTAAGTCAGTCCATGTTCAATCTCTAGTTCAAATGATTCTTGATTATGTCCGCCACCGTTATTTTCCCAATAAATGAGGTTATCATCTGTTATCAGATCACTATGATTGCTACGGAGGGCTTCGATCTGTGGAATCATGCTGTATTTTGTCCCATCGCTTCCACCTACCATTGCTATTATTTGGAAATCATTCTGCCCGTAGTTATTTTCTTGCAGACCACTGACCAAGGTTTCAGCAATAGCTTCATCGCTGTTTCTACCAGTAACTTGTCCAATCCAGCTATCGCCTGCCATCGGCATATAGTAGAAAAATTTATCACTTTGTTCAACCAGCACATCCCATGTCGTGATACCGCCCATAGAATAGCCACCGAAAGCTCTATGAGAACGACTTGCTGTAAAACCAGTTTCATCGGTTGTCTCAGCAAAGGTCGTGTATTGACTTTCAACCGTCTTCATAACCTCTAAAACTTCAGTCTCTGCAAAGTAATGATTTAAAGGATAATCGGCTGAATAATTCGACACAACAAAACTTCGATCTGGATAATAAGTCGGAAATACAACCAGCAGTGGCTCAATATCTCCATTTGCAATCAACTCATCTAGCAGTGGTTTGATGTCTGCCGCTACTTGCTCAGCAGACATGCCTGATCCGTGCATGAGATAAAGGATATTCATTGGTTTGCCTGTCTCATACGAATCAGGCACATAGACAAGCGCTTCCTTGTTATACTCTTTGCCATCATAAGTCGTTGTATAAGTCATACTGTCAATTCTACTTCCCTGTTCCTTAGAAAGCGAGTTAGTGCGAGAAGAACTTGACACATTCAACCCTGTTGAATTGTTGGCTGCATTGCTTTCAAAGTTTAGATAAAGAATCGTCCCTAGAACGACTAATAGCAAGCCTGTTAATGAAAAAATAAGAATTCTTTTCATTGTTCCTCCTTTACATCCTACATAGTTAAGCGCTCATCATGAATTCTATTTTTAGAAATACCTAAGGTAATGAGCGTTTTTTCAACTTTTAAGAGTGTTTGTGCACTACCAACAATAAAGAATAATCCCTGTCTCATTTCCTTGGCAGATAGCATTTCTCCTAATTCTTCCTTGGTAAAGCGATGAGCTTTTCCGTGATAACTGATCAACTGATTTTCTTGGGCTAAGGTTTCGAAGTATTCTTGATAATACATCTCTTGCTCATTTTTCCCGCTCCAAATGATATGGACCGAGCGTTTACCACTGTATTCGTCGGCTATACTTTTTAAAGGGGCAATACCTGAGCCTAGTCCGTAAAGAATAATAGGCCGTTTCACAGAGCTTTCTTCGATAATGGGACCGAATCGACCAAAGGGGCCTTCCAGCTCAACCTGTGTGCCAATTGGTAAATTCGGCACTTTCTTCGTAAAATCTCCCAGTCCTTGAATGATAAATGTTAAGATATTGCCGTCTTGACTAGGAGCAGAGGCAACGGAAAAAGGGTGTTTCTCACTGCTGATTCTTCTATCTTTAAAGCGCATAAAGTAAAAATCCCCTGCTTGATAATGATGGTCTTTGGGAACTTTGATTTGTAATTCTTGTACCGTTGGTGACAAGCTGGTGCTTGCAATGAGTTCACCTTGGACTAGACTACCAAAATCTACAATATACTTTTGCCAAACATAGCAAGCCAAAAAGTAAACCGTGTAAAGATCAAACAGGATCATAAATGGCGTCAAAATGGCAATACGATTGATGAAGTGAACATGTAGCCAGACTAAGCCAATCATGACAAAATGCAAGCGATGAATCCAAACGGAAAGCTCGTGTTTGAAAAAGATTTGCAAACGATCTTTCAAGCGTTTCGCCACAGGCATCCGATCAACCAACCAACCTGACATGAAAAAGCTGGCATAGGCAATTCCAAAAACAGCTAAATACCAAGCCCATTCGCCTGTCAGACGAATTTCTGTATGCATAGAAAATAAAAATTGTTGGTGAAAAAAGATTGCTAGAAGAGCTAAGACACCCATCATCCCATGAACAAAGTACATAGCTGGAAGTCCAATCAAGCGATCCAACCACTGCGGCCGAGTCGACAGATAAACAATGGCCAGCCACCAGACATAAGCGATCAAGCCTAAATCATATAAAAAGAGATTTAAATTTGTGTCAAGCAAACTAGTATTGAGCAAAATGATCAGTGGCAGAGGTAGGGCGACCAATATTGCCGTCCAAGTCAAATAGAGTGCTTTTGGTTGTTGTTTTAGCATTATTTTGTGACTCCAATTTCATTCAACCAAGCGGTAATGTCACCTTCTGCATTCTGCACAGTTTTATCTTCTCCGCGAACTGTAAAGCCGTCTAGAACGGTTGCATTTGGGAACTGACTCTCCAATTGACGTTGGGTATTGCCTAATCCAGAACCAAGATGGGTTGTAAACGGAACAAGCGTCTTATCTGCTAGTTCTTCAGCTTCAGCATCCAAGAAGGTCCGCACAATCATTGGATACTCACTCCACCAAACAGGAGATCCGATAAAGATGGTTTCGTAACCTGAAATATCTGGTAATTCATTGGCAATAGCTGGTCGAGCATCTTCCTCTTGTTCTTCACGCGCCTGATTAGCGGTTGCCTCGTACTCCTCAGGATAAGCAACTGCTGGGATAATTTCGTACTGGTCTGCATTAGTTGCATTGGTAATGTAATCCGCAATGACTTTGGTATGACCGATTTCCAGTGGTCCATCCCAAACACCTTCCGTTCTTGAGAAATAAACAACCAGGACATCATTATCACCTGATAAGTCTCTATCGGTTTGTAGGCTAGTTGACGCTGTTGTCGTTTGAGAACTTGTCGTTGATTGCCTCTGACTTGTCGATGTTGATTGTCGGCCTCTTGAGAAGTTCCATGTAAATAGGGCAACAAGTATTGCTACCACACCAATTCCAAAAATCATCTGTCGTCTTTTCATAACATTTTCCTCTTTCTATTTGTTTAAATTGTTATACCACATCATCAAGTCTGAATCAGCCTGATCGACCTTATTTCCTTCGACTGCAAAGGCAGGCTCAATACGAGCGTTAACCTGGTTTTCAGCCAAAATAGTTTCGATATAATCGATACTTGATCCTAGTCCATAGCCTCCATTTGTCGAAAATGGAATAATCGTTTTTCCATCAAGTTCTTTGGCGTAGGTTTCGATAAAGGTTGCAACGGGCTCTGCCATGGTCATGCCCCAAATGGGATATCCGATATAGATGGATTGATATTGAGATAAATCTGGCATCTCTACGTCCAATTCAGGAGTGTTTTCGACATTTCGTTCCTGATTGGCCCGTTGTACCGTTTCACCATAATCAGAACTATACGTTTCTTTGGCAACCAATTCAATCACATCTGCACCAGAAAGTGTCTGAATCTTGCTAGCCAGTAACTCAGTAGAGCCTGACCGTGAAAAATAGACAATCAGACTATCGGCCTCATCTGACAAAATTCGAGTTGGCTCTTGGTCAGAATTGGTATCTTTTCCATCTGAAACTGTTCCGCGACTGTTATTCCACTCTTCATCTGAGAGACCAACTTGCGGTGCCACAATCTGACTTTGGTCCATTTTCCCGCTTGGAAGAATAGATGCCGAAGATGATGAACTGCTGTTTGTTTGGCTTTCGTTTTGAACAGAGCAAGCGGCTAACACAAGGACACTTGCCAATAAAGCTTTTCCTCATAGACACCTCCTAGGGATTTTTTCCAAATTGATAAATAAAGATAAGGACAAAAAGAAAAGCGACTAGGCTAAAACCTGCCATCCAACCAAGACTGACATTGAAATTCGATGTCATAGCCATAATAACAGATAAGCCAATTGGTCCACCAATTTGGTGCATGGCATTTGTCAAGCCACTAGCCGAACCTGCCAAGACCTCAGGAGCTTGATAGATACCTGCTGCCGTCACAGGTGCAACGACCATTGCTTGACCAATACCAATCACCAGCATTGGCAAGGCAACAGCTTGCACATAACCCAACTCTAATGGTGATAGGCTAGCCCATAAAAGACCAAGTGACAAAGCGATCTCTCCAATGAGTAAAATACGATTATTACCAAATCGCTTAGTCAGTTTGGGGAGCTGAAGAGCAGTAAGGAAGGTTGTGATTGTCAAGGGCAGAAAGGCAAAACCAGACCCCAAGGCAGAAAAACCGTACTCAGCCTGTAATACCTGTGGCAATAGGAACCAATAGGGCAACATAGTCATCATGAATAGAGCTCTGACAAGATAGGCACCAAAACGGACCTTGTTTTTAAACAGAGCTAGCGGCATAAGAGGATGCGTTTGCCCTTTTTCATAGAAATAAAAGGCAAGCAAAATAAGAAAACCAGCGATAACAAAGGCAAGGGTGTAAATCTCACCGTCTAAACCATAGATCAGACTCGCTAAACCTGCAACTGACAATAAACTCCCCAAGTAATCAATTTTCTCTTGGTGTCCAGCCTTAGCAACTACATGGCGATGAGTCAGATACATCAAGAGCAAGGTCAAAGGGACATTGATTAGAAAGCCTGCTCGCCAGGATACAAAACTGGTTAGGCAACCACCAATCAAGAGACCAACACTTGATCCAAATCCAGCCGTCGCACTATAGTAGGAAATAGCTTTTGTTCGCATCTCACCTGTATAAGTATCCATCATTAAGGCAAGGGTTGTTGGCGCGATAATAGAACTTCCAATTCCTTGAATAGCACGTGCCAAAATCATCATAGATGCATTTTGGGCAAGGCCAATCACCAAGGAACTCAGTCCAAATATAGCTAGACCAATTTGAAAAATTCTCTTACGACCCAACAAATCAGACAAGCGACCAGATAGGAGCAAAAAGCCACCGAAGGTAAGCGTATAGGCATTCGATACCCAAGCTAGACTGGTATCTGTTAGGTTTAAACTCTCCCCAATCTGAACAGAACTGGTAAAAATAATGGAATTATCCATTAAGATCAAAAAATAAGCTAATAGGGTAATGGGTAAGATGATCCCAAATGATTCTTTTTTCATAGATTCACACTTTCTTAGTAAAAAACCGGTTTCGCTAGAGCTTCACTTCCTGGCTCCACGATTCCAACGCTCACACCCAAGTCACGACTTGGATCTTGCAATAAGTCCATAACATATTGGGCAACTGCTTGGCGGGTGACTTGAGCACCTTTATAGGGTTCTCCTTGCGGAATCAACTTGTAGGAGCGATTGCCTTCCTGATTATAGAGCCAAGTCATACGAAGGTAGGTATAATCCAAACCTGACTCATCCACTAACTTAGCACCGATGACCCGATTATTTGTTGGAGAATAAGCACCAATCATGGCTTCATTCCATCGACCAAAGTCTCCGACGACCTCATCATACACACCGAGAACCCCTGCTACAATGAGGCGACTGATCCCCTTTTCCTTCATGACGGCAATGGTTGGCTCTAACAAGGCTGGAGATGCTTCATTGACAAAGACAACATCTGCATCCTCTAAAGCCTGTCGGACATTATCAAGACGGGACATATCCCCATCCACATAGCGAATGAGGTCATCCTGATAAGACAAACGTTGACTGACCTTTCGTCCCGCCAGTGTCAATTTAAAATCGGTTTCTTCTAATACCCGTGGGATAAGAAATCCCGGAATTTGTCCTGCTGCACCAATAATTGTTAATCTCATATTTTTTCTCCATTTTCTATTGTTTAACTTGTTTTTCCCAGAAGGAAATGGCGTCATCAATCCACCCCTCTGCTACCGTTTCTCTTCCAATACCAAAGCCATGCCTCAAACCTTTATAGACTTGAAACCGGCTGTCAATCCCAAGCTTTTTCAAGTTCTTCAGTCGATTTTCCATCACCTGCCAGTTAGCAATCCAATCGTTAGTGCCACAATTAGCATAGGTCGGTGCATCATCTCTAGAAACAGATGAGTAGCCAGTATATTGACTAACAACCATGCTGGCAGAACCAATGGCCGTCCTTGTTAAACGTTCTAATTCGCGTTTGTTACCTAAGCGAATAGCCATCCTAGCTCCAGCAGAACCACCCCAAAGTGAATACTGATCAGGGGCTATCTTCAATTCGCTGGAGTGACTATAAAGATAATCTAGGGCCTGTGCTAGATCTTCATAGGCCTTATTGGGGCGATAGATTAGAGCAAAGGCATTGTAACCTCTTTGACTTAGAGCTAAAGCTTGGGGAAAGCTATCATGCAAGGCCGCAACATAATGAAAACCGCCGCCTGCATTGATAAGGGCAAATTTCTCATTCTCATTTCCTTTGAAGAAAAATAGCCCTGTCTCTCTCTTACTTGGATCCTTCACCATCTCGTCCTCATCATAAATGTGGAAAAAGACTTGCTCATTTTTCTGAGCACGCTCGAGTAAGTTATTCAAAACCTCTAAACTGGTCTCGGTTTTCAGGTTTGAGTACCATATATAATGGTTTGAATCAATCACATCTTGGACAGTCTCCTCAGGATGAAAGGCCAGCTGAAGAGGGAATAATAAGTGTCCAAATCCTCTAAAACTAGGATGTTGAGTAATTTCTCTGATTTTTGTATCTTTTGTAAATACCATAATTCCTCCTTTAGACAGGAGTCTTCTTACTCCCTAAACACAGGTTCAACCCTTTTACAACGGCTAAATTTTTATGGTCAATAATCTCACTGTAACCAATGTCTAGTTGTTTGATTTGGTCTAAGTCTTCTTGGTCCAATTCAAAATCCCAAAGGGCTACATTTTCTTCCAAATGTACGGGATTTGTTGATTTGGGGATGACGCTATTGCCCATCTGCACACTCCACTTTAAAGCGATTTGAGCAATGGATTTCTGATGTTTTTTCGCGATATTATCTAATACTGGATGCTGAAAGATATTTTTCATCCCTTCACAAAGCGGGCCCCAAGCCTGAACCTGAATCCCGTAATCCTTCATCAGTTTCCTTAAGGATGATTGATGAAAGAAAGGATGAAGCTCGATTTGATTTACTGCTGGGACAATTTTTGTATTTAAAATAAAATCAAGCAAGCGATCTTCTGAGAAATTCGATACGCCAATAGCCTTAATTTTCCCTTGAGCATAAAGCTCCTCTAAGGCACGCCAAGATCCATAAACATCCCCCATCGGTTGATGAATCAAATACAGGTCAATGTAATCTGTTCCCAAGCGATTTAGGCTTGTTTCAAACTCCTTCATCGTTGCCTCATAGCCATCAGAATGAATCCAGACCTTGCTGGAAATAAAAAAATTCTCTCGAGCAATTCCTGAATCCTTAATGGCCTGCCCTAAATCTGCTTCATTACCATAGATACTAGCCGTATCAAATAAGCGATACCCAGCCTCAATCGCCTGTTTGATGTAGGTTTGAGTCTCATCACCTTTCAGCTGAAACAGCCCCATCCCAACCTGTGGCATTTCTATTCCATTATTTAATCTAATCTTATTCATACAGCCACCTCCACTTGATGTCTCTATTTTACAAGTGCTTTAAAAAATAGTACAATAGCAATTAGTTAGACTGCTATTTATAAAGTGAATAGTCACAAAGGAGAAGATATGATCAATTTACAGCACCTAGAACAATTGATTACGGTCGCTAAAGAAGGGACACTATCACGCGCAGCTGAGGTTTTGTTGATTTCACAGCCGTCTTTGACCCGTAATATGCGTCAGTTAGAAGACGACTTAGGTGTCCAGCTTTTCCAACGAAGCAAAAACAAACTTTCCTTAACGGAAACTGGTAAATATACAGTTCAACAAGCAGAAGCTTTGCTCAACCATGAGCAGCAATTTTTGAAAAATATCCAACGTTTTTCTCTCCAAGCCACGACTTTATTTGGCGGCATCTCAGCTCCTGGTGTAGAATGGGAAGTGAGGAATCGTTTGGCAGAGCAGGATTTAGAACAAGAAGTCCATGTCGAGTTACATGATAATGACTCCCTACTAGAAGCCCTACTTAGTCAGAAATTCCAGTTTATCGTGACAGACTTTCCAATTGAGCATGACGATGTGCTAACAACTGGATTCTTCAAAGAACAACTTTATATTTCCGTCCCACCTGCCCATCCCTATGCCATGCGTGAGGAAATTACATTGGAAGATTTGGCAAACCTAACCATGCTCTTGCGGTCCGATTTGGGGATTTGGCAACCACTTGTGGATCAGCTAACACAAACCAAATTTATTGTCCAGACAGATTGGGAAGCCTTTGACGAACTGATTTCTGCTTCTGCTTTGCCAAGCTTTTCGACCAATATCACTCAGGCCGCCTCAGACAATCCAACCCAACGTGTGCATGTCCCAATCGTAGATAAGGAAGCCACAAAAACCTTTTACATCACAACTTTGAAAAAGAATAAAAGTGTACTACTGCAACTCACTTGATAATACAAAAAAGTATGGTTCGATTGAAAACCATACTTTTCTTTATTTTATGAATATTACTGACGAATCGCTCTTGGTATGACAATAACGACTGCTGTAAAAAGAACGGCCCACATCATTGCTGATGGGAATACTGTTAAGGTCAAGACCAGACCTACTAGTTTTATCACAATATCAACTATTCCAGCTCTATCTAGAATATTAAAATGCCCTGACTTTACAGTCTCTGGATTTAAATGTTGCAACTCACGATACATCCAGACATTGCAGGCTGTTACAAGTAGCACTATCAAACCGTACAAGGTCTGGGCTACTGGGTTATTAAAATCAGCAGAAACAAGGGCTGTTGTATAAGGGAAAAAGGAGGAGAAAAAAAGTAGAACAATCGAACTCCAAACCAAATTGGTATTGATTTTATTGACCACATCCCAACTTCGATGCAGATTAACCCACATGGTTCCCAACCAGAAGAAAGAAATGGTGTAGGCGAAAAAATTGGTCCGCAAATCCCATAGAGCCTGCCAGCTAATCTGATCCGGCCGTTCTAATTCCAAAACTAAAATCGTCATAATAATTGCCAAGACGGCATCTGTAAAAGCAATTAATCGCTCTTTTGACATTAACATTTGTATTACAATCCTTTCTGTTTACTCCTCATATCATGAAGTTCATTATTTTTGTGTCATAAAATAACCCGTCTATTATACCATAAATTGCTAATGTTGAACCAAAGAGGACTATCTTCTTATTGATTCACCATTCCTAGATAATCTAATCCATACAGCCCAGCATAACGACGCATGGTATATTCCCCCATTTCTAGCACTTCTTGTGTTGGCGCAGAGCCTTGAAAAATAAAATATAGTTTCTTGCCAACCAGCTCATCTTCCACCACATCATATTGACGATCCAAAAAGTTGCGGATCAAGCCATTGATACTGTGCCAATAAACTGGGGAGCCAATGACCAGAGTATCCGCAGTAAAGACTTTCTGGATGACTTCATTAAACTGATCATCAGAAAAATCCTGACCGTAGGCGTATAATTTATAATCTACCAAATGAAGGATTTCGTACTCTTGGTTTTTAAGCAATTTTTGTGCTAGAGTGACGGTCTTCCCATTTTTATTTGGACTGCCATTGATAAATAAAATTGTCATAATCTTATTCTCCTCTTATAAAAAATACTCTGCACTGTTCTACAAAGTAAACAATCGCAGAGTATCATGTCTTTTTTCTTAGAATGATTTTCCAACAAATCCAAGTAGAAGTTCATCCTCAGAGCCATTTGCATTATAGATTTTTTTCAAAGAATGGCAAGATAGCATCGAACGCTACGTCTACAAATGGATGAAGGTCATACATATCGAAGTGACTAGCTTCTGGTACCACAACCCATTCTTTTACCTCACTTTTAGCGGCATCAAAGATTTCACGAGAAGCAGGCTGGCTCCATGCATTTTCAGCGGTGACAACCAAATATGGTTTAGTCATATCTTTCATGATATTGGTCACATTGTAATTGATCAGCTCTAATTGACTCCAAGCTACAACTTGATTGCTCCAACGAGCACGATTTCCACGAGCTGAATAATAGTACTGTGCACCTTCTTCAAAAGCACGAGGTTGGAAATTAAGTGTAACCAAACTACCTGTTCCATTTTCATATGCATCTTTGGCTGCTTTGACTTCTTCTTCCGGCATGAAGAAATTTGTCATTGGTGAGGTTGAGATATCAGAAATCGCTGGTACTACGGCGGTAATAGCTTTCAAACGGCTATCTTTTACACCGGCTACTGACATATAAGAACCTGAACCACACATACCTAAACCACCGATACGGTTATTATCGACGTAAGGAAGGCTTTCAAGGAAGTCAATAGCCCCTTCGATATCTGATTGTTTAACATCAGGAAGTTCTTGCTGGCGTGGAAAACCTTGACTTTCACCGAAGTAGGCCCCATCAAATACCAAGGTAACGTAACCCGCTTCTGTAAGAGCATCTGCATAAACGGCTTGAGCTTGCTCTTTTACAGAAAGCATTGGACCCGTTACAACAATTGCCGGATAATTTTTATTCAAATCGAAGTTTGCAGGTAAGCGAAGGAGGCCTGCAAGGCGGAGATTTAATTCCTTGTTCATAAAAACAACATTTTGTATTTGCATCATTCATTTCTCTCTTTCTTTAATGGAGTCGTTGCTTAGTAAAAGCTAGGTTTGGTAAAAGCAGTTCCTGCTTCACCTAATCCCAAACTTTCGCGATGATAATTTTCTTTACCAGTGAGTAAGTCAACCACAAATTGTGCTACCGATTGTCTTGATACCTGAGCGGAAGTAAAGGGCTCACCTTTTCGAGTTATTTCTATAGGAACCAACCCCTTATTATAAAGCCAAGTGATGCGGAGCAGGACATAGTCCAAGTCACTTGCTTCAATCATGTCAGCAAAGTCACGTACTGGAGAAGTCCACATAATTCCTGTATTTTGCCGATACCATTTTTGAAAAGGACCAGTAATCTCCTGGTAAATATCCGGTACACTTACAGCAATCAGTCGTTTTACACCAGACTCTATAATAGAATCTAGTGCAGTTTGTAATACCTCAGGGCCTGAAACGTAATTAAGATAAACCGCATCTACTCCCTCTAAAGCTTTCAATAATTGTTCTTTATCATCAAACTTACCATCTATGAGTTGAACTCGTTCAGATGATAAATTTGCAAGTCGTTCATGAGCCTTCCTAGCATATAGCACTAAATCAAAGTCAGTCTGGTCAAGTAAATAATTTGTAACCATACTTGCGATTTGACCGGCGGCTCCTAAAATTAACACTTTTGTCATCACACTACCTCAGCAGTCTTTAATCATGGGCACGAATATCATAAGCCGTTAATAGATATTCTCCTACACCTGGTGCATCTGGATCATGAGATCCTTTCCCCTTATCGAGTGCGCGAAGAGCAACCAATTCCTCATCGGTAAATTCAAAATCAAAAATATCTTTATTAGAATTCATACGGATTTTTTTGGTTGACTTTGGCAAGACAACGATGCCCTCTTGGTTTGCAAAGCGTAAAATGATTTGACCTACATCTTTGCCATACTTACTTGCAAGGCTCGTGATAGCTGGCTCTTCAAATAAATCTTTATTACCTTGACCAAGTGGTGCCCACGCTTCAATAGTTACTTGATCTTTCGCAAGCAGGTTCCGTAATTCTTTTTGTTGGAAGTATGGGTTGAACTCAACTTGGTTGACAGCTGGGATAGTCGCAAAATTTGGAATAAATTGTTTCCAAAAGTTCGGTGTGAAGTTTGAAACACCGATGGATTTGATTTTACCAGCTGCTTTGGCTTCTTCAAGAGCTTTCCAAGCCTGCTCCACTTCCCCGTAAGGTTGATGAAGTAGATAGAGGTCAAGATAGTCAAGTCCCATTTTCTCTAGAGTCGCATCAATCGTTGACTTAGCAGTCTCATAGGCAAAATCCTGAATCCAGAGTTTACTGGTTACAAAGATTTCTTCACGTGGAATACCTGAATCCTTGATAGCCTGCCCAACTTCTTTCTCATTGAAATAGGCTTGAGCCGTATCGATATGACGGTAGCCAACTTCCAAAGCTTCTTTCACTGCTGTATAAGTTGAACCATCCGCTGGAATTTGGAATACTCCAAAGCCAATTGCAGGAATCTTGTTTCCATCGTTTAATGTGATTTGTTGTGTCATATGTTTTTTCCTCTTTCTTATTTATGAATCTATTTTATTTTTAAAAGAGTGAATAGTACAATACTTATTGTTTATTGCAGTATTGATTTTACAAATACTGATAGACTATTCATCTGAGTCAGCTTTTTTAGTTCGTTTTGTCAAAAAACGTTGGGAGCATATTGTACAGATATTCTTGGACAGCAAGAAGGTCATGACTAGAACCTGTACTAATATGAAGTGTCAGATTATCTTGAGAAAATGGCTGTCGTGTCCACATTTCTTCCACCTGTGTCACAATTAAATCCTGAGCGAAGTCTTCTGTACCAGTTGCTGCGTAAATCTGATAATCAGATATATCGTAGCCGCCTTCTGTCACTACTTGTTCAAATAAATCGACCGTAGCTTGACTATTATCTCGTCCACCATAAACCTCAACTTCCCAACTATCACCACTCATTGGTCCAAAGTATTTTATTAAGTCTAAATTGTGCAGGAATTGTGACCAGGTCGTCACAGAGCCTCCCGAAAACCCTGCAAAAGCTCGATGATTACGACTAGCTTGTAAGTCAGATAAATCACCACTCCTTGCATAGGTATGGTAACGCTCTTCAATATAAGGGGCTAAATCATTCCGAAAATCATGATAGAAATTCCGAATTTCTGCTTCCGAACGACTGAAATCTTGAGGGGCATTTTCTGCATCAAAGGTCGGTGTCACCACAATCAAAGGCTCTATATCACCATTTTCAATCATATGGTCTAAAATATTTTTCAAATCAGAATATTTGAAAAAATCTCCAGCAGTCATCCTCCAACCATGCATCAGATACAGAATATTGTAGGAAGCTGATTCATCGTCCACATCATACCCTGGAGGAAGATAAACATAGGCTACTTTTTCAATATCTTGGTTAGCATCTGCATAATCTTTGCTATTATAAGTAACCTCTTCAATTGTTCCACCATTTTCTACCTCCTCCAAATAGGACGGAGGAACATCTTGCGTTTCTTGCATTCGATTACTTGAATTATTAGTCGTTGTCTGCACTATATCTTGTCTCGCTTGTAAATAAATCCAACTAGCTCCCACTATAATAAGGAATAATAGACAAAGGACAACTACTAGTTTTTTATGTTTCATATCCATTTCCTCATGTAAACTACATTAGTAAGTAACTATTGGTCTTAGTTTATTCATCCAAATTACCAAAGAATCCACCCATGATATCATAATCAAGATTA
This sequence comes from Streptococcus rifensis, assembly GCF_053203525.1. NCBI lineage: Bacteria > Bacillati > Bacillota > Bacilli > Lactobacillales > Streptococcaceae > Streptococcus > Streptococcus rifensis. The sequence continues at coordinate 202,198 of NZ_JBRUCW010000001.1, read as the reverse complement.
AAATAACGACCTGCCTCACCTTTGTCTAAATCACGTATCTGCTCTATCTCGTCATCTGACAATTCAAAATCAAAGATATCAATGTTTTCAGCAATATGTTCTGGGTTGGTAGAGCCTGGGACGGTCGCGATACCTTCTTGCATAAACCAACGAAGGATAGTCTGCGGAACAGTCTTATTATGATTTTCAGCAATTTCTACCAGTACTTCATTTTCTAATAATTCAGGGTCTGCATGTCCAAGTGGATACCAAGCTTCCACCTGAATATCATTTTCTTCAGCCAATGTGCGTGTTTCCAATCGTTGTGCAAAGGGATGCATTTCAATTTGGAGTGCTTGAGGTTGAATTTCCGCATTCTCCATAATATCTTCAAAAATTTCTGGTTCATTATCAAAATTACTAATACCAATAGTCCGCACTTTACCTTCTCTTACTGCATTTTCAAGTGCTCTATAAGCTGACAGATAATCTCCTGTTGGATGGTGGAGATAGACCATATCGATGTAGTCAACTTGCAGTCGGTCTAGCATTTCATCAATTGCCTGCGAAGCATTTTCATACTCACTTGGCCACAGCTTGCTGGTCAACCATATTTCCTCACGAGGCACCCCAGATTCTTTAATAGCCTGCCCCACGCCTTCTTCATTGTAGTAGCCATGGGCAGTATCTAAATGGCGATAACCTGATTGCAAAGCTGCTACAACAGACTCTCTTGTCGTATCGTTCAATAATTTCCGACCAGTAGCACTCGAATCCTGTTCAAGAGATTGAATTTGTGTTCCCAGTCCTAACTGAGGCACCTCCGTACCATTATTTAATGTCAAAAGTGGTACACCGGCCACCGATTGGACATTGCTAACAATGGATGGTTTATCTTCATCAGCAACAGAAGCTACGGTCGTCTGAGCAGGTGTTTCTGATGTTTGTGAAGATTGTTGACCACAGGCAGCTAATGTGATAATTGATACTAGTGTAACTAATCCTATAAGTAAATTCTTATTCTTCATCGTTTTTTCCATTTTAACTTGCCCCCTGTCCACCATCAACACCGTAAATAGCACCTGTCACAAATGAGGCTTGTTCAGAACCTAGAAAGACTGCCAGACTTGCAACTTCTTCGGGACGTCCAAATCGGTGCATAGGGATCAATTGAGAAATAGCTTGCTCATGTGCCTTGGCTTCTTCATCTGATAAATCGGTTAAATTCCAAATATCTGTGCTAATGGCACCTGGTGCAATAGCATTGACGCGGACACCATCATTTGCCAACTCCATGGCCCAGACCCGTGTAAAGTTTTCGACAGCTGCCTTAGCACCAAGATACATAGACATATTTGGACCACGGTGCTGAGCGCCAACCGTTGATAGGTTAATGATATTCCCTTTTGATTGAAGAATAAATGGCAAGGTTTGAATAGTGACATCCAATAAAGCACGCACATCAAGAGCAAAGGCACGATCGTAATCTGCAATTGTCAATTCTTTAAGTGGTGTAACAGGTGCCCAACCAGCATTATTAACTAAAATATCCAACTGACCATTAAAGTCTGATTGAATCACTTCAGCGATTTTTGTCACATCTGCTGAATTCGTAATATCTGCTACTACATAACTAATTGTTTCATTGGCCTCAGAAACTTCTCTCAGAACTTCTTCACGACGTCCAGCGATAATCACTTTAGCTCCTTCTTTAGCGTAGCTTTCAGCAATCGCACGACCGATTCCTGATCCACCTCCTGTAACCAAGGCAACTTTGTTTTTAAATAATTGAGTCATATTTGTTCTCTCTTTCTTTTTGATGGTATAAGTATATTCCTAATATTACGATTTGGAAAATACCAAAATTCTATGCTAGTATTCAAAAATGAATAGTCAAATTTCAAATTAAGTCATCAAAAAAGTCAGTTGACCCTTGTCTAACTGACTCTGAGAATATAAAGTTATTAACTTAGTGCTAAGTAATCCTCTTCTGACACAGGCTCCAACCACTCCGTTTTGGTATTCTCACCTGGTACTTCAACCGCAATATGTGAAAACCAAGAATCACCTTTGGCGCCGTGCCAATGTTTGACATTTGCTGGAATAACAACAACCTTTCCAGGTTCAAGACTGACTGCTTCCTTTCCCTCTTCCTGATACCAACCTTGGCCGGCAGTACAAATCAAGATTTGCCCACCACCCTTATCTGCTCGGTGAATATGCCAATGATTGTGACAGCCTGGCTCAAAGGTAACATTGGCCAGAAAGAGTGGTGACTGTTCATCAACAAGCGGATTGAGGAAAGACTGCCCATCAAAATACTGTGCATAAGTTACGTTTGCTTGCCCTTGTCCAAAAATATTTTCTTCATCAAAGCTTACTTTATCTGACATATTTTATTTCTCCTCTTCTGTCCAAATACCTTTTGCCAGACGAAAGACTGCCCAAGCCTTTGGCCAGCCCGCATAAAATGCGACGTGGGTGATAACAGCCACAACCTCTTCTTTTGTAACACCATTATTTTTGGCATTTTGAAGATGATGTTTGAGCGAAGCATCTGTTATCCCCTGAGCCATCAAGGCCGTAACAGTAATGAGGCAACGTGTCTTTAAATCAATAGCTGGATTGTTCCAGTTTTCTCCAAACAGAATATCATCGTTGAAATGGGCAAATTCTGGTGCAAAGTCACCTAGAATATCACGCCCAGCAGTTTGTTTTATGGTCATTTTTCTATTCCTTTCATATCTGAAATGATGCAAAGTGAAAAGGTTGGAAAAAAGCATCTTCCTTCCCTTTTCTCCATTTAGTTTTCTCCATTTTTTCTCTGTTCAATCAAATGCAAGAACATGTCAACTGTTGAAGCATCTTGGTGATTGAAAAACAGACTTTCTTTTGTATCAAGTTCTGCAATGGCTGTCATATCTTCATCCGTTAAGTTAAAATCAAAAACATCAATATTCTCAGCCATACGCTCTGGTTTTACTGATTTTGTCAAGCAGACGATACCACGCTCCACCTGCCAACGAACCATAATTTGAGCTGTGGACTTACCATATTTTTCCGCAATCGCCACTAGTGTCGGATGAGAAAAGATGCCATTTCTACCTTCTGCAAAAGTAGCCCATGACTCCATCTGAACATTGTTTTTGATCATATTCTCTTGTGCGAAAATCTGTTGATTAAACGGATGGGTTTCAACTTGATTGACCTGTGGTGTGATTTCATTGAAGGCTACTAAGTCACTCAGACGGTCTGGGTAGAAATTACTAACACCGATAGCACGCAGTGTTCCTTCCTTATACAAGTCCTCCAAGGCACGATAAGAGCCATAATAATCTGAAAATGGCTGATGGAGGAGCATCAAGTCTAGATAATCTACGCCCATGACCTCCAATGAATGTAGAACAGCTTTTCTCGTTTTCTCATAACCGTAATGCTCTAGCCAGACTTTGCTAGTAATGAAAAATTCTTCCCTGGGCAAACCTGATTCTGCGATAGCTTCACCAACTTCTTTTTCATTGGCATAAGACTGAGCCGTATCAAAATGACGATAGCCAACCTTAATAGCATCAAGTACAGCCTGCTTGGTTTCACTAGCAGGAATTTGGAAAACACCAAATCCAAGAATTGGCATCTTCACTCCATTATTTAAATTAACATGTTTCATAAGATCCATCTCACTTTCTGAATTCATTATAATCCTATTTCATTTACCTGTACAATAGCAAAGAAAAATAGCAGTATTCATTTTTTTAATACTGCTATCTATACAAAACCTAATCCTCCTTCAATTGCCTTGGAATCACAAGAACTACCAGAGTCAAAAGAACGGAAAGAAGCATGGCTGGCGGAAAAATAGTAGCTGACTAGACAAGACCGACGACTTTCCCAATCGTATCAAAGAATATCCATTTCTTCATATCTTCAATTCGTTGTTTTAAGAGAAGATTGTTTGGATCATCTTGATAAAGCGAACGATAAAGTCCTCTGTTTGAAACGGTAATGAATTAGACAACCAGGCTATAGACAACTTGTGCTAATGAAGCAAAAAAGTTGTTCCGTAATGCCCAAAATCCTTCTACAGTTAATGAGTCCGGGCGTTCCAACTCCAAGACCAAAATCGTCAAGATAATAGCCAATACGGCATCTACAAATGCAGATACTCTTCCTTATTCATTGCTATATCTTCTCCCCTTTTCTATAAAAAGGGTGAAGCGATAGCACCAATCACTTCACCGATCATCGATTACTCTACGTTTTCTTTCAACCAATCTTCAATGTGCGCTGCAATCTCATCGCTATTCTTATCTTGGAACATGAAGTGAGTATTTCCTTCAATACCTTCTTTTGGCAAGTCAACGACACTTGCATTGCCACCCTCTTTTTCAATAGCATCCGCAAAGTCATAGGCTGTTTGACGCATTGCTTGCCACATACCAGTTGCTTGAATATCAGCATCACCATTATCAATGTAGTCACCATAATAGAAAGTTACTGGGATATTTTTCTCGACAATAGCCTTATATTCTTCACTATCTGTGCTTGGTGCTCCGCCTGGTTCAATGGCTACAATAGCACCAATATTATCTGTATAGCGAGCGGCTGTCCACCCAGCTGCCCCACCTTGTGAGTGAGTTACTACAATTGCTTTTTTACCTGTTCTTTTATAGACTTCATCAATGGTTTCTGCCAAAGCACGAGAAACCACTTCATTATCATAATCCGCTCCCATGTCTGACTGCATACCTGTATCTGGCTGGGGTCATTTGGCGGAAGAATTGATTCAAAGATTCCTCATCATTTGGGAATTGTGAATTATCGTACACTTCAGATTGACCATTTTCCCAACGACCAATACGGAATTGGGTGTACCAACGTTGATCAAGCGTTTTTGTGGAGATATTTCCGGCAACAGATGTTTGTCCAGCTTCACCACGACGTGGTTGGTCAACGAGATAAACACTATGTCCTTCTTTTAAGAAATAATCTGACCAACCATCACGACCGTCTGGAGTTGTTTGCCAACCCATACGAGATTGACCATACCCATGTAGGAAAATCATTGGTGCCTCTGTTTCATCCCCTGGAACTTGATAGAGAACGTTGGCATGGTCAACGTGAGAAGTCTGACCGGCACCGGTTTCCTCCCATTGATTAGCTGGGTCAAAAGTTCCTTCAGAAGTTGTCACAGTCCCGCCAGCTGAGAAAATTCCTTGATCCGCGATGCGAAGTACAGTACTATCAGTATTCGCTGAGCTTGCAGTCGAATTGCTGGTCGAATTTGCTGAGCAAGCAGCTAGCAACGTTTTACTGACTATCCTATCTACAATCTCTTTATCAATTAATTAATATATAATACTAGCAACAAAACACATAGAAAATATTTTATTTATTTTATTAAATTAAATAAATATTTTTCCAAAAACTCTATTTCTTATGAACTCACTTTACATCTTTTGATGCAAAGCGATTATTTCTACAATAAAATTAATTGATTGGACGTTAATTTTTTATTGATTTTTGTTTTCTAAAATTCTATTTCTATTTTCTAACAAGTTTGATCGATGTCAAATCTTTAACAATAATACTTTTAAATTAAGTATATTTTTAGATTGTTTAAATTTAAATGATACTATTTATTACTAATAATTTTAATCGAATTAGCATTACTTAAAATAAATCTAAAAAACAAACCCCACCAAGAAAAAATCTTGGTGGGGTTTTAGTGGGGAATGATTTCATTCGCCCTATTTTTAATCGCTTTGAAAATACGTCAAACCTTGCTATGCTAGGATTCCGCAATCAAATTGCGATACTCTATTATTTAAGAGTAACAATAACACAAGTTACTCTGTTGGCGATATAATAGGCTTTTTAGCCTTTACTCAGAGTTTGGCAGGAATTTTGGCATAAAATGGAATCTAGTCCTGCACTAATTACATTTTGAGTGATTTCTTCTGATACTGTTTTATCTAATGCGTTAAACCAGTGACTATATGTATTCAAAGTTGTAGATTTATCAGCATGTCCCATTCGTCTTGCTACATATAAAATGTCCTTCTGCAAAACATTTATAAGATAGGAAGCATGGCTATGTCTCAAACCTTTTCCTGTTATCACCGGTACTCCAACTTCTTGAGCTTTTCTCTTGATAATTCGACAGATTGTTGATTTACAAAACGGTTCACCAAATCGTGAAATGATGTAATCTGTATCTTGATTGGAAACTTGATTTTTTCGCCAGTTTTCCAATACTGATATTGTCACATCATCTAATTCAACTAGGCGCTCTCCTGCTGGTGTTTTGGTTTGGTCTTTGCGATACCAATTTCCATTTTCATCCTTTTCCAAGGTTGTATGAACCTTCAAGAATTTGTGTTCGAAATCGACATCTTCCCACCATAACGATAAACCTTCACTCACACGAACACCTGTCATATAATATAACCAAATAGTTGTAAACCTCTGTAATTCTTCATAATCTTGTAAATCAAATGATTTAATAAAGCTCTGAAACTCAATATAAGTCCAAAATGGTGTATCAGGGTGCTTGCCTCTAGGATTATCTAACGCCTTACAAGGCATAGTTGAAATATATCCTAATCTCTCAGCATAACCCATGCATGCCTTAAATCGTGACCATAAATTCTTCGCGTAGTTTTCAGAGTAATGTTCAATGATATGTAATCTAAAAGATTCACAATCTCTAGCTGTTATCCCTTTTAAAGGTTTGGAGCCAAAATACTGAATAAATAACTTGTGATGTGGCAAAGCAGTTTTATAAGTTACAGCTTGAACCTTTTGCTTATAGGCTCTTAGATAAATGCTATTCATGTAACTTTCAAATGTTATATTGTAATTTTCAATACTAAGATTATTATTAAACTCATACCTAATTCGGACCAGTTCATCATACGCTTCTTTCATTGTACTAAATGGCTTACCATACTGATTTTTTCTAGCTTTCTTTTGAACTCGTTTACCTGTTACAGGGTCAACACCAAGATCAGCTTGATAAAATATTTTACCATTCTTATCACAATAAACACCTTTGTATTTTTTTTGATTTTTTGTAGTCATCTTTAATTCTCACTTTCTAAACTTTCTTCAGAGAGTGAAATTCCGATTAACTCTTCTACAATATCTTTAGGAGCAATACCAAGTCTTCTATTGTCAAAGGGCGATTTACTTAATTGTACCGCATTATGGTCAACTTTGCGAGCTTCTTCAAACTTTTTTACTGCTATTCTTTTTGCTTCTTTAATGATATTTCTTGCCGTATGTTCCGGAAAACCAATATTCATCAAGTTTTTATATGTTACTGTTTTCATATCTCCACTCCTGTCAAAAAATTACTTCCTCCGTGGGTATGATTGGTTAAATCATTCATGGGCATCTCACCCGCTGTCCTTTTACGTTGGCAGCCTGAACGTTCAGAAGTATCATTATCCTTATTTGTGGTCATGGCAGATAGAGAACCACTCTATTTTATAGCTAATAATTTTCGCTCCTATCACGGCGTATCTCACTAAATTGCTCGACAAATAAGAAAGTCCCACCTCGGTTTATTCAATTGTCAATGAACAAATCAAGGAGAGACTATTTTATTTTTTGTTTAATTCTTTGAGGACAATCTGATAGTCCAAGAATATAATCCGTACTAACGTTATAGAGTGCAGAGAGTTTTATAAGTATTTCAGCTGTAAGAACTACCTCACCTCTCTCAATCTTTGCATAATTTGTGGAAGAGAACGATAGTTTTTCAGCTACAAATTTCTGAGTGAAGTCATTGTCTTCTCTCAAGTCCCTTATACGTTGGTACATATAGCTTTCTCCTAGGAAAAGTATAGAATACTTTTAGAAGAAAACTTGGAAATTGTCATAATATGACAGCTGATATATTACCTTAATATTACTGAAGTGTATTGATAAATTTTAAATCAATAAATCATAATTTCATGATATAAGTAAAAATATTAAAGTAAATATTATTAAGCTAATTGCCAAATTCATTAACAAATTTCAATTGTAAATGCTTTGCGAGATACTTCGCCTTTTTCAACATAAGTGACATGGGTTTTATCAATAAAGTTGTCCGTTTCTGTCAAAGAGGTAGATAAGCCACTCCACGGTTCCAGAGCAATAAATGGCCCTTTGTTGGTTGTTGTCCAAACAACTAAGAAAGGAAAATCTTCGAATGATACTTTTAATCCTTTTTGATGGTTTTTGGATTTCAAAGTAACCTTCCGAGATTTAAGGTTATCAAACGTCAACGCATCATGTTGAAACAGTTCATAATTCAAGTCTAAAATTCTTGTTTTAGATAGCATTGGTTGACGTTTGGAAAAATCAAGAAGTCCCGTATCTGGGAAACTTTCTGGAATCGTGCAATCTTCTTCCAATTCGAATTCTAGGTAATAGTCATCAAATGCTTCATCCTCTAATAATGGACAATTAAATCCTGGATGGCCTCCAATAAAGAATGGCATCGCATCTAACTCACCTAAATATCGAACTGCATATTCTGTTTCCAACTTCTTACCATCCAAGCGGTAGGTTAGTTGGAGTTCAAATGGAAATGGGTATTGCTTTAACATCTCGTCGTCAGATAAAATACGAAACTGTATCTCATTTTCGGTATGTTTTACTAAATCAAAAGTGCGTTTTCTGACAATCCCATGGCGAGGCATGGATCCAGAAATTGTTTTTTCACCAACCTTAAAAGTGGCTTCATCATTTCTTAGACTACCACAGATAGGAAAGAGAACTGGTGCCTGACCACCCCAGTACTCTGGATTGCCTTGCCAAAGATATTCCACACCATCTCGATCTTTAATCGAACTGATAGTAGCTCCCTCTGGTTTAAATTCAACCGTTAATTCGTCATTTTTTAATTTCATTAGTTGATTCCCCAATTATACTCTATGATTGCTGAAAAGGCATATAGTCCATTTCATATCTAACATTCCCTTTTAAAGAATCTTCTAAGAGATTGTTAAACAATATTTTGAATTCATCTAATTCTAAATCTGAATGACAAATCCATTCTCCTCCAGTAGAGACATACCATTTCCCTAAAGATTTTAAAACATCTTGATCTATGTATGGAATATAGGGACATTTTTCAAAATTAACAATATAAACTTTTTCATAGGCAGAAGTTAAAACACCGTCTGCCACTCTTTTTAATGTTTTAAACATAGGTACACACTTTCATAGTAAGGACTAATCAATGACTTGAGTTTCAGCAACTTTCTTGTACCAATGCGCTGATTTTTTAGGATAACGTTCTTGTGTCTCAAAATCAACATAGAAGAGACCGTAACGTTTCTCATATCCATTTGACCATGAGAAGACATCCATCAGAGACCAGATAAAGTATCCTTTAACGTTAGCACCATCTGAAATCGCATCAGAAATCACTTCCAAATGTTTTTTCACGTAGTCAATACGACCATCATCATAAACTGTTCCGTCTACAAATTCATCCTTATAACCAAGACCATTTTCAGTAATGTAAATCTTTTTATAATTAGGATAGTCTGTTTTTACCCGCATAATTTGATCATATAGACCTTGAGGATAAATAATCCAATCCCAATCTGTTTTCGGAACATTCACTGGTGCTTCTCTTCTACCAACACCTTTAATTTGGTATTTTGAACTTCCTTTTTCCCCTTTACCGTTATGAATGATTTCAGTCTCACCGTCAAAAGCTTGCATCCAATCACTCATGTAGTAGTTAATTCCAAGGAAATCATTCAAATCTTTAGCCGCTTCGAGGATGGCAAAGTCTTCTTCACGAAGATCTAATTCCCCTCCATTTGCTGCTAAAATGTGCTGAACGCCTTCCATTGTTTTCTCAGAATAACGGCCAAGGTAAGTCGCATCCAAGATAAATTTGTTGTGAATAATATCTTCTAATTCTGCAGCTCGCACGTCATCTGGATTAGCTGGATCATAAGGGTATTTGGTTGGTAGAGCATGAACGACACCGATTTCTCCTTTGTAACCTTTATCTTTATAAAGCTTAACTGCACGTGCATGGGAAACCATCATATTATGATGAGATTGAAAAACTTTTGACAAATCATATTGGATACCTGGAGGGAACTTACCAACTAAGTATTGCCCGTCACCGATAGGTCCAATTTCATTGAAGGTAGTCCAGTAGTTCACTTCCGGAAACTCATCGAAACAGAAGGCAGCATAGGCAACAAAATGGTCAATATTGTCACGATTTAAAAAATCACCGTTTGAATGCAAGGCTTCTGGTGTATCAAAATGATGCAAGGTAACGAATGGTTCTACACCACGCTTATGACATTCTGCAAATAAATTATGATAGTACTCAACTCCTTTGCGATTGACCTCACCATATCCAGTAGGGAATACACGAGACCAAGCAATCGAAATACGGATTCCATTGACACCGTATTCTTCAGCCAGCTTTAAGTCGACAGGATAACGATTATAAAAATCACTTGCAGGTTCTGCTGTGTACCAATAATTGTCTTCTAAATATTTATCCCATGCAACCGGGCCTTTACCATCTGTTTTAGTTGCTCCTTCTGCCTGGTAAGCTGCTGTTGCTCCACCGAAAATAAAGTCTTTTGGTAATGTTTTAGTCATTTCAATTCCTCTTTCTAATGAAAAAAAGAAAGGGAAGAGCAGATTATTCTCGGATAAGCTACTCCGTTAATCTCACTATTCCCTTACATGTATAGCATTAGCCTTCGATTTGTTGTGTTACAAAGTCCAAAGCACCTTGACCATCACGGGTCAATCCGATATATTGTGCACCCTCAGTTTTAGCTAACTTAATACCGAGTTTGTCAGTTTCTAATTTCATATCTTCATAGTTAGATGCCACTTGAGGCGCCAAGATAACTAATTGATATTGAGGTAAAATTTCACGGTGAGCACCATAACTACCAGCCGCAGCTGTTACAGGAGCTCCGTATTCTTTAGCAGCCTTGTTCAAGGCATTCGCTAGAAGACCACTTGTGCCGCCACCTGCACAAAGGACGAGAACGTTTGTTTGTTCTTTAATTTCTTTAGTAACGCCAGCATTTTCAAGAATAGCGTCTGCTTTTGCTGTGTTGAAGTTAGCAGCAACTTTTTCTTTCAAACTATCAGATGATTTACCTGAACGTTCTTCTTCCAAAATTTGTTGGTCATAGACCTTCAAGAATGGGTAGTAAATAAGTACGTCAACAACAATCAAAGTCAAAGCAAGAACAAATGACCAAAGACCAAAACCAGTACCCATGATAATACCTAGAGGACCAGGTGTTGTCCATGGCAAGTTCACACTAAAGCTGTTCATACCAAGAACATCAACGAAGAATTTGAAGATCCATACGTTTGCAATTGGAGCAAAAACAAATGGAATAAAGAAGATTGGGTTCAAAACAAGAGGTGCACCAAATAAGATTGGCTCATTAACACCGAAGAAGGTTGGAACAACTGATGCACGACCGATTGCTTGGTTACGTTTTGATTTTGTCAACCACATGAACATGAATGGCACCACAAGAGTTGCACCTGTACCACCCATCGTTACGATAAACATTTGAGTTCCTGAAGTCAAGATTTTATCAGCGTGTTGTCCAGCTTGAAGTAATTGGAAGTTTGTTTCAATATTGGCATAAGTAATAGCAGCAATAGCAGGTTCAACGATTGATGGCCCATGAATACCAACGAACCAGAAAAGAGCATAGGCACCAAAAATAATCGTGATTCCAAGATAACCATCAGCTGCTGTAAAGAGTGGCGCAAGTAATGTACCAATCGCTTCAGCAACGCTTGTGCCAACAGTATTACGAACAATAATATCAAGAGCATAAAGAGTTACAATTGATAATGTGAATGGGATTAAGTCTTTGAATACTTGCGAAATGTTCGGTGGAACTTCGTCTGGCATACGAATAGAAACGTTATTTTTTACACAGACTTTGTAGATATTGACAATGACAAAAGCTGAAATGAATGCTGAAAGAAGACCTTTAGTCCCTAAGAAGCCACTTGCAAAGCCACCTTCAATTGCATCTGATGCCAAAATCAAGAAACCAGTGATTGAGGCAAGCATAGTCGACAAGAAGTTGATTTGGTTTGTACTTTCAAGATCACGGTTTACAGAATCAGTTAATGATTTTGCAGTTGTTCCAGCAACCAAAAGTGCGACCACGCCCATTGTGTAGTTGTAAGGTTTCATCAACATCCCAACTACTTCTTCACTCCAATTAAATCCAAAGATGTTTGGAACAAAAGCAATCAGAAGGAAAATACTTGAGAATAAGATAACTGGCATGCTGGCAATAAAGCCATCACGGATAGCACGTAAGTAGATATTACGTGAGATTTTCTCGAAAAATGGTTTCCCTTTTTCAATTTGAGCAATTAGTTTATTCATTAGTTTGTACCTCTCTTATAAAGTTCGATCATATGTTTCATCATATCTTTCAATAGAAGAGTTGTCATCAAGTGATCTTGCCCGTGCATCAAAGTTACGCTAAAAGCTAGATCTTCACCTGCTGCTTCTTTTTGAAGTAGACTTGTTTGAGCATGGTGTGCTTCAACAATGCTTGAATTAGCAGATTCCACCAACTCTTCAGCTTTTTCAAAGTCGCCATTTTGTGCCGTTTTTAAAGCATCTAATAATTTGGAACGTGCTTCACCAGCATAAGATACAATTTCAAATCCCAAGAGGGTAATTTCTTCTCTATTCATTTTTTAAGCTCCTTTATTAATTTTTTGGTTTAGTGATTAGAGTAAGCGTTGTACATGTAATACAATATAAAACTTTTCACTTTCATGAATCGCTACACCTGTTTCTGAGGCTATGATTTGATAAATTTTATCACCAACATCATAAGCTTCAGGATAGGCTATCTGAATATGTTTCCCCATATCCATGAGAGGCCCATTATCATTTGGACTTCTATCCAAATATTGAAGGAAGTATGTTAGGTGGATCATTAAGCGATCGTAAAAATTACTATTTTCTTTTGTTCGCTTAATTCCTAATCTTTCTAACTCTTCTTGCACTTTTGATAACACCGATCGTGTTAAGTCTACTTTAGGTGACTTTTCAACAGCCGTTACCCCTTTTGCATTAATGAAATGTAAGGCTATCCTCCCAATCTCATCATCAGGTAAATCGTTCAAGAGTTTCTGACGAAACATCGCCAAAGCTTCTTTTGCAATGACATACTCTATGCTGTATTCTTGTGAAATATTCGGCAACTTACTTTCTTGATAATTATCTTCAAGAACCGCCTTATATGCACAATGAATATGGTCCGTTAAGGTAACATAGAGATATTCTTGAACGGGATAGGAATATTTGCTTGACAAGGTTTCAATCACATCATAGGTGACAGTGATAAAGTCTAATGGCACATCTTTTAGCAAGGTCATGAAATTTTCTTGCGATTCTGTGCTTTTTAAGGAAAAGACTTTTTCAATCTTATCAGCAATAACGAGATCTCCTTTTCGTTTCTGAAAAGTAATCCCAAGTCCCATCACCACAAACTGTTGATCATGCTCATCTTTTACTAAAGCGACATTATTATTAAGCGCTTGTAAAACACGATACATTTATTACCTCCCCCTCTTGATTTATAATTGGATAGAAAAAGAGACCACAAATAAACTAAAGACAGCAAAGGCTTACCTTCCATTCATTTGTAGTCTCGCCTATTCGTAATAGTTACGATCTACCCGTATTCGATTTATGAACTTATTATAACACAGGACAAGAGGTTTGTAAACCCTTTCTGTTTAAAAAAATGACATTTTTTAAAATTTTGTTTGTTTTATGTTGTTATAATGTTTAAATACGTTTTGTCCAAGGTGTTGCTGTTTCTTTCAAGACCTTGTTCAATTCATCAATATTTTGGAATCCAGTAGTACGTAACCACTCACGAGCAGCTCCTTCACCTTGTTCGATATAGTCTTTGACACTGCCAGCCCAAGTTGCACGCCCACAAAGGACACCGTTAAAGTTTGCACCAGATTCTTTGGCAAAAACCAAAGTGTCTTGGAAAAGCTTAGCTGATACGCCTGCGCTCAGGTAGATATATGGAAGGTGAGTCGCTTCATCCTGTTGTTTGAAATAAGAAGCAGCTTCTTCCTTAGTATAGACCACTTCGGCTTGACCGAAGCCTTCTACGAAATTCATATTGACTGGAACTTCTACCTTCAAGACATCAATACCAAAACGGTCATCTGAAAAGACTTTCATTGCTTCAATAACCTTGCGTGGTTTAACTTTGGCATATTCTGCACTTGAAGCATCAGCGATTTTCTCATCATAAGCTAGGATTTCAAGATAAAATGGAATATCTTCAGCTGTACATTCTGAACCGATACGTTCAATGTAAGCTTGTTTCTGACGATTTGTCGCTTCATCACTATCGACATCATAGTAGAGCAAGAATTTAATGGCATCTGCCCCTTCTTCTTTCAAACGCTTTACAGACCAATCAACCAAGCAATCTGGTAAGCGTTTCGTGCTAGTGGTGTCATAGCCTGTTTTTTCATAAGCGAGAAGCAACCCTGCGTCTTTATGAAGTACCTTAGTGGCAGGCAAACCGTATTCAGGATCCAAAAGCATAGATGAAGCAAATGGCGTCAATTCTTCAGAAACCAATACTTTAAGCTCTTCCATTTGAGCAACTGTTGGTTCATCAGTTTGATGTTGTGCCATCAAACGTTTTAGAGCACCACGTTGGTCAAATGCTAATGCTGAAATAATACCATTTTCATCACTTAATTTTTCCATGTAACGACGTTTTTGTTCTGTTAATACCATGATTATACCTCTTCTACTTTAATACGTTCAAATAATGCTGAATAGTTCGCCATATTAACATGGCCGGTTTGTTTTTCCTGGGCATTTAACATCCCCAAACAATTGGCTTTTTTCAATAACTCTTCATCTGATTCTGCATGGTAAAGAGCTGATGTAATTCCTGCTACCGTTGAATCACCCGAACCTACTGGGTTGATTACTTCTATTTTGGGAATCGTCACCTGATAATACGAATCAATATGTTTGGCAAAAGCACCCTTCGAACCTAGTGATACAATCACCCATTCTACTCCGTCAAATAAATCTTGATCCAGAGCTGCTTTTAAGACATTAGTATCACCCGTAACTTCCATATTTAAGAGCTGAGACAATTCTTCTGTATTGGGCTTGATTACTGTCGGTTTTGCATGTCCTTTCAAAACTTCTAATAAGGCTTGGCCAGAACAATCTAACACCACAGGCTTCTGATAACGCTCACAAATCTCAATCATTTTAGAGTAAAAATCCACTGGCAAGCCCTTCGGTAGGCTACCTGAAATAGAAATAATACTTACTTGCTTAACCAGGCTTTCAAAGTGCTCTAAAAATGCTTTACCTTCCTCATCAGAAATAGTTGGTCCTGACTCTAAAATCTCTGTTTGCTGACCTTCATGTAAAACCGCAATACAGTTGCGTGTTTCTCCTGATATTGGTGAAAAATCATGCTCAATACCAACTTGATCTAATTCCTTTTGGATAAATTCACCGATTTTGCCACCCAATATACCAGTAGCAAGAACATCATCTCCGACTTGAGAAAGAACTCGTGTAACATTTAAGCCCTTACCTCCAGGGGTTTTGTGTGTTTCAGCAACACGGTTAACCGTATCTAGATTAAAGACATCCAGTTGATAAGCAATATCAACCGACGGATTCATAGTGACTGTTAAAATCATGATTCACCTCTTAGTCGTGGTATTCTCCGCGATCCCATTTTTCTAAAAACTCATCGAAGAAATGCGGATCAGCTTGTCCTTGATTCAAACTTTCAACTTTTGCAATTTTTTCAATCAACGCTTTGTTTTCTTCAGTTGGTTTATATTCTGCATGGATAAATGCTTCAATAATATCCGTCATTAATAAGCCACCAGTGATTTTACCACCAAAGCCAATTACATTAGCATTCAACTCTTCTTTAGCGTAGATTGCAGAGGTCATATCACGAACCAAAGCTGAACGAATTCCTGGTACTTTGTTTACAGCATTATTGATTCCAACGCCAGTTCCACAGATACAAACACCTAAATCTGCTTCACCACTCGCAACAGCTTCACCCACTTTTTTTCCAAAAATTGGATAGTGAGTCCGAACATTGTCATAGGTTCCACAATCAATGACTTCATAACCTTGAGTCTTCAAGTAGTCAACAACAGCAATTTTATCGTTTGTTACAATATGGTCACAGCCAACAGCAATTTTCATCTTATTTTACCTCTTGATTATATTATTTTTTATTAGCACATTTTGTTAAGCATGTCGACACGGATTTGGTGACGACCACCGTCATACTCACCTTCGACAAATCCTTTAGCAATGTTTTTTGCAACGCCAGGACCAACAATTTCAGACCCCATTGTAATAATGCGAGAATTATTGTGTCCGCGGGTCATATAAGCTGAACGTTCATCTGAGACTTCAGCAGCAATCATGCCTTTAATTTTAGTAGCCGTCATAAATGAGCCAACACCGTATGCATCAATTACAATTCCTAGGTTAACATCGTTAGCAGTTACTTCTTTAGCTACTGCTAGTGTTGTATCAACAAAATCACGACCTTCAGCAGAAACATCTTGGACATCATGACCAAGTTCTACCAAATAAGATTTAACGATTTCTTTCAATTCTAAGCCTGCTTTATCAGCACCAATAATAACTGTCATCTGTTTTCTCCTGTTTAAAAATGTTGTTTTGTTTGATTTACAATTATATTATAAACATTAAAAAACATCTTGTCAACCCTTTTTGTTTATTTTTTGTTTGTTTTTGTTTGTTTGTTTCTAAAAAAAAGAACATCCATCATAGAATGTTCTTTTAAATCATGACCAAACTAGCTGCGAAGACGATAATGTTAACATTATTTATGCCTGGCAAGAATTTAAGCCTTGTTAATTAATTATTTCCGTCCATTTCGCGAGTTGACTGACCTTTTCCTCGTCTTTTTTATCGGTTATAACACCTGTTAACTGTGAAAGTTGGCAAAAGACTGAAAAATCCTCTTTGCCTATCTTTGAACTATCTAGCAGAAGATATTGTTCAACCGATCGGCTAATCGCTAAACGTTGGGTATAGGCCTCTTCAACTGTTGAAGTCATAACATCATCTTCACGATTACCATTTGCACTAAAAAACATTTTACTAAAGTGCATTTTTTCTAGACTTGTATTTGTCACTTCTCCTACAAATGATTCCGTGACCTGCCGCATCTCACCTCCTAAGAGAAAAACTTTAAATGTCTCTGATTTTTTCTTAAGTAAGATATTAAATACAGGCAAACAGTTTGTTACGACACTCAATCGTTGATTATTGATTTCTTCTGCAAAACTCTCAACCGTAGTACCAGGACCTAAAAAGATAGTATCCCCTTCTTCAATGATATTTGCAGCTAATTTAGCAATATGGCGTTTTTCTTCTATATTTAATGTATGTTTTTCTTTATGTGAAATCTCTCGGTATTGGAAAGCTGAATTACTTCTTGCTCCACCATGAATTTTTTTTAGCAAACCTTGTTCTTCCAGTTCGATTAAGTCTCTACGAACGGTCATATCTGTTACACCAAAAGATTCCATAATTTCAGAAATACGAACAGTCCCTTTTTTGTTAACCAATTTCGTAATCTCTTCTAATCGTTGAAATTTATTCATTTTACAGCCTCCTTTATTTTATTATATCTCTTCCTTAAACATTATTCAACATTTTTTGTTTGTTTTTTAAACAAAACTCATAGATAAATTATTATTACTATTTTCTTATTAAGGTGTGAACAATTAAGTCAAAATCTGAATATTAAGCGCTTGCTTCTAATAAATCTTGAATATCTTTATACTATAACGAAATCTCCTCGTCAAACTGTTTGTCAACTCCGTTATCAAAATTCAAGTTTTTTAGAAATTTTTCCAGTCTTTTTGTACTCTTCTCATAGTCATCTAGATAAAGTTGCAACTTGTGACAATCTGATTTTTCATTTTGTACAATAATAACAACAAGTATGATATAGAAAAGTATTCACAAAAATTGATATAATGTTAGTATAAAATTACTTATTCAAGAGGTTATTCATGGTTAAATCATCTAAGCAAATTGAAGAAGATGCTGTCGATTATTTGAAATTGGCATTAAAAAAATCTAAACATATTAACAGAGAAATTTCCGAAGGAGATAGAGAACCCATCTGGGACGGTCATATCTATTTTTATAAAAACATAAAAAAGCAAAATATTGATTTAGTTGAGAGAATTCCAGTTCAAGTAAAAGGTAAGGATGAATATTATAAAGAAAATGTTGGATACTCAATAAACAGGAATAATTTGGAGCATTATCTGACAGAAGGTGGTGTACTCTACTTTGTAGTGTATTTAAAAGATGATATCCCTACCGTCACTTATGCTTCACTAACCCCAAAGGTCATTAAGAAAGTTTTATTAGCCAGCGATAAGAAAAAGAAAAAGATTAAGAATATTTCGATTCATATGAAACCTCTCCCTAACAATGAAGATAAGTTAAACTTTGTATTTCTTAATTTTATTCAAAAACGCAAATATCAGAAAGGATTTGCTCATATTGATTGGAGAAGCCAAGAATCTCTCTTTGAAAATTTGGAATCATTTGACGGAGACTTAGAGTTTAAATTTATTGGCAAGGATTATCTAGACATTCTTGATTATGCAATATCTGGTGAGTTAGATCTTTATTACAAACCTAAAGGAGCTAGGATACCTGAACCTCTCATTGACGATATTGCTAATTTAAAAATATTTGAAGAAAAAGAAATGTTAGTTCAAATTCAGGGACAAGATCGTGTATATAAGACAACTTTTGCTTATGAAACCAAGAATGACTTCACCATAGATTTTCATAATGGCTGTTCGATAAAAATACAAAAAACACCTGATTTAGTAACACTAACTCTTAATTACTCACTTTCAAATATTCTCTCAAAAAGACTAGATGGATTAGAGTTTATTATAGAGCTTCAAAAAAATAAAGGAATTATTTTAAACAGAAAAAGACTAGAGTTTAGTGATGAAAATATAGCTAAAATTGATTTTAATTTTCTGAAAAAAGCGTTTAATGCGAACATACGTTTAAAAGAATTAGTAGACAAACTTAAAATTTCTACTGACCTTGACAGTACAGGTTGGTCACAAAAAGATGCTAGAACAATTGAATTATTGTATGATGGTATCGTAAATGAACAAGTGGTAACTCTAGATCGTGTAGACTATAATCCTACTCAAGTCATTCAATTTGCTAATGTACATGTATTACTATTTTTAATTCCAGAAAACGAAGGAACTAAAAGCTATAGACTATATAACTTTAGTGATTACGATATGGTACTAATCAACAAAGATAAACAGTTATTTTCAAAATATGAAACAGTTGAATTAGAGCAGCTACTACTTATTGATAATTTTAACATCTCTGATTATCTTTCATCATATTTGTCAAGTGGAAATAAAATTGAAAATATGGATCTTGGATTATTAAAATTATTAAACTATGCTGATTCTAAACACGATCAAAATGCCTTGCTATCCTGTTTAGAATTTGCTCAAAAGATATTAGCTATAGATAATTCTGAAAATAATATTCTTAATCTACTACAAATAAAAAAACGTTTAGACAAATTAACAAAAAAAGATAATAATTATCTTCGTTCATTAATGAGCCACACATCAGTAGAAATTAGATTTGCTGCAAATTGTATTTTAGATTATAAAGAACAAGCAGAATATTTATTTGAAAATGAATTTTCCAATGAGCAAAGAGAACGTTTTACTGACTATCCTATCTACAATCTCTTTATTAATTAATATATAATACTTGCAACAAAACACATAGAAAATATTTTATTTATTTTATTAAATTAAATAAATATTTTTCCAAAAACTCTATTTCTTATGAACTCACTTTATATCTTTTGATGCAAAGCGATTATTTCTACAATAAAATTAATTGATTGGACGTTAATTTTTTATTGATTTTTGTTTTCTAAAATTCTATTTCTATTTTCTAACAAGTTTGATCGATGTCAAATCTTTAACAATAATACTTTTAAATTAAGTATATTTTTATTGTTTAAATTTAAATGATACTATTTATTACTAATAATTTTAATCGAATTAGCATTACTTAAAATAAATCTAAAAAACAAACCCCACCAAGAAAAAATCTTGGTGGGGTTTTAGTGGGGAATGATTTCATTCGCCCTATTTTTAATCGCTTTGAAAATACGTCAAACCTTGCTATGCTAGGATTCCGCAATCAAAATGCGATACTCTATTATTTATTGCGAACTAATGACTATAAAATATTGATTCATTTTAGAACATATATTCATAACATCCTATAACTACTTGATTACACTACAAAAAACTAGAGGCAATCTAAATGACAAAACAATTATATCTAGACCGCAATTGAAAAAACGTAAACCGATTTAGCAAAGTAATAGAAAATAATAAACTCACGAAGTAGAAAACGCCTTATTGTAATTGATACAGCGAGAAAACTGAAACAATTCTTATTTATACTGATAGTAAGACTGAGAATTAGTAAAGCTTATATCGGTTAAAACGTTATCGCACTAGGAATGCTCTTTCGACTAACATTAACTATCATGCGAGCAACATGTATATTGTTAGATAACAACAATTAGATACTAAATTTTATTTATCAATTAATTGGTCTAATTTAAGGCAGTTACATAATTACATCATCCTCTTTTTTCTAGTTCATAACATGTTAATCTGTAAAAAATCACACTAAACAGAAGATTAACAAAGATAAAAATAGTAAGTTCTAATAGTGAAAAATCTTCTAAGGCTCTACTTCTCAATGCTATCATAAGTTGAGAATATGGGTAAAATTTATTTAAGTTTTCATTCAAAAACAATAAGACGAACCCGCCCATAGCGCCTAAAGCTGAAATGCCAATTGATTGACCAAAACTTCTAGTTTTAGCATAGGCAAACGCTTGTATGCATAAAATTGATAAAGAGCTCAAAATAGATAAAAGTGTCCATTTTAAAGTTAATAGGACAAAAGAAGAGAGTTCAACATTAGCTACTTTTAAAGCTACAATATAAACAATTAGTACGAGGAATTGAATTGGAATGACTAATGCAGTAACGGTAAATAGCTTGCTTATCAGTAACTTTTTGATAGATACTGCATTTGAATATAACATTTCCAAATTTTTTCTTTCAAACTCTTGAATTAAAGATATTGCTATAAAAATTGCGAGCATTGGAGGATTAAGAATTTGCGTATAATAGAAAGTTAATTGTCCCCACATCACTTTATCCTGTGTACCATCAATTAAAACTGATTGATTAGCAAAATAGGTACCTAAGCCAATAAAACTTGATAATGCTACAAAAACAACACCAATTATTAAAAGCTGAATTTTATTCAGCTTTTTCCATTCAGCTGAAATATAATGTCTCATTTTCTTTGTCTCTCTTTCTTCAAAAATATACCTCTTACAAGAAGATATAACAGTAAACAATAAATTAGATATATTAAAACTCTAAAGTATATTGATTGGTCAAATTTATAAAGATAGCTTGAATTATTTATTAGAGTAAATTTGTAAGGAGACAAATAAGAACAGCCGACCCACGGTATAGCGAATGTCCACAATATTGTAGATTTGGATGCTAATATTAAACCTATAAAGCCACCTATAAAACCTGATGATAACAATAAGCCTTGTTTATCAGTAAACATTGCGAAAGTTAAATAAAGGCAAATGAGACTGAAACTTGACAATAGTTGTCCTAAAATTTGAAGAATAGTGATTGTTAGAGGGACACTTACTCCGTTAACCATTGCAAATACATTCGTTGCAACTGTTTCTAAAATAGCCAATATCAAAAAGAAAACAGTTGATAAAATTAATTTACTGTAAAAAATTTGAGTTAATGTAGTTCCGTTTGATTCCTGTAGCTTAAATGTCTGTCCTTCAAGTTCATTAGAAACTATACGGCTAGTGAAAATACTAATAGCTATGGGAAGAAAAAAGCTATTCATTGTTTGATTATTAAATAGCACACTAACTCCGTCATAACTTACTGAATTAATTTCACTACCAGTACTAACTGTATTCCACAAGAATCCAATTAACATGAGGAATATTGTAATAATAAACGATTTTGTCCTACGACTTTTCAATAATTCTATTTGTAAAGCATTAACCATTTTATAACTCCTTAGTTAATTCTAAAAATATATCTTCGAGATTTTCTTTTCTATGTTCTACACGAAAAATTGGAAAGTCTAGTTCAACCAAGGAACGGACTATATTAGCGATTTGCTCGTTATTAGCATTCCAGATTTTAATAAGTTTTGCAGTATATTCTACTTTTCTATTACTAAAACTATCACCAAAAAGATTTTTTAATTTTTCAATGTCAAATTTTCCTTCAATCTCTACCCAATTATTAGCATTTATTTTTTCAATTTCCCCCTCGTATACTAATCTCCCATGATTTATAATTCCAACTCTATCAGCAATCTGCTCAATTTCAGATAGAATATGACTAGAAATGAAAATTGTTAGTCCTTCCTCTTTAGCCAAACGAATAATCAATTCACGTATCTCATGAATACCAGAGGGATCTAATCCATTTGTTGGTTCATCCAATAATAATATCTGAGGTTCTTTTACTAAAGCAAATGCTAGGGCTAAACGCTGTTTCATACCCAAAGAGTAGGCTTTTACTAATTTTTTTCTATTTTTTTCTTCTGATAACCCCACAAGTTCAAGTGTTTTTAAAATATTCTCTTCTTTAAAACCTAACATTTTTTGAAAAACTAATAGATTTTCATAACCTGTTAAATTTGGATAGTATGAAGGTTCTTCAATCATTGACCCTATATATTTTAGGCAATCGTTTGATTTGTTAATTGGAGCGTTCATTACTTCAATTGAACCAGAAGTAGGTTCAATTAATGATAGAATCATCTTCATTGTCGTAGTTTTTCCTGCACCATTAGGACCAAGGAAACCATAAATTTCCCCTTTTCTAACTGTAAGTCTTTCTAAATCAACTGATGCTACTCCTTTAAAATTTTTCTTCAATTTTTTTAGTTTTATTACTTCTGTCATTGTATAATCCATACCTTTCGTTTTAAATTTTTGTTAATGCCAACACTAAAGTACTAGACACTTTTATTACAAATAAATTTCTTGTAGTCCAAGTTATTCTTTTTTAAATCCTCGTGAGTTGATTTAATGACCTCACCTGTTTCATCATTTATAAAGATAACACTACCAACATAGTTCACAATATCCAAGTGGTGACTTAATATGTAACAGATAAAAATACTTGAGTGCTTAAGTAAAATTTTTCTATTTAAATGATTAACAACATTTTAGTTTTTTAGTCCAAGTTGCTAGGTTACATTCGTGAGTAAGAGTAAGTACTACTCCGTTTCCAGCACCAATAATTTGGTCGAGTTCCTCCATACTTACTTCTTGTAGTGCATTTACTGCTGCGATTTCTGCGATACTTTGATTATTTGTTGATTTCATAGCTATTCTCCTCGGTTAAAGTAAATCAATATCAAGCATCTTTATCTTGTTACAGTTACATTTTATAAGTACAAGATAAAGAAATATTAAAATTCACTTTAAGAAATCCTAAAGATTTTAGTGGACTTACTTTTTACTTGAAATTTTTGATATACTATAAATATAGATATGGAAAATTCAAATTATTTTACTAGGAGAGCTTATGGATATAGAAACGCCTTTTTTAACTAGAAAAATATTGGTTGTAGATGATGATATTGCGTTAAACAATTCAATAAGGGAGATACTATCAGTTTCTGGTTTCAAAAAAATATATAGTGCATACAGCATCAGTGAAGGAATAGAGTCTTTTATTAATAATTCTATTGATTTGATTATATTAGATGTCATGCTTCCAGATGGGAAAGGATATTTACTATCAAAATACGTAAGAAAAAATTCTGATATTCCAATTCTTTTTCTAACAGCAAAAAATGAACCTGAAGATGAAATTCAAGGGTTACAATCTGGAGGAGATGATTTCGTGACTAAGCCTTTCCTTCCTAAAATTCTCATTTATCGCATAATTTCTCTTCTCCGTCGGTCGTACAAAGAAGACAGTAACATTATTAAATTAGATAATTGCATTATTAATTTAGGAAATGCTATTGTTGAAAAAAATAATGAAAAACTTTCTTTAACCCCAATAGAAATTCAAATCGTTCGGAAATTATATGATAATAAAAACTATATTGTATCTACAGAGGCGATTTGTGATACCGTATGGGGCATTGATAGTTTTGGATATGAAAAGTCTTTAATGGTCCATATCAGAAATATCAGAGAAAAAATCGAACTTAACCCTTCAAAGCCACAATACTTAATTACTGTTAAAGGACTCGGCTATAAACTAATGGTATAGGAGCTTGTACATGTTTAAACTACGTGTAATAACACAATTTATTAGACGTTTTATTGTTTCAATCATAGTCATGTCCATAATAAACGTTTTTATTCTAGGATTTTTTGTTTTTAGTCAAGCAAATCAAACTAATGTGATGGACACAGTGAATAATCTAGTCAAACAACTTGATATCAGTTCTAATTCTGCCAAATTATCTAACTTTGGGAAAAAATTAGCTAATTCTAAAGAGGTATGGATTATGATTTTAGACTCTGATAGTGGCGAGGAAATCTATGATTATAAAAAGCCAAGTGAAGTCCCGACACAATATAACCTAGCTGACGTCGCTAAGTTTACACGTTATTATTTAAATGATTACCCCGTATTCGTACAAATTGTTAATAATAAGATCCTTGTTTTTGGATTTTCAAAAGATAGAGTTTTTAGATTTCCTTTCGATTATTATGAAAAATCCGACCTTCATGGCTTATTTATTTTAGCTTTTTTTCTACTTGGAATGAATTGTCTGTATCTATTAATTATTTATACCTACAGTACTAGATTAGTCCAACGTAAGATTACTCCTTTAGTTTTAGCGATTAAAAAATTACCAGAAGGGCTAAGTGGTTCTGTTTCAACTCAAGATGAGCTAAAACAATTAACGGAAGCTATAAATATTGCTGACAAAAAACTAAAAGAAGGTGAACTTTTTAAAGAAAATTGGATTTCTGGTATCGCACATGATATAAAAACCCCTCTTTCCGTCATTACTTCAAATGCTTCTCTTATTAGATCTGATACAGTGGATAAAAATCAATTAAGACGTTTACGTTCCATACTTAATGAGAGTTATTATATTCAAAATACTGTAAATGACTTAAATATTTTTGCCAGATTAACTAATAGCCAGTTCACTCTGAAATTAGAATCAGTCAAAATAATTCCATTCTTCAAGGAGATCATTATACAAATAATAAATCAAGAAGTTTGGGAAAATATAAATTTTTCATTTGAATTTGATGATGAACTTCAAAATAGTAAAATCTCAATTGAAAAAAACTTAATTTCACGTGTAGTTCATAATATTATCTATAACTCTATTCTCCATAATCCTGAGGGCTGTAATGTGAATATTAGTCTACACAGAGATAAAGAATTTTTAATAATTACAATTGAGGATGATGGCATCGGCATAGCAAATGATAAACTATTATCAATTTATGATAGTAATAAAATCATTGAAGAATTTGACATCTCAGGAATTAGACGACACGGTATGGGATTAAAAATCTCAAAACAAATTATTGAAGTTCATGAGGGAACTTTTAAAGTAGAAAGTAAAGAGAATCAATTCTTTAAAGTTATTATTAATTTACCTCTAGAACATGATAATTATTAGTAGCCATGGCAGATAAAGTACCATTCTATTTTATATTCGACAATAATTGCAAACGTCACAAAATATCTCACTGATTGATTAACAAAATTGTTTATTCAACAGAGACATTTTCTTGAAATTTTTGGTAAATATTCTTGTTGTTATTAAAAATTTTCGCAAATGTTTCCAATTTTCTAACTAATGATTCATACTCATCGAGATAACGATCTAATTTCTCTTGTAATCTCCATATTTCTTCACTCACATGTTCTAATGAAGTTGATTCTGTTAAATTCAGTTCTGAAAAGTCATACCTTGCTAATTTTCGACTATTCGAATCATCACTCTTTAGATTGATAAGCACTTCTGCCATCTTGTTTAAGGTGGCGATTTTTTCATTTGTTTGAGTCAGTTTGATGTCTAGCTCTGCTATTTCTACAACCAGTTCGTCTTTGATGTCCTGGTATTTTTTGTCTATCTCTGTTAACTCAATCAAGAGGTTAATCTCAGTAATCTTTTCTTGAAGTCTTTCAACAGTCGGTCGTCTGTATGGTATTGCTCGACTATCGTTGGTTAGCTGTCTAATCAAGGTTCGCCCTTTAATATACTGATTCTTATCCGAATGTTCCTTGTTATAGACAAAATATGAGGTTGTCTCACGGATATAGACTTTATATTTTGTCTGATTCTCTTCTTCAAGAATATCTAATTGATAGTTGGGAATGAAAATAAGACCGCTCTGTTTGACACCGAAAGACACCTTGATATAGACACCCTTATCAGCTAGCTTCTCTATTTGGTGTCCTGCAAGTTCCACTTCAAATTCATGAACGGCATCTCGTTTTTCCTTAAATGTCTCAAAGGCTTCTTCAATCTCTTCAGTGGATACCTTATCCTTATCTCGTTCTTCTTGAAAAGCATGGTACTGTTCCTGTAAATTTTCTAATCCTTCTGAATCACCGACCTCCTTATTTTTAAAGTAATCTTGAAAAAAATTAACATCATATAATTTCTTGTCACTTATTTTTTTATGACCCAAACTTATCTTTTGAGTATCTTCTTCTAGTATAAAAGTTACATTTTTTTGTTTTAAGTCAATGGTTAGATTCAATTCTTTTGCTTTTAATAGTAGCTCCTCTAAGGAATTAACACAGTTCAACAGAAATTCTAATCGACTTTCAATCTCTTGCTTGGCAAAATGTGTACGGAAAAAGTCTTTATCATATAAATCTCGTTTGCTGAGTTGGCGTCCTCGAATTGGTTTTGTCATTGCTCTATCCGTCATCATGAATCGACTATGCTTCTGACTAAAATCAATATAAACATGTAACTGCACTGCTTTTTCTAAAAAATCATCAAAAGACTTTGACTGTTGCATCAAAAAATACAGACGTTGCTTTAATTCAAATTTATGACTAGACTGCCTATATTTTTGATAGTCACGATACGAGTAACGCTTCTCGATAATTTTTGCCCCTGCCATTTTAGAAATACGGTCTGAAATCATACGAAGGTTTCGTTCCAAGGCATAATTCCATATCAACTTTTTATCTGAATTACGATCAATGGCGTTGATTAGGATGTGATTATGAACATGATGTTTGTCTGTATGAGTTGCCACGATAAAACGAAAACGGCCTCCTGTTAATTCCATCATGGTCTCATAACCAATGCGGTTAATTTCTTCAGGTGTCAGATTATCCTCTGGAGAAAATGATTGGATGAGGTGATGGGCATGAATATTTTGTTGGTGTTTTTCTTGTCGGTCATTTCTGGATTCGTACAACTTGTCGTTATTGGTAAAGTTGACATTGTACATTTCTACCATTTCTTCATAGCTAGGAAAGTCTAAGTAATTGCTCATGCCAAAATCAGATACCAATTTCAAATTGTCCGTTTTATCGGGATTGAGGATATACTTAATCAGACGCCTACGGTATTTTTTTCCGTGCGTTGCAAAGTGTTTAGTGACTACCATGAAACTCCCTCAGTCTTTTCACTTCCACTTGAAATTCTTTCCCTACTCCAGTAATCAACTCACTAACTCCCTTACTCAATTCTTGTAACTGTTCCTGAGAAATCAGATGGCTTTGATTGATGGCACGCGCAATTTGATTAATGTTATTTCCAATCCGTCTCAATTCAAATACTAACTGGTCATAGGTATCCGTGTTAATGGTGATAAATGACATATTGGGATTCAGCAACACTTTTCTGGCATAGACTGAAAAATTTTGACAATGACTCTTAGCAATTCGTTCATTCAATTGATGTAACTCTGAATCTGTTAAAAATACTTTTTTGAGATTAGTGCGATATCGATAAACCATAGTAGCCTCCTATCTCATGTATTTTTCACGAAACTCATGACTGAGTGGTTGTACTTGATTGACTTCCGCTATCAATTCTTGAACGCAGCTCAATAAGATTGAAACGTGTTCTTGAGTCACTTGGTGATTTTCTCTTGCAATAATCAAAACTTCATACACATCTCGACTAATCTGCTCAAACTTTTGAGATTGCCAAAGGGAGAACCAACTTTCAAAAATTCTATCCTGATAATTCTTTTTCAACAAATTTTGACGAAGAAATTCTGAGAAACTATCCAGTTTTTGTTCCCTCATCATTTCTTTTATCTGTTTTTCTTCTTGTCTCGTGATTCTAAATTGCTTACGAATCAACTTAATTTCTTGTCCCATCCTACTATCCTTTCAACATTATACTTGTCTGACAATGTCAGGCTGCCTCACATTGTCAGTACGCTTCCTAAATACCTCACTCTCTTCTTGTTCGGTCTTTGCGAGCTCAGGCATTGTGGTCACAATACCCAAAAAATCATATCGCCAGCCGACAAAAACCTTCCAGTTTTGACAGCCAACGATAAGATAACTTGGTGGCTTCGCCCCCAAACCCCCAGTAGAAAATCAAGACTTGATTTTCTTGGGAATGATATTAGGATAGCAGGGATGATTTGGAAAAGTTATCACATTACTATAGCAGGTAAGAAAAAAGAGAGCCTGGGCTCTCTTTTTCTATATATATGATAATGATTCCAATACTTCATTAGTAATAAATAGAACAAGTCACTGTCTATTAATCGCTAACTTCATCATCTAATAATAAAATATTCTTTATATTTTTTAGTCCTACATTTGATATTTCAGAATCTGAAAATAATTCAAATTTATATTTGATAAACATAGCACTACCATCACTATGTGTGGACATAATAATTTGATAATCTGATAATGAATGCCTTATCAAATCAATCAAAGCATATACATTCATAGAATCCATATCTTGAATCGGATCATCAATTGATAAAAATTTGAATTCTTTTGAAATCTTAAATGTTGTATTTAGTGCCAAAGTGAAAGCAAATGAAATAACAGCTACTTGTCCAGAACTCAATTGATACATCACATCCTGCTCACTATTACTATTTGCTATAAGCCTGATATTAGAATTATTTTGAGTAGTTAGTAGAACTCCCATTCCTTGTTGGTAATTTTGTAAAATTTTAGCAGTGTACATATAAAAAGGAAGCTTTAACTTTTGAATCATCTGCTCTTGGTAAGATTTTATATTATTATTTAATTCCCTAACACGCTGATGAAGATAAGTAATTGTTCGTCCGATTATTTGAAGGCGATTATCAATTTGGTTAAACATCGTCAACCTTTGTAATTCAAACTGGTTAATAATATACTCTCGTTTTTGAATGATCCTTTCTATAGTACAGTCCTCAAAAGTTTTTTCATTAGATGCATAGTATTTATCAAATAGATTTTGTGAATCTAAACTTTTAGAATAGTCAAATACTATTTGTGATCTAAGTTCATCCAAAAATGCTGAAAGTTTCCCACCATTCTCTTGAAATTTATGCAAGTTAGTTGGTAGATTTTCAAACGAAATTTGAAATTCCTTTATAGATTCTCTCTCTAAAACTGAATATTTTTCTAAAAGCGTTTCAAAATCTACTCTCTTATTTACAACTCTAAGGAAAGTACCATAGACTTCATTTGGAATCAACAGTTTTTCTTGCAATGAACTTATTAACTCTTTTTTCAAAATCTCAAACTTTTGTAGCGAAGCACTTTTATCAACTGACATAGGCGTAATCTCTGAGTTCATTACAACTAAGTTGCTAAAAGACTCAGGAAAATTATAATTACCTATGGATCGTATCACCGCCAAAAATTCATCAGGAAGAACAAAGAGTCTCTCTTGCTCAATTTGAATCTGATTTTGTAACTCTATTTTTAATCTATTTAATTCTTCAACCAAATTTAAAACTTCTATTTCAAAATTAGTCAAATTTTTACGTAGTTGATTCGTTGTTTCTTCATAAGCAAGCAGTAAATTCTTGCTTTCAATCCAATCATAACCACAAAATATACATTCTGAATGGTTATTATCACTATGTTCTTTTAGACGACTTCTTATCTCGAGTAGCTTGTTAATCGAATCTGTTCCATCATCCAACTGCTCTTTTTTAATCTTGTAATTTGTTAACTTGGAATCAAACCTTTCAAACCATACTTGGCCAAATTCCCAACCTGCAAAGCTATTTAAAGAATTCTCAATTGACTCTATATTAAGTTTATCAATTTCTACATCAAGCAGACTCTCTAGAATTTTTCCACGTTTAAACATTTTACTGTCATTTTCCAATGACTCTAGTTGTCCGATATAATTTTTAAGTAAAAAATAGGAATAATTTTTATCATTTGAAATTAAAGTATGATTTTGTTCAATATACTCTATATTCTCCTGATTTTCAAGAATTTCTCTAACTATTAAGTAGATAATAAAATCCTTATCATCCAGTACCTCTCTCGCAAACTGCTCACTTTGTCTTCTGAGGAAGTAATCCTTTGGAGAGAATGAATTTCGAAATTCTTGTAATTTAGCAATTTCTGATAGATATATATTTAAACTTTCATTTGACAATTCATCATCAAAAACAATCGACTCATTGTTAAAAGCAAAGTCAGAATCTGCTCTAAGGGGCAGCTCATTATAAATAACCTCATTTCCTATAGAGAGATTTTTTAACACGTTTTTTTTCTTTTCCAGCTCGTTTTTACTAGACAGTAGAGTTTTTCTTAGTTCAGCTAATCGATTTTTTCTATTAACATAGTTTCCAATATTTAATAGAAAATTCAATTGTTCCTTTCTATCTTTCTCCTTTTGCTTCAAATAATAAGCTGTTTCATCTTGTTGAATATAATGAAATAAATCGAAAATATCACCTAGGCTATAAACTTCTGATTCATATCCTAAAAATTGCCTAATTTCTTTTTGTATATCATTTTCATCTAAACCATCAAAATCTTCAATCGGTTGAACTGAGATTTCTGAATCAAACCGAAATCTTCTTTTGAATTTAGAAAACGAAAACTTTGGCACATTGCTGCCTTCAGAATTCATAGAACTCTTATAAAGGCTAGTTACTATCAAAGAACTACCTTCATCATTTGTCAACATTAGCTCAATGAATGTATCTTCCTCAGGATTATTTTGAAAATAAGGAGTGCTAAAACTACTTCTGCCATCGCTATAATCGGACTCTTCAATTCGACGGATTCTCCCAGTTAATGATAACTCAATGGCATCAAAAATTGTAGTTTTTCCAAATCCATTTGGTCCAACAAACAAAGTTACATTCTCTTGAAAATCAATAATTCTAGTTTCCTTTATATTTTTAAAGTTTTTTATTATGATTTTTTTGATTCTCATGGTAATAATTCCCCTATTTTTCGTAATTCAGAAATATTTTCATCATCAAGAGAAATATCTTTTAGTGATTCTGATAAGTTCTCATCAGTAACTTTACTATAAAAATCCAATAATCTATCATCTAGTTCATCCTTATTATCATGATACTGATTTTCTATACTTTGATAAATATCATTTCTTTTAGGAAGCGTAAAAAACGGTAATTTGACTCCAATTTCCATCGCCATAAAATACGATTCATTAAAAAACATATCTTTTTCAAAATCATCAATATGAGATTCTAAATAATTATAGAGTGCTTCATTAGTGGCTTTGTCTCGTAAATCCGATAACCCATTTTGAGTGTATAATAAAACGAACTTTCTAAAATAGTAATAGTCCTCTTCTATCAATAATATTGATTTTTGTATTTTTTCATCTTCAAATGCTCCTTTCAAATCATCAACTTTTACCAAAATAAACAGAGAGGTATTTTTCTTAATATTCTCGTGTTCTGATTTCACAGACAGTCTTTCAAACTCTTTTATTACTTGTGAAGTCTTACCATCATCAAAAAAATTATACAGCTCTTCTTGACTATATTGACTAACTATAAAATACTCTGAGTTTTGCGAGTTAGTATAGAAATCAAAATCTGTATCCAACTGGTTAAAATGATTATTTTGTAAAAATTCTATAACGATGTCTCTCATAATTAGTCCTCCTGCACACTCAAATTCTTTTCTTTTGCCTTCTTAATACCAATGAATTCCATATTAGGTTTAAAAATATTATGTTGTACTCCTGTATTCCATTCATCTTTATATCTATTATCTGACATACTATCAAATTCATCTATTCTTATTCCAATCGGAAAACCATCTATATCCCTATTAATAAGAAAATCATGATTAAAAGTAGCTTTTAAAAATTCTGAGTTATCAATAATATTTTTAATTACTGTTGCAATACGACCAGGGGACTCCTCAATATCGATTAAGGAGAATCTATAACTTTTTTTTACTTCATCTAAGAAACTGTAATGTTTAAACGAGAATTTTCGAACATCTTTTATCAACGAATAGAATATTCGTTCTAAGAGAGTTATATTAAATATTTTAAAAAAATCTTCATCAGACTTTTCATGAGGTAAAACCATTCTTACAAACTCACAAAACTCTTCTTTAGACATAGACAGTAATTGATTGATTATTTTGTCCATCAGTTTAAAATCATCATCAGAAATGTCACTTACATAATCTCGATGATATTTCTCCCAACTATAGATTAAAGTATTTTTCATTTCATATACTTCATCTTTAGGTGCTTCCTCTTCAATAATGGCAAAAATCTCTTTTAGAGAGATTTTTGGGAATCCTGATTCGTTATGTGCTGCTCCAATACTATGGTCTAATAATGCTCCAATATATCTTAGATATACCTGTTGTAAATGGGATTCATTTTCTTTTAACAAAGACTTTTCTAATATTAAAATCTCTTTAATTTCAGTTATACAATATTCTCTAATCTTATCATTACTATAGTCTTGTGAAAGTGGGCAATAACAAATGTTTTTTTCTCTATCATATGGATATAATTGAATACAGGAATTATTATCAGTATAGTTTTTTCTGCGACCATCTTTTTTTAAATATTCATATCGAGATAATTTGAAATCAATCACATCCACAATGACATGTACATATCTAGAATCAGTACGAACATCAACAGATTTTATTTTTCCCTGTCCATCAAAGGAGTGTATTTGAAACCCCTTTGTATCTATTTTTTCCTTTCCATCTTCAAACTTCCTCTTTTGTATATTAAATAAATCTGAGTAATCTTCTCTCCCATTTCCATTAATATATGCTTTCACTTGATGCCTCGATAATACTTGCCCATCATTGCCAATGATGTCAAAGTCCTCAGCATTCTCATACCGTATACTATACTCCTCATAATTTACATTATCTTTAATACACTGTCGTAGTTGCCTTAATGCTACTAAAAAACCAACTTTTCCTTGATGAATATAACCACTCCAACTTGATGTCGCGTTTCTATTTTGATCAACATTTGAACTCGCCAACTTAATCTCCCTTATTATTTTACTATTTATTAAATTCCCTCAACCGTTCCTGCCCCACTTTAAGCATCTCCTCCTCAACCTTGCTCCATTTTCCGAAGAGGCATTCTTGTAGAACTTCTGCTACTGAACCATCATCTTTTTCAGAATCATAGACACATGTTCTATCTCTTTTATATATTTGAATCTGGTCAAAGAGTTTATCGTTTTCTAACTCTCTTAGATTATCAACTAAATGTTCTACAATACCATCGTGATGTTCTTTAGGAGTTGCTCTAGCCTGACCTGGATTCACTGCATAGACTTCCTCATAACGGATTAAGGTGCTGAGATAGGACAATTCAGGCTTGGTTGCTATCAAAGCTAATGAGACTTGATAGCCTCGTGATTTCAATAGCCGAGCAGTTTTTCTTGGGACTTCTGTTGTTCTCAAGGTTCCTTCGATTAACAAATGATAACCTTGTTTACTTAGCTCATCGACAAGATGCTCCACCATTTTTCCTGCAAAACCTTTGGTATAATCCACGCTATCTTTACCGTATTCTTCTTGTAAAACTAGATAGTTCGGGTGTAAAGAACGATAGCTGTCACCGTCAATAATAATGATATTACCTTGGAACTCTTTCTGCTTGATACGGTGTATCGTTGTCTTACCCGCTCCGCTTTGCCCACCAATTAAGATGGCTTTGGGGTTAACTGATGTCGTTTTACCACGAGTTAAGGAACGAAGAGTCCGTTTTAAGGCTAATTCAAAGTCATCTTTGCTAAATTCTTCTAACCGCATTAAGCCACCACCTGATGACGAGCAAGCTCCAACATTCGCTCAATACCATCCAAATAACCATTGTAACGCTCTACCTCATCAAAGGTATCAACAAGATAAATCTTGGTATTGATAAGATTAGACAAATCATCACTCATCAAAATCCAAGGATTGGTTTCATCGTCAAATGCAATTTCTTGGCTATCTTGATAGCGATACAGTTGGGATAAAATCGCTGCGCCTCGCTCTTTAATGACTTCTATTTTTAACGTTAATTGATAATCTTCTACTGGTGTTAGCATTTTTTCTTCTCCTACAATATCGACATAAGACACGTTGAATTTCTGACAAATACGGTCTATCAGTTCTGTCGAAACAGAGCTTGTTCCATTTTCATAACGGCTAAGGCTATTTCGTGAAATTCCAACAATCTTTGCGAATTCTGGTTGTGTTAAATCATGGGTTTTACGTAACGATTTAATATTCTCTCCAATCATAGATGATGGCCTCCTATTTAGTTACTTTCATTATAACACAAAAAGCGAACAACGCACCAAAAATGGTGCATTATTCGCTTTTCGGTTTCTTCGCCTGCCTAAACTGCTCTATCCGCTTTTCAAGTTGCTCAGTCTTCAGTGTATTCTTAGCTTCAGTAATGGTCTCATCTAAGATTGGCTCCTTTGGCTTAGCTTTAGGAGACTTTTTTTCATCATGGATAGTTTGACGTGTAGCGTCAAAAACGACATCTAATAATTGGTTGACCTTATGTAAGTCCGATTCAGACATTCCTGATAACCGATGAATAAGACGCTTAAAACTATCTTGTTGTTGTGTTCGTTTTTTGAATAACTTCATCTTCTCTCCCCATAAAAAGCAGCCCTTGTGAGGACTGCTCATCGTTACAAGTCATCAATAGCTGCTGAAATGGCTTGTAATTTCTTATTTTGCTTATTTTTGTCATCAATCAACTGGTGCAACTCTTCAATTTTCTTCTGACTTTGACGAATGTCCTCATTGTTTTGATCCATCACATCGGCTAGGTGTTGCTTGTAGTCACTGGTAATAGTTGAGGAGGGCTTTACATCTGGTATAGATTGCTTTTGAGGTTCTTGCTGTGGAGCCATCTGATTTTTAGCCTTTTGTTGTTCCATTTCAAAGGCTGCCACATAGTCAACATCTTCAGTGCCCTCTTGGTTTTCTTTATGAAATAGTGCCGCAATCTTCGCACGTTCTTCCGATGAAGATGTCGGTGTGTTATCATCTAAGGGTTGGTCAAAGGTCCAGTCTTTTGTCATGTGTTATTCCTCATTTCTATTATCTGATGGTATTGGTTTTTGTTCATACTGGCCAAAGGCTTGCGTCAATGCTTCATCAAATGTCCAGGGACTATTTTGTTGGCGTTTGATAAAGGCTTGATACATCGCTGTTTGTAATTGACTGCGATAAGTTTCTAGTTTTTCCGTTTCTTTCGCAACTTTTTCCTCTTGCCTAGCCACTCTTTCAACTAGGCGTTCAATCAGACTCATAGGGTGTCCTCCTTATCACTTTCTAGATTAATCTAAGAAACTTGATTTTGTTATCACAACTCTAAAGCAGTATTTTTTCTAGGCGGAGGATTGCTTCGGATAACTTGTAACTTGGCCGATTGGATCACATCTCTCAGAGAAAGATTTCTCTGACTTTTCACGACATCATTCCAATCTGCTTTAGTTTCCAGTTCCTGTAATGATGGTAAGTCTATTTCAATGGGAAGTCCTTTCTCAGATAACTTCTGACAAAAGTCTCGCCCTGCTTCATCATTGTCAACAGCTAATGTTATCAAACCTGGGTGGTTCTGAAAAAAGATAGTTGTTTCTTGTATGATACGAAGAAAATGCGTTAATTTACTTGGCTTGATATTATCTAAAAAATTGAGCTTGTCATGTTCCTCTGCTGTTAACCTTAGTGTCTGATAAGCAATCACAGAGAGTTTTAAGCCCTCCATAGAAACTAAACGCACATCTGATAACTGCTTCTGATGGAGTTGATAATAACTCATCATATCAATTACCGATTCACAAAAGATAAGGCGTTTCGGTTTTCCAATATCAAAGCTCATTCCCACATATCCATGAGACCCTTTCATGATTTTCTTGAGGTAACCTCGATCATGTCTCTGAGCATTTTTGACAAGCCCTTGAAGACTTGCCCCCTCTAGTTGTCCATGATGATTGTAACTTTTAAAGACAAGGACTGATTCCTGAAAGATCTTTGTCTGGTAATGTGCCTGTGCTAATAGACCTTGTCTGCCAAAAGCATTGATAGTGTCATCACTTAGACCACGAATGTCATTCAGGTATATCTGTGCTTGGTCAAATGGTTCTTCCCTTAGATAATAACGAAAGGGTTGGTAGGTCTCTTCGAACACCTTAGCCTGTTCAAAGTCTCCAGTTTCAAGGTAAGACAGGGCTTCTTTAAAAGACACTCCTGTCATTAACTGAACGAAATCAATCACATCTCCTTGGATGTCACGTGAAAACCATTTGAAAGTATTGGTATCCGCAAAAATCCTAAAAGAATCGTGTTCTGGATGTTCATAGACTTGCGCTGATAGTCGTTTAAAAGAATAACCTAGACTTTCTGCCACCTCTAGAATCGCCTTTTGTTTCACTTTTTCAATTCTTGTCATCTCATCTCCTTATCAAAAAAGCAGAAGATATACTCCTGCTAGTTGGTCTCACTTGTCGTAGTGCCTTGAATCTTTGGAATGCTTGAATTTACTTCATCAGAAGATTCTTTCAAGTCTCCTAGCTTCCCATTCCAAATGGTTACCTGATTGACAAGGAGTTTATCTGACAATTTGGCATAAGATAGTTTAAGAGAGGTCGTTTCTGTCTGTGTACTTTTCTGAGCCTTGTCACTGACATCTGACACGTAAACAACCTGATAAGACACTTCCACAAAAGCTTCATTTTCTTCTGTATTGACATAGATATTGGCAGACTCAAAGCGATAATCCAACATATAGTCTTTATAGACTTGGTTGATAGAATCTTCTTGACGAGCTACCTCTTCCTTAAAGGCAGAATCTGTCATATAGGGCTTGATACGGTTGTTGTTCTCGCCCAGCTTTTCCTTGGTATAGTATTGGGTAAGGAATTCCTTGACTAACTCATCAGAGAGGACACTTGCCTTCTCTTTTTCTTTCTCTTTGATCAGCAGTTTATGAGCTTCAGTCTGAATCTGTTTCTGCGTGTGATTGGTTACAGACTGAGAACCAATGGTGTAGCCCATCATCACCATAAAGCTGGTGACTGCTAGACCACCAAAACCAATCAAAAATCTAGCCTTCATTTTATTTAACATCACTAGTGCTATCTCCTTTTTCCATAAGATAGCACTATGATAACAAGATGAACTTGAAAAAGTTATCACAAAAAGAGGTTAACTTTGACATTAACCCAACCTAATATATAAAAACAATTCCTAAATCAATAGCAAAACTAAATTTATAAAACCCCTTAGTTTCACAACTCTTAATTACAGACTCTGTACTCTTCTAAATTAATAACCTCATCATAATTGTCTTTATTGAATTTATGAGAAATTTCGATTATTGTACAATCTTGGGAATGAATCAGGTGCCGTATCTCTTTCGCATTCGTCTCGTCCAACGCAGCCGTTACCTCATCAACGAGTAAAATCGGCTTAAGTCTTAGCAAGCATCTAGCCAATTCTAATTTCATCATTTGACCACCCGATAAATTTTGTCCGTCAAGATGTATTTCAAGATTTCCACCAACTTCCTCAAACAGATTTACTTTTTGTAATACATCCTGTAAAGTTCTGTCTGAAAAATGCTGGAACAAAGTCAAATTATCCCTCAAGCTACCGTTAAAAATATAAGGTTTTTGATGAATAATTGAAACAATATTATATGATGGCTTGAAAAATGTCTCATTTTCGTTTTCAATATATATATTTCCTGAAAATTCAATATCTTCTCCACTTAATATTCTAAACAAGGTTGTCTTACCACTACCACTCGCTCCTGTAACCAAAACTTTTCTCCCAAAGGAAATACTTAGCGATAATTTCTGAAAGAGATTTTTTTCTCCAAATGATTTACTTAATTGATCTAGGTAAATTCGTAACTTTCCTATTTTTACTGTGCCACTCTCAATATTAATGCACTCATCGCTTAACTGTAAAATTGAAACGACCTTATCCTTAATAGCAGATGCTGATTGTAGACTTGATGTGGCTTCTAGGAGTTGTTGTAAAGGAGAAATGAGATTCATAGATGCTGTCATCATAGCTAATAGGGTTGTCAGTGTTAAAGACGTCGTTCTAGTGAGTAATAAACCTATCATTAAAGGGATCACTAAGCCAATACCTTTAAGAGGTCCGGTCCAAAACATGACCAAATTATGACTTGTAAAATAATGATATTGCTTATTTTCAGTGTTCTCGATATCATCTAAAACATGGTCTGAAAACTGTTGGCCAGCTTGATTGCTCCGAATAGTATCTATTCCTTTTGTAAAATCTGTAATAGATGCCATACTTTTTTCTCTAGATGAACTCAGCTCTTCACCACGTCTCTGTAAAAGTTTATTAAATACAAACTGAGGTATAATCATTAAAAATCCTCCAACTGTAAATAATAAACCAAGTTGAATATGTTGCATTAAAAGGTAGGATACTGATGCAAGAATAGATAGTCCAAAGATAGGATAAATAATTAAAGGGGTAAGATACTCTTGCCAAAACATGGGAATATCTTGTGCCAAAAATGAGTTTAGCTCTGAGGAGCTGTAATGTAATTTTTTTTGATAAAAATTTTGGAGTGCTTTTTGGGAGATGATTACATTAATGTCCTTAATCATTGACCGTGCTAAGATATTATTTACATACATGCAAAAGTATATAAAGACAAACAGTAGCACTCCAAAAAATCCAAATGATAAAATTATTCGAGTATCATTTGCATTAATCTGCCCTGCTATTTGAATAAGAAAAGATGTCAATAAACCTTGCAAGGAATAGAGTAGAGCAAATAGTAGGTATAGAAATAGCTTGACCTTAGAAATATTTTTGAGTATTGTTTTCATATCACTCCACCTTCAATTCATAGTTTATTTTATTTGACAAAATCGCAAGTTCAAAATTTTGTAGTATATTTTGCTGCATACGTTGGCATTTCTCATTAAAGGTACGTTCATTAAAAATATCATTTTCAATCTTTTTAAATAGACGATTCTCAATTTTAATAGCCAAATTATTCTTTGTATTAAACAAAAAGGTATTTTCATCCTTTGGGATTGATACAACATAACGTGAATAATTCATCAAGTTCCTCCTTTAAAAATAATATTTCAAGAGCAGAAAGTATACTCTCTGCCCTTGAAATATAGGTCATATGGAACACTGTGGGCAGTTACCACATATGTTCAAGTAAACTATCAACCTAACAAATAATTTTTAATTTTTTTTATTTGATTAATAGTGTTTACAGAAAAGTGAACATAGGTTTTATCGGAAATCATCTAGCAACCTGAACCACATCCAAGATTTTTAAAGATTTCATAATCTTGAATAAAATCATGTTCTACAATTTCATTGATAATCATGTTTTTTCTCCTTCCCTTTTTGATACCGATATTATATAATGTAAAAAAAGTAAGAAGGAGAAATTTCGGAAATCCGAATATGATGAATCGAGAAAAATTCAAGGCCATTCGTAAACAAAGAAAACTATCCTTAAAAGCACTTGGAGAAGTGGCTGGATCCGCTACTAGTATTTCTGATTTTGAAAATGGACATACAACCCTTTCAAATGATGTGCTATTTCAACTTCTAGGATTTATGCTAGTTGAAATTAATGAATTCTTTGAATGGAAAGATTTTCAAGATAAAGATTTTTACTCGCTAATTGAACAGTTAGAAGAAGCAATAAATAACAAAGATATCCAGGTACTCTCTGAACTAAAGTTATATCTTTCTGAGTTATCATATCAAAAAGGTCAATACATTTATCAAATAATGTCTCTCGTTCTAGAAGTTTTAATTTGCGAGCTCGAACAAGTAACGGTTAATCACAAT
Organism: Streptococcus rifensis; assembly: GCF_053203525.1. Classification (NCBI taxonomy): domain Bacteria; kingdom Bacillati; phylum Bacillota; class Bacilli; order Lactobacillales; family Streptococcaceae; genus Streptococcus; species Streptococcus rifensis. Next base: position 161,689 of record NZ_JBRUCW010000001.1, on the reverse strand, counting down.
ACTATTTTTCAACTTACTGACTACTTTTTTTCATTAGAATATTGGACAAATCTTGATATTGGTCTACTCGGTAATCTAGTACCTTATTTCACAACTAATGCACTTATAGTCTTCACTAACACTATTCTCGAAGATACTCCTCAATCTTTAAAAAATAATCTCGATCGTATAAAAATTGATACTGTTCTAAACTGCCTCTCTGTTTTTCTAGAACGAAAAGAACGAGATGCTAGCCAAAAACTTTTGACACTATTATTTTGTAAAAAATACCCAACCTATTTTTCTTTTGAAAAGCTATATCTACATGAACTTCAAGCAATGTTTGATTATTTATGGGGGGACAAAGAGAAAGCAATAAAAATACATGAAACGATTCTAGAAACAGTTAATATTATTTTTAACTCTGATACAATGAAAGAGTGGGATTATTACTTTAGCAAAAATACATCTAAAAAAGAATGAATACAGTTCTTAAAACTTTAATTGTATTTCAATTACTAACATGATCATATATTTCTCACTTTAACTAATAGATGTTTCACAAAAAAAGGTTTAGAATACGTCAAATAAAACGTTAATTCTAAACCTTTTTCTTATTTTTTATGCCATCCGACTTCTAACAACTTTTCTAACAAGTCCAAAGACAAGTAAAAGATTAAAAATAATATAGAAAGCGGTAAAGCTGAAAATTCCATTGGTGGCTAAATCTTCCACATAGAGGTATCGCTCTGTAAAAAAGAGGTAAATCCCATAGACTTCTGTGAAAGCTAAAAATCCGATTAATCCAATGACAAATAAGCTTCCAAGCATCTTCGCAATCTGGTATAGGACAAGCAAAATCAGCCCTGTTGCTGCGATAATCAAAAGACTTTGAATAATTTGTTCAATCATATCTGTACCTCTTTCTACGTTAATTGCTTGCGATAATAATCTGCCTGTCCCTTGTCTAGGTCATCCAGTTGTGCCACTAGGTTAAGATACTCTTCTTTGGTGACCTCATCTAAATCTGGAAAGTCATTCTCACGAGTTGTGATAATTACCTCTAATTGACCAATGATTTCTCGCTTTGAAAAGCTGTAATCAAGGGTTTCATCTTCATATTGTTCCTTTAAGGCTTGATAGTTAGCTCGGTCTTCGGAGCTTGTAAAACCTTGTGCTAACCATTCTTCTAATTGGTAACGTATATCTTCTACTGTCTGGGTCATAATCATTTCTCCTTTGGTGAGTTCTTAATGTCATTTTACCGCATTCACTATTTTTTGTCAGCCTTTTTTTAAAATTCTAGAGAAAGTTGTTGGTCGTGTTGCGGTTGGATCGTTTCATTGAACTTAGCTAGTGCTGCATCAATTTCCTCAACCTCTGCTTCTTGTTCAACCAATGGGGCAAGAAGGTCATATTTAGCTTTAACCAGCTGATAATCCTCTTCTTTTGGAAAGACCTTCTCTACTTCAACCCTTGCGACTGCTAGCTTATCTTTTAGATTATTGGCCATTACTTCTGTTTTTTCTTGGTCTTCTAAGATATGGTCAATGGCATTAGTAATGCGTTGAATGGTTCCCACATCTGATTTCAAGTCTAAAGAGACAGAATACTGGTTGCTGCCTGAAATGGTTAAAGACACCATATCTGGCAGCGGCTCACTAGGACTTCTGGTTGCCATTTTAAGCTCAAACCCTCTAAAATTAGCCAGTGTTCTCACTTCTTTGGTTTCAGAACGGTTATAGGTAATGAGTTTACGTAGATAGTCTCCAGCTTCTGCACGGTTATCCATCATTTGATTGTCAAACCGCATGATAAAATCTTGTGACTTAGTTGTCAAAGATTGGGCAATATCACGGTCATATTTGCTAAGGCGATTCTCTAATACAGGGAGGTTCTGCTCACAGTAAGCAATGGTATGGCGATACTCATCTTTGGAGCGATTAAAGCCACGCTTTTGATTGTCCAATACCGTCAACTCATTCTCTAGTTCCATTTTCAGTTTGAGATAAGGATTACCTGTCGCTAAAGCCTTAAAGTCTGAAGCAGTCATGGTTTGTTCATCAATGTCTTCTGCCGACCGTACTGGGTCTTTAGAGGTCATGATTTGCGTGATATATTTGAGTTTATTCTCCTGAGTTTGCCAGAGGTAGTTATCGAAGCTCCCTTTCGTAATGTAATGATAAATATCTACCTCTTGGTGCATATTACCTTGACGAATTAACCTACCATTGCGTTGGACAATATCACTTGGTCTCCAGGGAACGTCTAAATGATGAACAGCTTTCATGCGAGACTGCACGTTTAATCCTGTCCCACCTTTTTCCGTAGAAGCCATGAGAATCCGTACTTCTCCACTGTTGACCTTACGAGATAGAGAGTTCTTTTTCTCATCCGTATTAGCGTCATGGACAAAGGCAATTGCTTCTTTGGGAATCCCTCTATCCACCAAGAGGTCTTTCAATTCATTGTAAACATCAAACCCTTCTTCCTTACTTTTAGGTGTGCCAATATCTGAGAAAATCATCTGGGTAGCTTTATCATGTTCTCCATCACGATAAATGCGTTCCACATTGTCCACTACTTGAAGAATCTTCTGATTGTCAGATAAGGTATAAGCTGGGTCAATAAGGCGCATGTCAATGGCTAATTTTCTAGCTTCTCCAGTAATCTTTAACATGTTATCAACACTAGGGTCAACGCTGCCTGACTTGATAGCGTCTGAACGGTCAACCAACTCTTCAAGATAATATTTCTGAGCTTCTGTCAGTTCGCTCTCCACCGCAATGACTTTAGCTTCAGGAACAGGTAAATCAAGCATGTCTGAGGTCTGAATATCAGCTGTTTCCTTATAAATCCGCATGAGTTCAGGCAGATTCACAAATTTCTTAAAGCGTTTCTTGGGTTGGTATTTATCCCCTGTCGGTGCTAGTTCCATGGAATTTTCGATATTTCCAAAAGCACCCACCCACGAGTCAAAGTTAGAGACTTGATACCGTTCTAAGACATCTGGTTGAATATAGCTCATCATGGTATAGAGTTCACTAATAGAGTTAGAGACTGGTGTTCCTGTCGCAAAAACCACATTACGATAGTCGTGTTCTCCTTGAACCTGTCTCACTTTCATTTCCATATCCACGTTCTTTTTTGAGGTAGTGTTGGTAATCCCTGCCACATTTCCTAATCCAGTAATGGGGCGAATATTCTTGAAATGGTGAGCTTCGTCCACAAAGAGAAAATCAATGCCAAGGTTTTCAAATTCAATAAAGGTATCTCGCTCCAGTTTTTGGAGTTCTTCCAATTGGTGTTCCAAACCTTTGATGGAACGCTCTGCTTCTTTGACCGTATAATCACTATCACTGCCTTGCTTGATGTCACGAAGTTGTTGTAACTTATCTTGGATATAAGTCACCTGCTTTTCATGGCTCATGGGGATTTTTTCAAACTGGGAATCCCCAATGACAATGGCATCGTAGTCCCCTGTGATGATCCGTGACACAAATTGCTTGCGTTTAGCTTTCGCAAAATCTTTCTTGGTCGTCACATAAACATTCTTGGTTGGGAAGAACTTCATGATTTCTTGGCCAAACTGAGCGGTCAGACTAGACGGCACCACATAAAGAGGTTTATGCACCATTCCGAGTTCTTTCAGTTTGAATCCTGCCCCAAGCATGGTTAAGGTCTTACCTGAACCCACTTCATGAGCTAGAAGCGCTCTTTTTTCTTCCACAATCCGTTGAATAGCATTCTTCTGGTGAGGGCGTAAGGAAATATTCTGGGCAAGCCCATCAATGGTTAAATGACTGCCATCATAAACTTTTGAGACTGTACGATTATAAAGGCTATTATAGGTCTCTTCAATCATCTGTTGCACCTCTTGGTACCTCGCCACAAAATCTTGGAAGAGTTCTTGAAGCTCAGTTTCCTTAGCACGAAGAACCGTTGTCTTCTCCACGTCCGTCACATGCTTTTTCTTATCCCCATCTTCCACTTGTTTGGTGATGGTTGGTTGATTGGAATTAAGCAGATTTTCAAAGATTTTTCGGCCACTATCATAGCGTGACCCAGACACACCTAGACTTCTGTCCATTGCGGTTGAATATCTAAAGGCAAACTTGGATTGATAGGACATCGTCCCATCAATTGGACTGACTTCAAGAACAGTTGATACTTCTTGATCAGTCAGGTCAAAAGTTTGTCCCATAAAGGTTTCTTGGGCAAATTTCCCATAAACGGCTAGAGGAATCCAACGTGAGCCAATCCGATAATCAATATCAGCTAAGGTCACACGTGGTGGTTTCACGTCTTCTAAGAGGTTTTGATAGTGTTGCCACGGAAAATCAGAATTGTCTTCTTTAATGAGTAAGTCCACGACCTCTAACTTAGTCATCACATCCCCTGATAAGAAATCCTGCCGAGATACATAGACCACTTCCCTATCGTTTAGATAGCGTTCTGGGTCTGGAATAATAGCGTCTCCTAATTCCTCAATCAAAGACGCTTTAGAATCCGTCTGATAAATAGACATCATGTAATCCAAATCGACCCCACGACCATCTGCTAGACTAGAATTGAGAGCGTCAAGGGCAGAAGAAACTGCCGTTACTTCCTTTTCAGGACGAACTAGGGCTTTCTCAAAAGCCAGAGACTTGGTATAAATAACTGTCTTCCCACTTGAGTCAAGACTTTCATCTTCTAAACTCGCAAGGAGCGAATACTTATCATCACTATCAAAAAGGTTACGATTCACAGCACTATTGACATAACCAAAGCGTTTCACAAAAGTATCATAGGTGCGATTGAGTTTTCCAAGTAAGTGTGCAAACTCTTCCTTGTCATAATCATAGTAACGTTGAATGGCGATGACCTCTTGGTAAACATTTCGAATATCAACCATCCCTTTAATCCGTGCCACTTCTTTCTCTGACAAGGGAGCTTCATAGAAAACCGTCTTTTTGAAATAGCCCTTAAACCGCCCACGTTTAGTGGCTTCTTCGGTCACATAAACATCAAGAGCAGTGCTATCGGTGACTTCGAGGTCATTAAAGCGGTCAATCTGTTTTTGAGAATGCTTAGTATCCCAAGCCTTAAAGGTCCCCTCCTCGTCCACATAATAGCTAATCTCCTCTGTCTTTGTCCCTACACGAATGCCCTTATGATCTCGGTAGTAAACCGTAGAATCCTTATAACCAAAACTATATTGGTCTAAGCTTTCTCTGATGTCAGAAGGAATCGAAGTATCAATAACTTGTCTTCTCATCACATCAGGAGTGATAAGGATGTCAGAAGGGTCAACACTTCTAGGCGATTTAACCTGTTTAAGAGCCGTCTGAACAGCTTCTATTAAGTTATCAGAATTGCCTTTTACAGAAAGTGTCCCACCGTTAAAGTTTCTAACCTCATAGCTCCCAATAACCTGACTGTTGTATTCTCCATCAAAGTAAGGATTGAGCCAAATACGGTCATCCTTGTCATAGCGAATAGAACCTGAAAAAGCTAAATCATCTGCCACATATCCCTTATCCACATGTTTCTGGAAGAACAACATGTCTGTTGTGACAGTCGTTCCTGCAATGGCCTTAAAGGCGCTATCTGGTAAACGCACACCACCAAGAAAATCAGTCGTCTCACGAATGTCCTGGAGAATATTTTCTGTCCGTTTGTCCATGGTTCCTGTGGAGGAAATGATAGCGACTTGCCCACCATCATGCACCAAATCTAATGATTTTTTGACAAAGTAATCATGAATCATATAGGGTTTGTCATAGCGACTATCCGCAATCCTGATATTGGCAAAAGGCACATTTGAGAGAACCAAATCAAAGCTATTGTCATTAAAGGCAATGGTCTCAAAGCCCTTTACTTCAATGTAACTATTCGGATGAAGGTGTTTGGCAATAACCCCTGTAATCGTGTCTAGCTCTACACCATACAACTCACTATTTTCTCTCAGGTGTTTAGGCATTGCCGCAAAGAAATTTCCCGTTCCCATAGACGGGTCTAGGATTTTACCACCTGTAAAGCCATCACGTTCTAACTTCTCCCACATCTGACGAATCAAGTGAGGATCTGTGTAATAAGCTGTCAGAGAAGATTGTTTCATATCGGAATATTCTTTATTGGTGACTAGCGTTTTTAATGCCCCACGTTCCTTAGAAAACTTTGGATTATACTCGTCAAAGAACTCGTTAGCTAAGCCTCCCCAACCTACGTATTTGGCAAGGAGTTCTTGTTCACTAGATGTGGCTTGACGGTGTTCAGATTCAAGAACTTTTACAAGACGAATAGCAGCAACATTCATTTCAACCTTATCCCTTGTTGTCTTAGGGTAAAAGTCTGTCAAATCTTCTGGGAAGTGAAAATCAGTGGCAGGAACTGTTTCAGTGATATCAGAATCCATCTCCAACCCATCTTCTGACAATGCTTCTTCTTGTTTAGCCTCTCTCTTATTTGATGATAGAGATGTCATCACTTGAGAAACCGACTCTTTTTGTTCTTCCATATCCATGAAGGAAAAGAGGTCTAATTCCTGATGAGATTCTTTCACTTCCTCTTTTTCTTCGACAGAAGGAAGATGGAGAGACTGATTGATGTCGTCTAATGTCCGTAAGAAAAGAACGGGGTTTTGTTCAATCACATCGGTGAAATCATTTTGTAATTCAATCCGTATCAGGTTATTAACACCTGAGTCTTCTATGGCCATTACCTGAAACTCTTGCCCTTTATAAGACACAATTGAAGCAATCGGATAGCGTTTCAGTGCTTCATCTATGATAGGATTTTGAGATGTTGATGGAGGCGTGATGATTTCAGTTTCTGTTTGCGATAGGTGTTCTCGCCATTCTCTATAGGATAGGTCTGGTTGGGACTGTTTATCGCTTTCAAAGGTTCTAGCTTCCTCAAGAGTGAGTTCTTCATGTAAGAAGGCGTAGGCAATGGGTCTTGCTTCTTCTAAATCTAGCTGACTGGTCAAGAAAAATTCTGCCTTGTCATGGGTAAGTCCCATCTGAAGCAATTCTGTCGCAAGGGCTAATTGAGTAACGGTTGCTTTGGGATAGCCCCCTAGTAAGGCTAGGTCGGCATTCTTCAAATGAAAACGCCCTGCAGCATCTATCAGTATGCCACCTTGTTGCTCACCAAAGTCAGCCAAATCTATCCCTAAACGGGTTAGTTTTTCAGTATTTTCTGCTAAAATCGTTTGACCAATTCCAGATACGATGGCTTCTTCTTGCGGTGTAAGGGGACGTTGCAAATCATAGACTGTCCCATCAGCTTCTAAAAAGGTTAATAGCTCATTGCCCTCATAGATTGGCGTCATTTCCATTTCATGGTCAAACTCCCCACGTCTCAGATTTGGAAGTTTGGGACGGCTATTTCGCACTTGGTCAAAGTGACTTAGTATCTCAAATTTTTGAGACAAGTTTAGATGTTCATAAGCTGGTAAATGCTCTGTTTGCCCTGTTCGTAAATCCAGTTGTGATAAATCTTCCTCAAGACTTGCGATTATCGCAAAATCTTCTTCCGCAAAATCTTCTTCTCGGAAGGTGATCTCTTGACGAGACTCTGATATTACTATATTCTCAACAACCTCCTTTTTTTCCTCTACCGTTTCCTGAGGACTTACCCGTTCAGGTTCATAGGTGAGAAGAAACTGTTCAATATCACGGCTAATACGGTCAGACAAATTATTGGCCACTCGGTAGACATTAACCAAATTAGCAGCTTTGCTTTTATCAAAAAGAGAAGCTACCGAAATGGACTGATAGGCGCCCTCTTGGTCTAAGAGCTGAAAGCGAGTGGCTAGGTTAAAGAGGGCTACCTCAATCACCAAGGCTTTCTCATCACTGTTTAATTGAGGTAACTTCTTTAAGCCAGCTTGACCAAAGGTCTGTGTGTAGCTGCTTAGGTCTGTTGCCTCGTCAAAGGAGCTTGCCTCTACAAAAGCAGAAACCTCTGTTTCAAAGCGAACCACTTGAACAGGTGAGGTGACTACTCCTCTTTGGGTTGTAAAATTTTGGATAAGGCTATCCCAATCCTCATCAAAATGGACTGCTTGATAGCGTAAAAAGGATTCCAAAAGAATCTGGTCACGTGGCAATCTCGCCCGCAACATCTCAAGTAATTGTTCTTGAGTCATATGTTCCTCCAATTAAAAAAGGAGCTGAGAGGTATTCTCAGCCCACTGCTTTAGTCTAGGACCAAGGCTCTTTGGTCTTTTTCTTGTGGCAACTTTTCCATTAAAGTCGTCACATACTGTTGTAAGAAATGGCTTTTCTGGTCTAACAAATCCTTCTGCAGGGCGAGATAGGTCACATCTCCAAAATAATCTTGACTCGTTAAAGACAACTCCTTTTGGATAATACCCTGCAAGGTTGCTAAGGTGAGAGACGAATAATCCTCCTCATTCAAAACCTCATATTGTGCAAGGGACTTAGAAATATTGTTGGACGCTATCACTTCCATGATGAAACTAGTTCCCTCCCCTGTTCGGTAGAGTTTATCTAACAAGTCAGTCAGTTCTTCTTGAAGCTGTTCCTGATAACCATCTGCTCTTAGGCGTAAGTCATCACTGACTAAAGACAAGTCATCAATGCCCCTAAAGTCTTGATAAAGCCTGTCAAGAAGTGGCTTGTTTTGAATGTTTAGCTCCATGGCTAAAAAGGCTTTAACCATGTCTTCATAATTTTCTCGTGCCATCTCAGAAAGGGCTCTAGAAATTGTGTCATAATTCCAAGCCATAGTTTCTCTCCTTACGCTGTTGAATTGGATTCAAGTCTTGTTGGACTTCTTCAAGGTCTGTCAGTCCATCACTATCCGTATCGCTACTAAAAGGATTGGTTCCTAAAGCTAACTCTTGAGCATCCGTTAAGCCATCTTGGTCTGAATCCATTGTGTAAATGTTTTTGGGTTCCATCTAGTTGTCCTCCATTTTGCGTTTAGAAAGCCCATAAGCTAGGCCTAAAAGAAGTCCTCCACCAACCAGTGCCAAGAGCGATTGACTCTCCCCTGTATTAGGAAGAACGCTAGCAGGAACTGGTGGTTCTTGTGTTGGAATAGGTGGTTGCGGTAGCGTTGGTTGATTTGGAGTAGGTATCTCTGGTTCTGGAGTAGTTGTTTTAACCGTGTTTGAACTGATGGTGTAACCATTAATGGTATGTAGCACGGTGTTTTCTACTTCACCTGAAGCAATCCGTTTCATCTGCAAGTAAACATCAGCCTGAAACTCGGATTCTTCTGCTAGTTTTTCAAGGAATTCCTGATCAAAACTGATGGTAACCGTTCCTTTTGACGTGTCGACATGTTGTAGCGTGTACTTCGTCACTTCTGTCCCTTTTGGTAAAACCGTTCCATCTTTTAGAGTCACATCTACTAAGGTATAAGCCTTGTACACACCATTATAGTCGTCATGGCCTTCATCGTAATCATCGTCAAAGCGGTATTCGATGAGTGGTGTCGCACGATTACCTGGAATGAGTGCTCCCACCAAACGGTAGTTAAAGACCTGATTCAAGGCAACTTCTTTTCCATCAAGGCTTTTCTCCTTTTGTGATAAATCAATCACCACATCTTTTTGTGGGTCTAGTTTTGGCACATTATTGACCACTGTCTCTGTCACATAAGCCAAACCAAAGTCAATCTGATAAGCGGTGTTTTCATACTTCCCACCAGTCTTTGTCAGCTCATTCTTAATGGTCATTGGAAGGGTCACCACTAAGGTTTGACCAGTTTTAACATAAGCCTCGTAGAACGCTTTTGGATCTTCAGCACTTAAAACTTGAATGGCTCCTTTGGGTGTGAACTGGCGTTTGGACATAGCGTCTTGAACCACTTTAGGCGCTTCTGACAATGAGGCATAGGCTTTCACCGAAATCCCTTTAACAAGATTTCCTGCCTTATCCATCACTTGGACACCATCTGCATTGAGGATAAGCGCTTCTTCAGGGTAATCATCCACCATGTAAAAACCTTTTGCAAGAACATCCTCCGTCACCACCAAGTCCTTGTACTGACTGTAATCCAGAACAATCTTATAGTAATTGACGGTATTTGGAAGAACGGTCTTCCCATCAATAGACACGCCCTCTTTATTGGTATTGGACTTATGAGGGTTTACTTTTGGCACGTGATTCGTTACCGTATTGGTTTCATAGGCTTGTCCAAAGTCTACTTGATAAGCTACATTGTCATAAGACTTTCCTGAATTAAGCATAGACTCACGAACAGTCATAGGAGTAATGATGGTGATGTTTTGACCTTTCGTTACATAAGAATCATAAAAGGCTTGCGGATCTTCTGCCATAAAGACTTGGAAAGCTCCTTTAGGAGAAATCTTGCGTTTTGATAGGGCTGCTTGTAGGGTTTCCGGAACTTCTGATAGGCTCGTATAAGTTTTTACTGTAACTCCTGTGACAGCTTTACCATCAGATGTAATGAGTTGAATCGCTGTTTCATCTGGTAATAGAGCTTCTTCGGGATAGTCATCCACAAAGTAAAACCCTTGTGCAATCTGAGCCTTATCGGCCTTAGTGCCTCGGTATTGGTCTAAGTCCCATGACAAGGTATAGTAGTTTTGTGAACCCACTATCATCGGTTTTCCGTCAATGTCCACCTTATCCTTATTAAGGTTTTGTTTTTTAGGTGTTGGGCTAACAAGGGTATTGATCACCTCATCGGTTTCATAGCCATTGCCAAAATCCACTTGGTAGGCTTTGTTTCGATAAGTCTTCGTCTGACCATAAAGGCTGTCTTTGACGGTCATTTTGGTGAGAAGGTTTAAAGAAGTTCCTGTTTTGACATACTGGTCATAAAAGTCTTGATTGTCATTAGGCATAAAGACTTGGAAAGCCCCTTTAGGAGAAATCTTGGCATGAGTGAGTTTATCTTGAAGGTCTTTAGGAGCTTCTGACAGCGACGCATAAGCCTTAACAGTAATCCCTGATACGGCTTTGCCATCAGGAGTGGTGATACCTGTCCCATTGTCTACTAAGTCCAACACTTCTTCTGGGTAGTCATCTACAAAGAAGAAACCACGAGCAATCGTCTCTTTAGAAGACCTATCGCCTTTATATTGATCTAAATCCCAGGTCAAACGGTAATGATTAGTTGTTCCTAAAGCCACTACCGTATCGTTAATGACCACACCATCTTCATTTTCATTGCGTTTTTGAGGCTCAATACGGCTAGTGGTCGTTCCATCACCAGGCGTTCGCACCGTCACGACATTGGAAGTCACGGTATAGGCATTTGGGGTTCCCTTATTAATGAGAAGCTGATAACTGTTGGAATAGGTTGCTCCATCATTTTGAAGGCTACCATAAAGTTTAGGAGCCGCCAGTTGATAAGGCTTGGTCAGGTCTTTGTTGACCTCTTGAAGCAAGGCTTCCTTGGCGGTCAAGGTCACAAAGTTCTTAGCAGCATCAAAGGTAAGGGTATAATTTCCATTTTCTGACTGCGTTTTTTCCTTGTCAAAAGCATAGCCTGCTGGAAGGTAATCTTCAAAGGTGAGGCTTGTGGTTTTGGCTCGATTTGGAGAAAAAGCGTCTACGGTTAAAGGGTAAATGACCGTTGAATCTTTTGCGACCGTTTTGTCATGAAGGTTCACTTGGTCGGTATTGATAACTTCCTTAACAATTTCAGGAGTCGTTGTCAGACGATAGTCGTGATAATGAACCGTTGGCACTTGTGGTGCTTTTGGTAACGGTTCTGGCGTAGATTCTTTAGGCAAGGTGACCTTGGTAAGTGTTAGGCTAGGCTGAGTAACTTTCTCTAATGTTTTTTCCTTAAAGCTCACAGGTGGCTCTGGCGTAAAGGTTTTTGGGGTAAAGGTTTTTGGCACAACCTTAACGGGTTCTGGAACTGGCTCTAACTTTGGTGTCACATGTGGTTTTGGACTATAAGGTTTAACCGTCCGTGCAACTGGAAGGGTATTTAAGGCAAACCAATAAGAGAGACCAACATTTTGGGGCATATCCCCTTGACCAAAGGTCACCGTATAGGTGTTGCCTGATGTAACCGTTGAGACAATCGCTCCCTTATAGGCATACTTACTATATGACGTATCCCATTCTTCAGGAAGATTTAAATCACTGGCACGGTTTGACCCAAGTGAACGAGCCAAACCTTCGTTAGTCACTTGAATGGTTGAGCCATTGATAGGAACAAACTTACCTGATGTGTCTTTTACATACTCTAAACCGATGTCATTGTGGTTGAGTGAGGAATGAGTAAAGACACCTGGTTTTTCCTTGGTGAAGCTGACTTGTGAGCCATCTTCTAAGAAATACTTGGCCTTGACACGAAACTCCATCTTGTCTGTTCGCCAATTGCCTGTCCCATCATTACGGTAAGCGATAAAGCCTTCTGTTGGGTCATTTGGCACGACTAACTGCACGGCATTAGTTCCAGTTGGAGAAACAAGGTTCGTAATGTCATAGGCTACTTTTGTGATTTTCTTACCATCAAAGCGAGCATTTTGAAGATTTTGATAGGTAAAGGAAAGGGTTTCTCCCGTTTTGAAAGTATCATAGACAAAGAAACCAGTAGAATCTAGGATTTTAGAATACCCACCAAGCATAGCGTCACCTTTTGCAACGATACGATTTGGGTTTCTTGTATCAGCTGAATGGCGTGCTTGTGGTTCTCCATTATTCAAATTTAAAGCCTGAGCAAGAGCTTGTGAGATGTAGCCTTCCTCACCTTTTGAAATCTCAGCTAAATCACGTTTATAGCGATCCATTTCTTTGGCGTTGTAGGTATCAATCGCTTCATTTTCTTTCTTGGCGGCTTCTTCTTTTTCCTTATTGCGTTTCGTGATAGCAGCAATCTCAGCTTCACGGTCTGTCACCAATTTTTGTTGGTCTTTATTGTAGGCATCCACAGCAGCTTGAGAGGCCTTATTTTCGTCATCTATCGCTTGTTGCCCAGCTTGATTGCGTTTAGTAATAGCTTCATTATCAGCCTTTGCTTTAGCAAGACCCGCTTCATTTTCCTTTTGAGTCACTAAGTTCTTTGCGACAATGGCATCTGCATCTTTTTTCTTCGATTTATATTCAGCTAGATTGTCCTTATTTTGCTTATCAATAGCAGCTACCGCAGAGGTATAATCCTGATAGCCTGAAACAGTTGAGCCATCTCCTGATGTTACGGTTTGAGTTGTAACGGTCACATTAGCCGACTGATTTTGGCCTTTGATTTTTGAAACTGTGCTATCCACTGACTGGTTCAAGGCTTTTCCTGCTTGAGTGGCGTCTTTATGACTAGCAGCCAACGCAGCATTCCCTTGTTCAACACGAGTTTTATCTTGTTCATAGGTGGCTTTATCTGCTTTATAGGTATTGGTCACCTGAGTGATGGCTTCAGCCTGCTTAGCAGCATCCGCTTCCGCCTTATCCAATTGCTTACTGGTCTCACTCGCAGAAGTTGTATTTCCCAAGTCCATAGGTTGGTCTTGAACAGTAGTAACTCCTTCAGCAGTTGCTTGATTGACAGCCTGTGTCACAACATCATGAGGAACCGTAACCGTGATAGCCCCATCTGATTGACCAGTTGAGGCAAGACTATCCTTCTGTTCAACAACTGGAGTTGGCTGAGCTTCTGGTAAGTTGGTCGCAGGATTATCTGTCAACTGAACGGCTTTATCTTGCGAGGGTGTTACCACTTCGTCAGCTTGTGCTACTTGGCCACCCCAAGCGACAACAGCCGTCACCATAGTTCCAAGAGCTACCGAACAGAGCGTACGGTACTTCTTACTTTTACGGAAGACATGTTTTTCTGCTTTTTCCTGATTGACTAAAAAGTGATGATGACATTGTTTGGTCATAAAAAGTCCTTCTTTTCTTTTGATAAGTAGTAACAATCTGTCACTCTCTCCCCATCATAAAAAAGACGACTTGATTTTGGTATCACATCAAAGAAGGACAAAGAAAAAAAGCTATCAGTAGCACTACCGGTAACTTCTGAAAATCCCAATAAAAAAGGAGAGGACTGACGCATCAGACCCTCCCAGAACCACTCTATAATGCCAAATTATGGTGAAATACTTCATTTATAATCTTTCTTCAGCGAACGTAAAGAAAAATTCATAACCCATCATCTGCAAAGTTCCTGTCAGCATACACTACTAACCCCCTAATTGATTTAAAATAATTGCCACCACTTCTACCGACTCCTCAAAACTAATTTCACTGGCATACCTAAATGATTTTTGATAGCGAGACCAAAGCTGATTCTGATAGTCAGAGCTACGGATTACCTCTAATTGACTTTCCCAATTTATCAAAACATCTAAGCTTTCTCTTTTTTTAGCAGTATTATTTAGAGCAGTTTTCAATATTGGGATATCAATCTCATCTTTTCGAAGGTGATACAATGTGTAGAGGTCATAGCGATCACGAGGTCTAGTTGAAGCAGCTCCTCGACGAATAATCGTTTCTAATTTTTCAGCAAGAACAGTTTCTAAATTATAAGTCCAAACTTCTAGCTTATTCTCTGAAAAAACAGACTGCAATTGATAAGTAATTTCTCGTGGCGTTATCCGATCACCTGTTGTTATATCAATAAAGACAACTTCACGTAGGGTATCGAATGTTGCCTTGAGTTTGAGGGTAAAGCCACCATATTCGTCATCTTGTCGAATTGGCTCTAACATATCAACTTCAAATTGAAAACCTTCAGAAGGTTGACTTACAATTTCTTTGAAGATTTTTTGAATATTTTCCTCGCTAAGAGGTTGACCTTTCAAAGTAACATCTAAATCCATTGTTGTTCGTTTATCTAAGCCAATCATCTGTCCGATAAGGAATCCACCTTTCACAATGAAAGAATCTTTATACCGACTTTCAGAGATGAGTTTTAAGATTTTTTCAATCAAATAGTTCTGCTGAACTTGTTGAACAGGTATCCCTTTTTCTCTTGCGATATTCTTAATTTTCGCTTTGAAGCTATTGGCATTTGAAAATTTCACGACAAGACCTCCACATAAGATTGCAGCTTTTCAGTTACTTTAAATAGTTGTGCATAGTGGTACAACTTGGCATAATTCACAGATCCTTTTTTGAAGTAAGCTTGAAACGCTGGAGCAATGACTTGAACATCAACATGATAAGCTGTTCTCAAACACTCTACCAAAGTTCGTTCCATATCATATACTGAGATAAACTGTCCAGCCTGTCGCTCTAGTTTTATAATACCGATTTCATGATGATTTCTAGCAACAATCGGCTTAACACCAGCTTCTTTCATTAGCCTCGTGTTCGTCCCAAAAGGAAAAGTCATCACAGGTTCAAATGGAACAGTGAGGGAAAGGCCATGTAACCATAGTGCTGTTTCTAAGGAATAAATTCCTTTTGGAAAACGATACTGTAAACTAAAGAAATCATCAATATAGGTATCAGGCAGATGATAAATCCCTCTTTCAATTGATTCCACTTTACCTTTTAAGACCAATTGATTCAGTTGTTGGTAAGAAAAGTTAAGCTCTTCTATATCACGAAAAGTTATAACTCCATTATTTTTTTTTATGTAATTATAGACAGGTTTCTCTAACAAATCCACATTACCACCTCCTAAATAATATGCTAACATTTCACTACAATGTTAGCATATTGTTTAGAAAAAATCAACCACAAATAAAACAATATGCTAACAACATGATGGTTTGTTAGCATATTGTTTTCTATTTCGTCGTAAAGACGACTTGATTTTGGTATCACATCAAAGAAGAACAAAGAAAAAAAAGCCACCCACAAAAAGTGGATGCCCCAATGGTTATCATATCAATATTTCCATTAAGATGGCCAATTAACCTTTCTAGCTTTAGCAGTCTTAAAGCGTTTCTTGTCAACAAGTTTTAGCTCTATTTCTCTACAATTTGTAATTAAGGTGTCGTTGATTTTAAGACTTCTTGGAAAGTATTGGTTCCCTTGTTCCCGCGATAATTCAACGGTATAACTAATACCATTACTTAATTTAAAGACCACAAAATAAATATTATCTCTTCTAAATCGTTTGCCAACTTTTCTATTCAAAATACCATCCGTTGTGTAGAATTTACATTCCATCACATGTAACATTTGATAAAGTAATAATGTTCCAACGATTTTGAATTTATTTTCGTTAAACCAACCATTATCAGCCTTATTTAGACGCTCCAATGTCCAATCATCCTTTAATCCTTCAAAAATACTCCCTGCGTTATTAGTTGGTAAATTAACATGATGATCTCTTGATAATCCTAATAAATGGGGAATAGAGGAATTTGGGACAGAAAGGACAATTTCGGGATAGTCCTCCATATTTGTCTGATAAATGTATTTGTACTGAGAAACATATTTCTCAATAGTATTGGCTAGACGAGACATATCGACATTGAGAATATCAATTTCTCCATCAAAGGTCTCGAGCCATTCCAAAGTATATGTCATTCTATTTTTCTCCTAAAAAAGAGAAGGAAGCAGATGCTTCCTTCTCTTCCACGTATTGAGTTTCACCTCACGCTAGATATGCCCTATCTATTCCTCAAGGGTAGGCAGTCCTGCTATTCTTTTTCTCAACAAACAGTTTGAACTGAGTGCGGAGCCCACAGGCGGGTGCAGACCATATCCACTAGCCCACAAGTAATTTATAACCTTTATTTACTATTATTATACGGGATAATTCCTTATTTGTCAACACCTATGTTCACGCTTAAAGTTTAGATGAGATGATTACTTTGTCCCAAATATCATACAATATTAGGGACAAAAAGACAAGTATTCTAAGATTATTTCGTCGTATAGGCAAAGCTAATCGTACTATCAACTCCTGATAACTTACGGAAGGTATAGTTAGGATTACCATTAACATTGGTCTCTGAGATGAGGAAAGATCCATCTGGGTAAACCTTCTCGACAAAGGCGACATGACCGTATTCTGTTGGCGATCCATGACCTCCTCCCGCAAAGGAAATAATCGCTCCTGCTTTTGGTTGCTTGCCTGTTTCACCACCAAGACGTGCTGCTGTTGCCACCCAATCTTGACCATTCCCCATGGTACTGATGATTGGAATTTTTTCACCGTTTCGGCCTTTGAGTTTCAAGCCCAATTGGTTAATCCGAGCGGCCACTCCCCAAGTACATTGCCCATAGGCATAACCCATACCGTCACCCCCACCTGGAACGGAGTTGTCAAAAAGGTCTCCTCGAACCGCTTCCAGCGCCTTTGGATCACTCTGGGCGGTTCCACCATTTGGTTGGCTAAAGCCTTTCTCAATTTGGTAATACCACTCTGTAGCTCTCGTTTGACGTTCTAAGAGCTTATCACCACTATTTCCCTCCCAATAAATGAGAAAGACTTGGGCAAGGCTAGCTGGGCTTCCTGAATTTTTGAAAAAGTCTTTTAACCAGTTGGTATAGTAAGGATTGTCCCCATTGAGCATAAAATCCAGTTGTAAGCCTAAGTCATACCACTTCTGGTTTTTTCGTTTGGCATACTCTAATAATAAGGTATGCCTGCGTGACCCATCTGCTGTATCTGTCCACTGCCCTAAGCCTAACCCTCGTCTTAGGATATTCGGGAACCTGCCATTATAGATAGCTGGACCATTTAGAGACAACCACCCCTCATCGTCCCAAGAACTATCCGTTGCCCCAACAGGAGGAGATAAGTAGTCGCCTTCAGCTCGTTTGGGATTGATTGAGGATTCTACTGACCAGTTTCCTAAAATAGCCGCAATCGCTTGATTAGTCGCCCCTTGACTCTTCAAATACTCATAGATAGCTTTGGCTCTCGCAAACTCATCGCCTCCAAATTGTCCAATGGTAGGGAGAATCGTCGTTTGGAGTTGAATGACTTTAGGAAAGTAAAAGGCTGGATTAACGTAAACCAGTTTCTCTGAATCATCGTCAACCTTTTGATAGGTCACTTTTAGACCAGATCCATCCTTGGTTTGACCAATCACTTCTCCTGCTTGGACTTTTTGGCCATCGCTCACTCGACCAGTATGGATATTAAACAAGGTCAATTGAGACTTGTTTAGTCCCTTACCTGACGTGATGATAATGTTCTCGCCATCTAGGGAAACCTTACCATCCATGGGAGCCACAATCACTTGATTTTCTTTAGCTTCTAGAATGATATGATGATGAAGCTTTGGCTTGTCATCAATCACCTCATAGCCATAGCGGACCGTCATGGTTAGCGCATCGTCTTCAGTCTGTCCCTGAAATGGATTATCCAATTCTTGGAGGGCAAGGTAGGTACCTTCCTCACTTAATTCCTTTAAGTCTTCTCTATCGTCATCAGAGAGCTTATAGGCAGGCTCCTTACTTAACTCAAGCATAGATTTTAAAGAATCCCCACCGTTTAAGTCCTGCCAAAGTTGACTGAGATAGGCTTGATAAGTCTTATCCCCATTTTCCATGACTTCTTCTAAAGCATAATCTTGATACTTGAGATTCATAAAGCCCATGACGTCATCAATCTTGGTGTAGTAGGTAATGCCAGTGGAGTTAGTTCGGGTGTTTTCCGCATCTTCCCACGTCATATGCGTATAGGCTTTTGTCAGTTCACTCTCATCCTGTTGAATGAGAGTGGTTCCTGAAATTCCTATCACAAAACTCATCATCAGAAGCAAGAAAAACAAGAGACCTGACACCACCCAAGTCATAGGATTAAGGGCAATCGATGAAAAGAAGGTCAGGCTATTCTTAATCGCTTGAATAACCCTTGTTATTCCTGACACACTGTGCCTTCTAGCTTGCTTGAGAAAGGTGTGGTATCGCCTTTTGGGCTTTAGGGGCTTCTGTCGGGTGAACCCTTTCCCCTTTTTAAAGTTCTGATACCGCTCCTTACTATGAGCGACTTTCGTCTTCGTAAACCGAAGACCTGTCTGCCCACTTTTGACAAGGAGTTTTCCTGACTGATAAGTAAATCTCCCATAGCGTCTTCCTTTAATCACAGACTCTTTTAGGGTTCTGATTCCCTCCAAGTCATCATCTTGAGCGACTACATCCAGTGATTCTGAGGCGACATAGCGTAAGCCTCGTTTGACCTTGGTCGAGGGGTTCTTAAACTGATGTGCTTTTTTCAGTTGTTTCACGTCACGCTTAGCTGATTTCACCTCTTTTTCTGCCTGAAGGCGTTCAAGAGGTTTTTCTTTTTGAAACTGAAACCGTGACGTTTTTGATTCTGTTCGCTTTTTCTGATAAGTAAACTTAGAGGTAACAGCCTCCTCTTTTTCGGCCATCTTGACCTCTGCCAAGTGTTTTCTTGCTACTGCTAGGCGCTGTCTAGCTTGAGGAAGGCGATACTTTTTAATTTCCTTACTTTTTAGCCATCTGGGAGACACATAGGCAATCGCTTCCTTAAAGGTATCTGTCGCTAGGTCTTTTTCCTCCTGATAGGTTTGCTTCAGAGTCTGACGTTGTTCCCTTGATTCAGCTTTCTCAGCTCGGCGCATGATAAAGCGTCGTTTCGGAAAAGAGCGTTTCAGCCCCTTCTTCTCCCTGCGGTAATGGATACGGCTAGCCTTTAAACTACTCTGAAAGGTTTTACGGGCAACCTTGACCTTCTCTTGCTCTCTTGTCATTGTTCAGCCCTCATCTTTTCTGGATCGGTACTCATGATGTCAAAGAGTTGGGTTTGAAGTGGGATTTTATTTCTAAAGGGAACAACAGTTGAGCCTGCCTTAATCAATCCAGCTCCCTTTTCTGGATTAACCAAGTATTTCTCAAGTTCTTTAGATAAGCCCAAAAGATGAACCAACTCTTCTCGGTCACTCTTAGCTTGTTTTAGAAGTATCATGAACTCGCTATTAGCGATAATACGTCTGCCGTTGGCATCAAGAAGTAAGGTTTCTACGTTTTGAGTAATGCCTGTTGGAATGGCGCCATACTTACGGACACGGCTCCATAATTTAAAGAAGAAATCAGAAGCGTACTTATCCAGCAACAGAAGCTGCATTTCATCAAAGTAAATCCAGGTCTTCTTGCCAAGTTTTTGGTTTTTAACCACGCGATTCCAAATCTGGTCAAAGATGACCATGAGGGCAATCTGCTTCAATTCATCCCCTAATTTTTTGACATTGTAAATGAGGAAATGGCTATCCGTTTTAATATTAGTACGGTGTGAGAAAATGTCGAGTGACCCTTCCACATAGAGTTCCATGTCAAGGGCTAAGTCCTTGGCTTCTTGTTCAGGTTGTTTAGAAAGAACAAAGACCCATTCCACGAGAGATGGTGTGTCAAAATGTTTATAGGTTAGCCGTGTTACACGGTCAATTAGGGACTTTTCTCGACCGTCCATTTTCCGGTCTAAGAGTTTCCCAATCCAAGACAATAGAAATTCAGATTTGACCTTAATAGGGTCTTCATCCATATTGTCATCGGATAAGTCTAAAACGTTTAAGAAAGTGGTAGAGTCAGGCGCAATGTCAATACTTTCCCCACCAAAGGCTTGACCAATGATACTGTACTCATTTTCAGGGTCTACAATGATGATTTCGGTATCAGTCTCTGCTTCTTTTAACTTGGTTGAGATGATTTCATGCTTAGTCGCCATCCCTTTACCAGCACCTGATGTCCCTAGAATCAATCCTGATGGGGTATTGAGCTTCCCACGGTCAATAGTAATAATGTTACTTGAAAGCTGGTTTATCCCATAAAACTTCCCGCCCTTATCTTGTAGGTCAACAGAGGTCCATGGGGAGTTGACGGCAATGTTTGAGGTCAAAAGAGACCGAGACACACCCTCAAGGTAGTTCTTCCCAAATGGCAATAAGCTATTAAAGGCAGCTTCTTGCATATAGGTCAGATTATCAATCACAAGGTCATTAGAACCTGCCACTTGTTTGATAATATCAAGGGAGTGCTTCAATTGGTCTTCGTTATCCGCAAAGACCCCAATCACAAAGAGGGTGTCAAAGAGCTTGTCGCCTGTTTGCGTCATGGTTTTAATCAGCTCATCGGCTTCATCGATGTTACTTTCTAGGACCTGACTAACCTTTTCAAGATATACGCCAGATCGTGCCATCTTTTGTTGTTCCCCAATTTTTTGCGATTCCATCAAAGTCTTCTTGGTACGGAGCTTGGTCATGGCTTCTGACTTGGCTGACCCTTTGGCATGGAGACTAATCATCACTTCCAAATCCGACTGCATGAGTTCTCGTAAGAACTTATCTCCCAACTCCATCCCATAGTCACGAACATAGACAATCTGAAGCAGTCTATCATCCATTTCAATATGATTTTTGTGCTTAAAGGACAGACTGGTTGGGGCAATAAAGTGCTTGGTTGTTTGTCCTGAACGCACCAGGTCTTGA
This sequence comes from Streptococcus rifensis, assembly GCF_053203525.1. Lineage (NCBI taxonomy): Bacteria > Bacillati > Bacillota > Bacilli > Lactobacillales > Streptococcaceae > Streptococcus > Streptococcus rifensis. The sequence goes on along the minus strand of NZ_JBRUCW010000001.1, from coordinate 140,415 downwards.
TAAGTAAAGGGCAAATGATTTTCCCCACGCAACATATCAGCCAAGTGATTCACACGGCTTTCTCCACTGAGGAGGGTAAAGTTCGCATCAATTTCAGAAAAACCACTCTTGAAGTATTCCCCAATCTGAGACAGAGAGCGATAAGCGAGTTTCGGATTTTGGTCTGATTTCCCAAAAGAGATGAATTTAACAGCTGAAAAGTTATTTTCTCCAGCTTCAAGGTTATTTTCCATAATACGGTTGAGTTCTTCCCGATAGGTATCGTAGCCATCCTCATGAAAAGGATACAAGACACCCTTTCTAAACTTATCCAAGTTGACCCTCTGGTTAAAAATAGTAAGTTGGAAATTGGTCTTGTCATCCAAACTGTTAATCAAGTCCGAATAGGTTTCCATAATGGCTCCCTTATCCTCCAAACCAACCGTTTGGTAATTGACATCTCCTAAAAGATAGGACTGAGAAAAATAATCTGGGGTGACTTGCATGAGACCATTAGGAAAAAGGGCTTGGTAAAGAAGCGTATTAACAGTTGTTGGTAGCACTTCTTCTTTTGGTTTACGTGTCTTCTTGTGTTTAGAAGAGGTCTTTGGTTTCATTGAGCGATTTGTTTTTTTCACGTTGTATTCCTTTCTGTCCAGTTAGTGTACGGTCTGGTATGGTCATTTCATAATGCCATTTATAATTAAGATACGTTTCAAAAGGTAAGTCATTAGGGCGATAGACCCCAAATAACATGAGGGGAATGGTAAAAGTAAAGATAAGACCATAGACAAACCAATCCCCAAATTGCCAATAAAAGAGGTTTAACCCTAAAATCAGGATGGTAATAGCAATGGCTGGTAATACAAAAATAACTTGTCGTGTGGTAAAACCTAGCCAAGCCCTGTGTTGAACTTTTGTGATGTCCTTAAAAACACGTGTATTCATAAGTATTATCTCCTTCTTTGATAAAAGGACTAAGATGGAAATCTCAGTCCAGTTTGAATGGTTTAATGAATTTGACGCAGTAGACGTCTGAACTCTCTTCGCTAGTTCCTAGCTATGACAGTTCTAGTCGTCCTTGCGGAGGTAGGACGACGTAATCGACTGCAAAGCAGTACCGATTCCTGTCCTACTCTCACATGCCTAGGATACTTCTCGCAGTCCGTTGACTGCCCACCAAGGCAATGATCAATAAAATAGCCTGAACTAAACCACCAAAGGCAGTCGCTAGCGTCTCCATCACTCCCGCCCCATTTGAGAGAGCCAATTTCCCAGCTGATTCAAAGAGGGGAACAAGGGAGATGATTAAGAAAATCAAGACACCTTGGAGAGCATAGACCATGATGTTTTTCAGGTAGCCAATCCCAACGCTTCGCCAATCGTCACTAAGGAAAGTCGGAATCGTTAAAGGCGCAAATGGAATCATGAGATAAAGTTGGATAAAGCGAATGGTAATGAGGAGATTCACCACCATCACACTAACCAATCGCACTAACCATATCAGAATGGCAAAAAAGCCAACAATGAGTTTTCCAATAATTCCTGACCCTTTAAGTCCTGAAATGGTCTCATAAGTCGTTCCCCCATGAGAAACGACACCAGCTACGCCTTCAATGATGTGAGAAGCAACGGCTAAGATGGCTTCTACAATAACGGTGGTGTTTGTAATGACCACAGCCACCATGATATAAGAGACAATCATAGGAGCAATAGCTTCAAAAGTCATGGCACCACCTGAGTTGGCGATTTTCTTAGCCATCTTCGAGAACTCAAGGACTAAAACGACTGCTAAAATAGCCACTCCCAATGGTTGCATCACTCCTTTTGTGATAGCTGACATATAAGACCAAACGGTTGGGTTATAATCCGCAAGGGATTTGACCAAGTTGGCCGTCGATTCCAAGTCAACGTTAAAGCCTTCAAATAGGCTATCGCTTGAAATTTTCTCCGAGGCTAGAAAGACAAAAGATGAAGGTAATGTGTTGTTCATGTCATACTTAGCCCTCCTAAATGGTAATTTGGGTGATGAAGGCACCTGCGGCACCTACCATAACACCCCCCACAATTTCTAAGATGGCATTGCGGACACCAGGTCCACCATCCTTGATATTGGTTGATAGGTTAATAATGCCCATGACGACAAGAAAGGCGCCTGTCGCAACCATTCCTTTTTGTAAGAGCGCCATGGCTTGGGCAAACATGGAACTAGCGTCCACGCCATAAACAAAGCCTGTTAATTTTTGGTTCATACGATTCCTCTTTTCTATTAGTGTAGTGTGTTTTCTGTACTTAAATCTCTGACCTTATGGTCAGAGGGTTCAAACGGAACTTCCTCTGTTTCTAGTGGGTCAATGTGGTAATGCCACCAACGTTCATCTGACTCCTTATCCGCCAGGTATTGCCAGTTCTTATGTTTCAAAGGAAAGAACTTTTTCTCCTTAAAAACAGGAACCCCTGCAATTCTCACCAAGCACTCATCACGTTTCATTTTTCCAATTTCATCAGGAGTCATGAGATCCCTTGCAATTTTCTGATGAGACGTTGACCCAGACCCTGTTTGGCCATATGACCGACTGGTACTTCTCACATCAATGGTTTGTTTGCCTAAGAGACCACTCATGAACTTGAAGGTCTCTTCATCATTGCCACCAAGATAAAGCAAACTGTCACAGTTTCCTAGAATGGTTTTCCAAGCCTCCTTCTCCTTATAAAGCCCTTGAAGTTGGGCAATGTTTTGAAGAATGGGTACGAGACTCATGTTCCGTGAGCGAACTGTTGAGGTTTGTTCCGCAAAGTCTGGAATTTCACCGACATTGGCAAATTCATCTAGATAACTTCTGACGTGGATAGGCAGTTGCCCCTTAAAGTCCACATCAGCTTGTCTCGTTAAGGTTGAAAAGACGGTGGAGAAAAAAAGGGCTGAAAGAAACCGAAAGGTGGTGTCATTATCTGGAATAACGAGATAGACCATGGTTTTCTGCGTTCCCCATGTTTTTAAGTCCAAGGTGTCACGTTTGGTTAAATCAATGACGGATTGGATATTAAAGAGGGCAAACTTAGCTGTTGTGACAGCAATCACCGAATCCAAGGTCTTATCCTTGTAGTTTTGGAAGTCTGCCCAGTTACGCATGGTGAAGTTTTCTGTCCCATATCTCTTGGCATAGGTCTCAAACATCACTTCTAAGACACTCTTATCTTGATTTTCTCCTTTGGATAAGAGCTTGATGAGTTTTCCAATTTCAGAAAAAGAGGGGTAACGCCCACTCTTACGACGACTGTCTGCTTCTTCCTTTGTACTACCTGGAGGATTGTAAAAATCCACCAAGTAAGAGGAAATGGCTCTCACTAAGGTCATGGAAGCTTCATCCCAAAAAGGATCACTGCGACTGCCATTGCCTTTGGTATTATTGAAATAGACCGTAAGCATACGGTTCAAATCATTCTCCGTTTCCACATAACGAAAAGGATTAAAGCCATCTGAGTTAATCATGTTTACAAGGTCTAAGACCTTGACCTGATAGCCATGCTCTAAAAAGAGCTTCCCTGTCTTTTCAGCTAAGTGATCCTTAGGGTCAACGACAATATTGGAACAGTTTAGCTGAATCAGATTGGGTTTGACAAATCGAAAGGTCTTCCCGCTACCAGACCCACCAATGACCACAAGGTTCTTGTTTCGGTCAAACTGTGGGGCTTTCTTTTCTAACAGGGTTAGCCTAACATTTCGTGACAAAATGGTGTCATTAAAGGGATTCTTACTGAGAAAGGATTTACGCTCACGATTGTTTCCAAAGCGAGCAGAACCATACTCAGCCCCTTCCCGGTAAACCTTTTGACCAGTTGAAACATAAAGATAGACTAGGCCCATCGTCACAAGCCCAAAGCAAAAGCCTAAAACTGATTTGCCAGTGAAATTTCCATTCCACAAGGGATTTAAGACCTGATTCTGTCCCTCTCCTAAGAGATAGACAAGACGTTCCAAGGGCGGTTGATTAGGTAGACTATCGTAAAGCAAGACTAGTCTATGGCAGAAATAGCCAAGAGCAAGTCCTAATACGCCAAAAATAAAGGCTTTTTTCCCTGAGACCATTAGAGAATGACCTCCTTTGTTTTCACAGCAGAGGGTTCTGACATCACAATCTGTTCCTTGGCTTGTGCGATTTCCTCATCAAGAGTTTTATCCATAGTTAGCCCTTTCAGTTTTTCTGGATTGGAAACCAACTTCTGAAGCAACTCATCTAAGTGCTTGTCTAAGAGCGACTTATCCTTAGCATAGAAATGAAGGTAATCTCCTTGCCAACTAATGGCAATAGGAAGGTGCTCTGACTGCACCAATTCCTTAAATTTTTCGACATCAACGGGTTTATCCAAGATGTCTTTTGAGATATTCAGCGACTCAATGGCATAAGGACTTTGAAGGAGTTCTTCTAACTTTTGAACCCCAATCTTATAAGCCGAGTCTTGTGCTAGGGCGTGTCTAGCTGACCACTCTAAGAGTTTGAGAAGGACCTTTACCGTAAACATAGCACTCCGTTCCGCATATTGAATAGCTTGGCGTTCCTGTTGTTCGGATGACATCATTTCCTCCTTTATATGATTCCCCATCAAAACAATAGGGTGCTTTCATGATACGAAAGCACCCTTGATTTTGGTATCACAATATAGATAGGAGAAAAGCGATACTGTTCCAAGACAGATGAACGAGAGTTGAGTTCAAGCAGTCTGTTTGCCCTCTCACCACACCAAGTGTGAGACCTAAACTCCCATAAAGCACCCAAGTGAATAAACTAGAGGGGTGGTGGGCTAAGGCAAAGAGGAGACTCGTTAACACAACTTGACTCATTGGTTGAGACAAGAGTCCCCACAACACTTCTCGGTAAAAGACTTCTTCCACGACACTGGCATTAAGGAGAAAAAGAATAAAGGACAGAACAGGAATCTGGTTTTGAACAATCACTAACGTTTCTTGATTTGCCTCACTTCCTGAAAACATAGCACTCATGATAAGAGCAATACTTACCATGACACCTAGACTACCAAGTACCCAAAGCCCTCTCTCCTTCAAGGATAGGTTTCTTTTCGGTATCTTAAACCTTTTCCAGCTCCACAATAGCAGGGCTAGAAACGTCACTTGTAAAACTGTTAACCATGCCCCATTTAGCAAACCAACTAGGTACACACTCACTAGGAAGACATTAACATGAATGGCTCCGTACATGACTACTAAACGTTTCATCTCTACCTCCTAAACAAATCTTCATAGTCAATCTCTAAGACGGTCACTATTGTCTCCACCCATTTGACTTGTGGCATGAGACGATGAGATTTGTAGTGACGAAAGGTTTGGTAGAGGCGCTTAAACTCACTAGGGTAGACGTATTGTCCCTTAAACATCTGTCGAGCAAGGTCAGCCCATGACAGTCCTTTTTCCATAACGATAATTTCCAAATTTTCCCAAAAGCGTTCGTTCATAGCTCCTCCTTATGTCGTCATGTCCTTAAAAAGATATTCACGAAAGGAAACCACTTTTTGACTTCTCGGAAGAAAGGTCCTCGCTTCTTCTAAACTCATATCGGGATACACGTTATCCTCACAAACCACAAGTGGGAGACGAAGATTCTGGTCAGGTTTCCGTAGAACTACCGTCACTAACTCACTCAATTTCATCTCTCTATGACCTTTAAATCGTTGTAGCGAAGGGGATAAGAGCGTAAAACAATCACTGCTTTTGGTAAACAACCTCAGTAATTCTTCACGTGATAGATGACTCACTTCTTTACAGGAGTAGGAAATACCATGCGAGTCACAAAAAGACAGGAGTTTTTGATTCCGACTGGTATTTCGACTTAAATAGATTTCTAACATCGCTTCCTCCTACACAGATAGCTCCTTCTCTAATGCTTGAGTTGGTGGGGTAAACACCTTACTCATATCAATAGGTGACATGCCTTCACCGTAGCATTTAATTGTTATAAGACATTGGACCATTTCATATTGACCTTTGTATTTGTACAACTGACCATAAGTTCTGAATGCTAAATGATTTTCATCTGTTAAAAAGGCATCCCCACCATTTTTTAGATCCTCATTCTGAATAAATTCTTGATAATTCTTAAGATTTGATTCAAACAGCTTTGGTGAAATTTTCTCTTTGTGATAACTATCCTCGTAGACGACCATGACATCACAATCATAGTCTGGTAGACTAGCAATTAGGCTGTCCTGTCGTTCTGTTTCAGCATAATGTATTTCTAACTCAAGATCTGAGCAGTCTAAGATACTTTTTTCATGTAGTAATTTCATGTTTCTTCCTCTTCAACCTTTCTATTGGTTGTCATTCTTAGATTTTTGATAGCCTATACCTAGACCATCTATACGATTAGCACCATTTCTTGAGTTGGTGGTGTGAACACCTTACTCATATCAATCGGTGACCTGCCTTCCCCAAAACATGTCACAGTCACAAGTGCCGTTAAGATACCAACATTTTCCTGATATGAATAGCTCTGACCATAGACTTTAAAAGCTAGATCGTTCTCTTCAGTTAAAAAGACATCCACTCCATTTATAAGGTCTTCATTTTGGAGTAACTCTTCTATACGATGTAAGTTTGACTCTAAAAAGTAAGGCGACCAATAATTTTTATGATAGTCATCAATATAGGTTACTGAAAGTTCACAGTCATAATCTGGTAACTCAAAGACTAAATTCATGATATTATCCATTTCTTCTTGATGAATGGCTTCTTCCAGTTCTGTGCATTCCCTAATACTCTTAGTGTGTAATAATGTCATGTTCTTCTTCCTCTTCAATCTTTCTAAATTCTCTAGCAATGGCTTCAATAACGGTTACGGTCACGCTATTTCCGGCCTGTTTATACAACTGACTTTTACTGGATACGCTCTCTGCCCTTTGATAAGCCCAATCAGGAAATCCTTGGAGCCTGAAACACTCTCTTGGGGTTAGGCGTCTGATTCTCAACCGATACAGTTTTCCATCTAGGATTATTCCAGTCACTTCATACCACTTGTCCTTACGGTATTCCAAAGCAGCAACAACCACTCCCATATTGTCAGAAGTTGTTAAAGTATTTGAAATCCCCTTTCCCACTCGTCCTCTGCGTTTGGTAGACTCTGGGGAAGCAAGGTTGACAGAATCTCCCACTATTGCCTTGGCATAGCCTAGTTTGGTCGCTTCCCTAATTTTCAAATGTGGCGCTTCTTCACGACAGAGAATCTTAGGAACTTTATCCCCTCCTTGCATGGTTGTCAACGTTGGAGAAAGCCCTGAAAGATCATAAACTCGTCCAGTTTGGATAAAAGAAGTTGGTAAAGTTCCTGCGACAACTACACCATGCCGATCTTGGCTAGTTAAAGTAAACATTGGATCATCGTTCCCTTTAAAGCGCCTCCCATGTTGGCGTTTTTCTAGCCTATCAGGAGTTAAAACAGGAATGGCAATTTTAGTTCCCTCACCTTTTCCTCTGGTTAAGATTGGTGCTATCCCACGTGATAAATAGACTTCTCCATTCATCCCTTTGCCTGACGGATTAACATTACCTAATCGTTCAAGACTAGCTGAGCTGTTTTCTCCTCTGAGAGGAAATAGGAATCGGGGACGGTATCTTCTAGAATGTCCGACAATAAAAATTCTTTCACGGTTTTGCGGCACCTGGAAATCTTTACTGTTAAGCACCTGCCATTCGACATCATACCCCAACTCATCCAATGTGGCGAGGATTGTTCGAAATGTCTCTCCCTTGTCGTGACTGAGTAAGCCCTTGACATTTTCGAGGAATAAAAAACGTGGTTGGATCTGTTTGGTCGCTCGAGCAATCTCAAAGAACAAAGTTCCCCTAGTATCCTCAAATCCCAATCGTCTGCCTGCGAGTGAAAATGCCTGGCAAGGGAATCCCCCACAGATGATGTCCACTTGCCCTCTAAGTTGTCTAAAGTCTTGGTCTGTGACTTGTCTAATATCATGAAATTCAATTTCTCCTTCGGTCTCATAGATGGCCTTGTAAGATTTCCTCGCAAACTTATCAATCTCACAAAAGCCAATACACTCATGGCCTTGCCGAGTTAACCCCAGTCGAAAGCCTCCAATTCCTGCAAACAAATCTAAAAACTTCATGTCTCTCATTCCTTTCTGACAAAATTAAAAAGGACCTTACTTCTTGCGTAACGTCCTTTCTTAACAATGATCTTCCATTTCTGGGGCAGTTATAAGTTCAAAAATAAACCAAATCATTCCTAATCCCCAAATACTTAATAATATCCACCAAAACATCTTACTCACCCCCCTTTTAGGTCTTTTAAGCGTTGGACCTTAGTCCATTCGGATAAGACGCCATTAAAGACATATTCCGCTATCGTTTCTGTTCTGTCCGCAAACCTCATATTCTCTAAAGCGTACTGATACCGATGATCAAAATAAATCATGGCATAATCACTAGCAGCCTGTGATAGACCAACTTGTCTCAACTGATCATGTACCAAGCCCCAAATGTAATCTCTGTCGTATCTTGTGACTCTGTCTACTTTACGTTGAAAATTGTCATTGTCACATTTCATACTTGTTAGACTTTCTTTCTCCTCCTCGTTCTCAATGACTGACTCACTCTCTTTAGTTTCACTCATATCAGTCTCACTAACTTCAGTCTCACTAGTGGCTGAATTTAAGACTGGCCCCGGCTGATTTTGATACCCCCCTGGTATTTTTTGAACACTACCCCCGTCTGAATTTAAGACTGGGGTAGCTTCATGTTCCAACTCCCCTAAGTAAATCTTATTAGCCATTCGCCCTTTTTCACTGGAAGACTGTTGGACTTCATCAATCAAGCCATACTCTCGTAAGGTTTTCTTAATCGTCAGTAACTTTGACTTGGAACAGCCAAGTAGTGCCATGAGCTTGGAGTTGGAATAGACCAAATAGATAGCCCCATCTTCATCAATCCAACCTTTACTCAGAGATAATTCCAAGCGATCTTTGAGAACAGCATAAGCTACTTTAACTTCAAGTTTCATGTCCTTATATCGATCACTCTCAAACAAAAGTTTTGGGAGCTTATAGTAACGCTCTGACGTTTGATAGTGATTTGCGGTAATACGTTTCATGATTGTCCCTCCAACACTAATAAACCGACATTTCCTAACTCATCAAATTGAATTAGCCCTGACTCTTCCATTTCAGTAATTAACTGAGTTGCTTTCTCAATATTTATTCCCATGATAGCAATGAGATGACACATCACGATTTGACGTGATGACTGTTCTTCCTTCTGCATGTTTTTCCTCCTGAAAATAAAAAAAGCGAGAACACTTATTGAAATGTTCTCGCTCACATAAAAATATATTTCTACAAATACAAATGTTGAAGAATAGCAATTCTGCACAGTATATTTATATAAAAATAAAAATCCTGCCAAAGATTTTTTGGCAGGATTTTTGGCAGGAAACCAAATCAAATTATCAGTTTCTTTAAATCGCTATAAGCTCTAAAAGACTGGTAAATCGGGCTTCCGCTCTCAAATTGCTATGTGCTTCTTATTTAAGAGTTACGCTAGCGCCAGCTTCTTCAAGCTTAGTTTTGAATTCTTCTGCTTCTGCAGCAGCAACGCCTTCTTTGATAACGCCTGGTGCGCCATCAACAAGTTCTTTAGCTTCTTTAAGACCAAGACCTGTGATTTCACGAACAACCTTGATAACGCCAACTTTTTTGTCGCCAGCAGCAGTCAATTCGATATCGAATGAATCTTTCGCTTCTGCAGCACCAGCATCTCCGCCACCAGCAGCTACAGCTACAGGAGCAGCTGCAGTTACACCAAATTCTTCTTCGATAGCTTTTACGAGTTCGCTCAATTCAAGGATTGAAGCTTCTTTAATGTCAGCAATAATGTTTTCAATGTTCAATGCCATTGTAATTTCCTCCAAAATGTTTTTAAATAAAATAGTATTTTTGTAGTCTTAAGCTACTAACAGCCTTAGGCTGCATTTTCTTTGCTGTCTGCGACAGCTTTGACAGCGAGTGCCACGTTGCGAACAGGCGCTTGAAGTACTGAAAGGAGCATAGACAGCAACCCTTCGCGGCTTGGCAATGTTGCAAGGGCTTTGACGTCTTCCACTGAAGCGACTTTACCTTCGATAGCACCACCTTTGATTTCAAGTGCATCTGCAGTCTTAGTATAATCAAAAATAACTTTCGCAGGTGCAACGACATCTTCGTTAGAAAATGCAACAGCTGTAGGACCAACGAAAACATCGTTCATACCTTCCAAACCAGCTTTTTCAGCTGCACGGCGCAAGATACCATTTTTGATAACTTTGTACTCGATTCCTTCGTTACGCAAGTTACGACGAAGAACAGTGTCTTGTTCTACAGTCAAACCACGGGCGTCTACGACAACGATAGATGCTGCTGCTTTCATTTTTTCTGCAACAATATCAACGAGTTCTGCTTTTTTAGCAATACTTGCTTGGCTCATTAGTTTACCTCCGTTTTTATTTTGGCTGGGTGGGTCTTTCCAAAGAAAAAACGCGCCCAGACCTAGACACGAAAGTACAAATGTTAAAAATTTTAGTTAACGATTTGTGCCTCGGCAGGATGTTTATGGATTAAATCCCCCTGCTGTCTTAGGTCAGTTTTTTCAAACTCCTTACATTCTACCATAATTTCGGAATAAAGCAAGCATTTCGCATGTTTTTATGAAAAAAGAGCGCTGACGCGCCCTCAAAATCAGTTTTAAGGTTTAATCCGATGCAACATCCGTGGGAATGGAATGGCTTCACGAATATGCTTGGTTCCTGCTACAAAGGTTACCATCCGCTCCAGACCAAGTCCAAATCCACAGTGTGGGACTGACCCATATTTACGGAGATCAAGGTAGAAAGCGTAATCTTCTGGATTAAGGCCTTCTTCTTCGATTTTGGCTAAGAGCTTGTCGTAGTCGGTTTCACGCTCAGACCCACCGATAATTTCACCATAACCTTCTGGTGCCAAAAGGTCCGCACAGAGCACGCGCTCTGGGTTTCCAGGAACTGGTTTCATGTAAAAGGCTTTAAAGCTTGCTGGGTAGTTAACCACGAAGGTTGGCACGCCAAAGTAATTGGAAATCCACGTTTCATGAGGTGAACCAAAGTCATCGCCATGTGCGATTGGCTCGTAGTCTGCATCCTCGTCGTTAGCATGTTCTTGTAAGAGTGTAATCGCATCGTCATAGGCCACGCGCTTGAACGGTTCTGCCACATAGCGTTTCAGTGCGTCGATATCACGTTCTAAGGTTTCCAATGCTTGTGGAACACGGTCAAGGACACCTTGGATTAAAGCTTTAACATAGGCTTCTTGCAAATCAAGAGATTGGTCATGCGTCAAGAATGGGTACTCAGCATCCATCATCCAGAATTCTGTCAAGTGACGACGAGTTTTCGATTTTTCCGCACGGAAAACTGGCCCAAAGTCATACACACGTCCAAGCGCCATTGCTCCTGCCTCAAGGTACAACTGACCTGATTGACTAAGGAAAGCTGGAGTTCCAAAATAATCTGTTTCAAAAAGCTCAGTAGTATTTTCAGCAGCATTTCCTGACAAAATTGGGCTATCGAACTTGATAAAGCCGTTTTTGTCGAAGAACTCTGTTGAAGCCATCAAAATGGCATTACGGATTTGCATAATAGCCGTTTGACGACGCGAGCGCAGCCAGAGGTGACGGTGATCCATTAAGAAATCTGTCCCATGCTCTTTTGGTGTAATCGGATAATCCACAGATTCCCCAATCACTTCTATATCCGTCACATCAAGCTCATAACCAAACTTAGAACGCTCATCTTCTTTGACAATACCTGTCACATAAACAGATGTTTCTTGACTAAGGCGTTTGATTGTATCAAACTTAGCAGCTCCTTCTTCTTCACCAAATTTTTCTAAAAAGTTTGGCTTAAAAGCTACGGCTTGGAAAAAAGCAGTTCCATCTCGAAGTTGTAGAAAAGCAATTTTTCCTTTTCCTGATTTATTAGCAACCCATGCACCAATGATCACTTCTTGGCCAACATATTGCGGAATATCTTTAATGGTTATTAGTTCTGTAGACATTTCTCTCTGTAGTTCTCTTTCTCTATGGTTTAATCGTGTCGTCCAAGGAATTCTATCAGTCACCTGACAGCCATAATTGGACCTAACGAAGCAAATCCGAGTGGAAACGTCCTATACCAAAGAATTTGGCCAAACGTCTTAGAACACTCGGTGCTCGTTTATTGTGAGTTTATTAAGCTTCCATATAGGCTTTAATGCGACGGACGGCCTCTTTTAAGGTTTCTAAATCAGTAGCATAGCTCAGACGCAGATTATTGGGCGCACCAAATCCATCACCTGTGACGACAGCTACACCTGTTTCTTCTAGAATAGCATCCGTAAAATCAGTGACATTGGCATAGCCCTTCATCTTCATCGCCTCAGAGACATCTGGGAAGAAATAAAAGGCTCCTTGGGGCTTAAGACAGCTAAAGCCAGGGATTTCAGTCAAAAGAGGGTAAATCGTATTGAGACGCTCTTCAAAGGCTTGACGCATTTCTTCGACTGAATCTTGTGGACCTTCCAAAGCTTCAATGGCCGCGTATTGAGCTGCTGCTGTTAAATTAGAAGTCGTTTGACTGATCATTTTAGCCATGCTAGAGATGATTTCTGAATCCCCTGTTGCATAACCAACCCGCCATCCTGTCATGGAGTAAGATTTAGAAACACCATTAACGACAATCGTCTGCTTGCGAATAGCTCCTGACAAGGATGAAATAGGTGTAAATTGGTTTCCATTGTATACTAGTCGACCATAAATATCATCCGCCAGAATCAAGACATCATGTTCCACAGCCCAATCACCGATGGCCTGTAACTCATCACGATCGTATATCATTCCCGTAGGGTTTGATGGTGAATTTAGCAGGAGCACTTTTGTTTTATCCGTTCTGGCTGCTTCAAGTTGGTCTACTGTTGCTTTAAAAGCGTTTGTTTCTGTAGCCTCCACGAAAACAGGCACACCTTCAGCGAGTTTAACTTGATCAGCATAACTCACCCAGTATGGCGTCGGTATGATCACTTCGTCCTCAGGATCAAGAACCGCCATGAAGAAAGCATAGAGAATGAACTTAGCCCCTGTCCCGGCGACAATTTGATTCGGTGCTAAAGAATAACCATAAAAGGTTTCAAAGTGCTTGCTAATGGCCTGTTTTAAAGCAGGTAAGCCACTCGCTACTGTATAAAAACTCGCTGTCCCATCTTGGATAGAGGCAATCGCAGCATTCTGAATGTGAACAGGTGTTATAAAATCAGGTTCACCAACCGTTAAACTAAGAATATCACGACCTTCTGCTTTTAATGCTTTCGCTTTAGCAGCAGCTTTTAAGGTGATGCTTTCTTCCATCTCTCTAATGCGCTTTGACAGTTTCATATATCCTCCTCGGAGACTTGTTCTCCTGTTTTAAAATTAAAATAAAAGAATTGCCCATCGGAAAAAACTTCCCAAACAGGCTGATTATCAATAATTCCTAAAGTCACCCGCTTAATTTGCTGAGTTCCTAGTTTCTGAACAGCTTCTTTCACTTCATTTGCTGAAACACCTTCCTCAGCTGAAAAAGTAAGAATTTGTCCACCGTCTTGAGGGATGAGAACATGTATGTCTTGACTATCTGTCGATCCAGACAAGCTATAATAGCTTTCATCAAAATGAAACAGAGAGTAAGAGTCGACCGTCTCTAAGCCAGTGTACTGGTTCGCGATTTTGATGGCTTCTTCCTTGTCCTTGCGGTAGGGCCTTATGATGACAAAAAGACTAATTGCTGAAGTTACAAAGAGAGTTAATAGTAACATTAGCCCTCCAATCAACAATTGCTTTTTAACAGTAAATGGCTTCAACACTGAATTCACCCCAAAATCTTTCTCCCCATTATACCAGAAATAGGAAGAATTTTCTAATATTTTAGAAAAAAAGGTTTCATTTATGAAAGTTATTTTACAGCAATAGTCAAAATGGCTTGTTTGTTCAACTAAAACTTGCTACAATATAGGCATGAAAAAGAATGACATCGATACTATTATAGAAGCTAATCGCTCTGCACTAAACAGCGTGATTGCACTCAGACGAACTGTCCATACTATTACACTCCTCGAATCCCCCTTAATCAAACAGCATGGGATTACACTGACCCAATTTGGAGTGCTTGAGATTCTCTATAACAAAGGAGACCTCCGAATTCAGGATTTAATTGATAAAATGTTAACGACATCAGGAAATATGACGGTTGTCGTCAAAAATATGATTCGAGATGGTTTGATTACAAGACATCCCAATCCCCTTGATAAGCGAGCATGCTTGATTAGTCTGACAGACAAGGGAAGGGATTTTATAGAAACGATTTTACCAGATCATTACCAAAACGTTGGTCGCATTTTTAGTGTCTTGACCGATGAAGAACAAGACCTTTTAGTTAGTCTCCTCAAAAAATTTAAAAACTTGAGCTAATTTATTGCTAATTAGTGATAAAAGGAGTATACTACTTTCATGCTTAAAAAGCACATTAATTCAAAGGAGTTTTATCATGAAAAAAGTATTGTTTATCGTCGGATCGCTTCGCAAAGGATCTTTTAACCACCAACTCGCTGAGCTTGCGGAAAAAGCACTTGAAGGCAAGGCTGAAGTAAGTTATCTTGAGTATACTGACGTTCCCGTTTTCAACCAAGATTTTGAGACACCAGTTCTACCATCAGTTGCAGCAGCCCGTGAAGCAGCTCAAGATGTCGATGCCATTTGGATTTTCTCTCCAGTTTACAACTTCTCTATTCCTGGCCCAGTGAAAAACCTGCTTGATTGGTTGAGCCGTGCGGTAGACCTTTCTGACCCAACAGGCCCTTCTGCTATCAATGGGAAACTGGTAACTGTTTCTTCAGTCGCTAACGGTGGTCAAGAAAAAATGTTTGACAGTTACACAGATCTCTTACCATTCATCCGCACAACTGCTGTTGAACCATTTACCGCTACTCGTGTTAACGATTCTGCCTGGGGTGATGGTCAATTGGTTCTTGAAGCCGATAAGTTAGCGGAACTTCAAGCACAGTCTGACGCTTTAGTCGCAGCTATTGGATAAGCTGACCGTGTCTTATTAAAAAAACCTACTTTAAAAGCCTTGAAGCAATTTGCTTCAGGGCTTTTTGATCGCTATTTTTTGACGAAAACAAGTTCTTTTTCCTTGGAGAGGTCTGCCTGATACCTGAACCCTTCGAAGACCAAGCTCTTGATGTCTGAGACAGTAGTCACGTGATTGTCCACCAATGCATTAAGGCACTTGCCACGCGCTTTTTTAGAAATGGTCGAGTGGGTTTTGAGCTGACCGTCCCTTTCTTCCATAAAAATCAGTTTGACCATCTTCTCCTGAGTAGTCTTTGAAAAAACAGTCTCAAACTCATTAGATAATAGGGAAATAAGCAGGTCGTCTTCAGCAACAGCTTGGTCATACTGCTCACGCCAGTAGTTTTTCAGGCTTTGCCCATTGACCTTAAAGCCCATCAGAAAATCCAAACGATGAGGCGCAATAGGCTCAAAGACATTAATAACGCCATAGAGGGCTGACGTGATAAAGACATGCTCGTTAAGATAGCGGATTTGGCCATCGCTAAGATTTTCGCGCTTCATCTGTCGGTACATCAGCCCATTAAACAGCTGCCAAGCAGCATAGGATTGCGCCTGGCCTTTAGCTAAACGAGACCAGT
Source organism: Streptococcus rifensis (assembly GCF_053203525.1). NCBI lineage: Bacteria > Bacillati > Bacillota > Bacilli > Lactobacillales > Streptococcaceae > Streptococcus > Streptococcus rifensis. The sequence continues at coordinate 124,683 of NZ_JBRUCW010000001.1, read as the reverse complement.
GATCGGCTTCCTGTTCAACGGCTTCTGGTTTGATTTTGTAGTGCCTCTGTAAGTCTGTTGAAGACAAGAAAGACAGTGTTTGAACAATGGCCTCTGTCCGCTCATCAAGGGCTTCCATTTGGTAGCCTGGTAGATCTGTATTTAACTCTTTTGCCGTGGGTAATAAAATTTTCATAAGGCTAGTATATCATAAATCCGACTGCCATTTCAAAAGACGCAGACCATTTAGGATAACCAGAATGGTCGAGCCCTCATGAAAGATAACCCCTCGGGTCAAGTCAAGGATCCCTAAAACATTGAGAACAATTAAGATGATCATGACACCGACTGCAAATCCAACATTTTCAATAATAATGCGTTTCAGTTTACGGCTCATTTGGTAAACCTCATAAAATTTGGCCAAATTATTTTGAACCATGACGAGGTCCGCCGTTTCCATGGCAATGGCCGATCCAGACCCCATTGCGACCCCGAGATGGGCATGTGCCAGAGCCGGAGCATCATTGATTCCATCTCCTATCATGGCGACGATTTCCGTTTGAACCGTCTCTTGAACCCGCGTTGCCTTATCCGTAGGAAGGCAGTTCGCTTCAAATTGATCGATACCAGCTTGGGCGGCAATTTGCTCAGCAACCCTTTCGTTGTCTCCTGTCAGCATTTCTACACGAATGCCTTCTTTTTGGAAGGCTTGGACAGCTCGAATCGCCTCCGGTCTTAATTGATCTTCAAGGGCTATAAATCCTAGAATTTCCTTCCCATCTGTCAAAAAGCTCGTTGTCAGAAATTGAGCTGCTTGGGTAAAAAAGTAACTGGGATCAGAGAGAGTAGCCACTGCTTTTCTATTTAGCAGCTGGTAAGGTCCCGCCTGTAACCCTTGACCTGGATGTTCTTCAATAGGGGCTGTCATTTTTTGAGGTACTACCCCTTTTTCCAAGAGATACTGGCTAATGGCTTGGGATATGGGGTGTTGGGAATGACTGGTCATCCCTAAAAGCAAGGGTTGGTTTTCTGTTGATATCGAAAGGTTGACAACCTTGAATTTTCCTTCTGTTAGGGTACCCGTCTTATCTGTATACAACACACTGATTTCAGCTAGATTCCCCATAGCCTGACCTCCCTTAACGAGGACACCTAGCTTGGCCGCACGACTGATAGCACTTAAGGTTGCGGGTGTCACAGAGGCCACCAGTGCACAAGGACTTGCGACAGTCAATAGAACCATCCCCCGGTAAAAGGCATCCTGCCAACCCAACTCCTGTATCACCATCAAAGCTATAATAAACAATGGTACGGTAACCAGTACAGCTATAACATACCACCCTTCGAAGTGATCGATCCACCTCGCTAGCTGGGATGGTTGTTCTTGAGCTTCTTGAACTAGACGAACAATATTAGAAAAGACAGTTTGGTCACTCCTTTTTCCTACTTCAACTTGCACCGGCTCGCCAAGATTGACCGTTCCTGCAAAGACCTCCTGACCCGATTGCTTTTCAACAGGTGAAGCCTCTCCGGTCAGAGCCATTTCACTGACTGTCGTTGCTTGCGACACGAAACCATCAATAGGAATCTGAGCCCCTTTACTGACTAAGACAAGATCTCCTAGCTGTAATTGATCGGTAGAAACGGTTTGGATGTGATTACCTTTACCTACCAGTTGTGCTGTTTTAGGGACAGCTTCCATCAAACTGGTAATAGCTGAACTGGACCTGTCAGTCACATAGCGCTCTAACACTTCAGCAGCCGCAAAGATAAAGAGCAAGACGGTTGCTTCCACTTCCTCTCCGATTGATAGAGCCCCAATGGCAGCTAATACCATTAAAAGGTCCACATTCACTTTGCGCTCTTTTAGCGACAAGTGAATGGCTTGCTTTGTTGCAAAATAGCCTAGACATACGACTGCTAAATAATAACTCCAACTACTAAGTTCACTCTCTTTAGCTCCCAAAACAAATCCTACGACCATCAAACACGTTCCTGCCAGAAGAAACTGGGATTGACGGTTATTTCTGATATAGTTCATCATATCATTTCCTCCTTCTCCACTTCTCATCCGTTCAAAAAAAGGACGCACCTGTGGACAGTTTTCTACTGTCTCACAGATACGTCCTCAGATTACTGACGGATTTTCTGCTGCCTTCAGACTCGAAGGCCCGGCTGCATGACCTAAGCCACCGCTTGTTCATATCTTATTGTTACCTTTATTATACCTAACCAAGAAACCCTTTTCAAGTGTTTTTTGCCATCTTAAAAAAGTTGCACAATTTAATGTTTGTGTAAAAAAATAAAAAATTATCAAAAAACGATAAAAAAGTGTTGCAATTCAAAAATTATGTGATATACTAAATATATCGAAAGACGATAACAAAACATTTAAAAACAGCAATTCGTCATCGATAAAGGAAAAAGCAAGAGCTCGGCTTTTTCAAAACAAATCTCAAAATAAAAGGAACATCTATCATGAAACTCATTAAATCATTCTTGCACATCACTCTCTCAGTTGCTACCGCTCTTCTGATTATCCAAAGCCTCTTGGCTCTACTGATCATATTTCTCCCAATGACAGACCTCTCCTCTTTCAACACCCTCGGCATGACCATGACCAGTCACATCAGCCTTGGAAACCTTGCTGTTCTCCTTATGCACAATGGCCTTTGGATTTTTGGCTTGCACATGCTCAAGCGACCAATCAAGCACTTCCAACTATCTGACCTGATGACAGAAGACTTCTCTAAAACGATCAAACGCTTGGGTGGCCTCATCTTTCTAGCAGAACTCTTCTCCAGTTACCTCACCACAATTCAAGCACCAGTTGGTACCTACATCATTGACATCAAATATAGTGTTTACCTTATCATTGCAGGTTTTGCTTGCGACTACGCCCGCCGCTACATGACAAAAGAAAATTTAACCATTTAAAAGAAGGGAAAACCTATGTCTACTCCATTACTCACAATCGAAACTATCAGCAAACACTACGGTTCACAAAAAGCCTTGGACCAGGTCAGTTTCTCCATTCAAAAGTGCGAAATCTTAGGACTTGTTGGCCAAAACGGCGCTGGAAAAACCACCCTTATCCGTATCCTATCTGGCTTGATTCCCGCAACAAGTGGGACCATCACCAAGGCAGACAACTACAAAATCGGAGCCATTATCGAATCCCCTGTCCTCTACCCCAATATGTCTGCTAAGGAGAATCTGACCTATGCCGCTCTGCAAATTGGCATTGAAAAGCCGAAGCAACGAATGGCAGAAGTCCTTGAATTGGTTGGTTTAGCCCATGTTGACGACAAGAAAAAGGTGAAAGATTTTTCTCTAGGTATGCGACAACGCATGGCTATCGCTCTTGCTATCCTTGATTTTCCTGATTTTCTGATTTTAGATGAACCTGTCAACGGCTTGGACCCTTCCGGTATCAAGGAAATGCGGGAAATCATCCACAATCTTCGTGACAACTACGGCATTACCGTTCTCATTTCCAGTCATATCCTATCGGAATTGGAATTAGTGGTTGATCGTTTTGTCATCCTGCACAAGGGACGTGTCATTCAAGACATCGACAAGTCAGACCTGCACCATGAGGTCGCCAATCAGATTGTCCTAGCAACAACCAACAACGACCAAGCTCAAGTCCTTCTAACGGAATGGGGAATTGAGATGACACGGTCCGCTGATGCCATCCTCCTTACGCCAGATAAGAGCGTTCAAGAAGTGATTACATATCTTAACCAGCATGCCATCGAAATCACCGCTATCTACCCTTCTGGTAGCAGTTTTGAAGACTATTACTTAAGCCTATTAGATTAGAAAGAAGAACCCCATGTTGAACTACCTCAAAGCCGATGTATACCGTATGCAAAAAGAGTACCTGTCGCTCCTCTCTCTTGGTCTCTTGCTTGTCTTTGCCAGCCTCTTTGCCTACCTCTATCGAGAGGACACTTCGCAAACAGCTGCCCAAAACCTAGTCATGGTTTGGCCGACCTTACTCCCCCTCTTTTTTGTCACACCTGCCAAAATTTTCTTGGGAGAAGATTTGACCAACCGTACCATCAACAATATTTTGATCAAAAGTCAAAACCGTCTCAAGGTCTTTGCCTACAAATGGGGCATGACCATCGCCTTAGCATGGAGCTATCTCGTAGTCGCTCTTGGAGTGACCAGCCTTATCCACCATCTTTTGTCTGGTGTCGCTAGCTATTCACTGGTTTTCACTTATCTTTGGTACCAACTGCCACTCTACACGGTCATCATCAGTCTCTGTGCTCTTATATTTGCCTTTTTTGACCGTATCTACCAGTCTTACATGGTGTACATCATTATCGCCTTACTCTTTGATCAACTCTTTAGCCTCATGATGGGCATGCTTTTTCAAACAGACAAGCTCACTCCTTACATGATGTTCAATCAGCTAGGACAAGTTGACATTACAGGTCACTACTTCACACCAACTAGCTTGGCCTCCATACTCTTTACCATTTTCTATGCCCTTGCTGGCTACCTCCTCTTTGCCAAACGCGAATTTAAATAGAAAGAAGCAGATACCATGAAAAAACAAATCTTACTAGGACTCTTAGGTCTCCTCATCATTGGGTTAGCCGGTCTCGTCTGGAAAGGCGTTAAAAACGACGCTGCGGATACCCTCTACGACAATACCTTTACCCTCACTGCTGAACCCATTAAAACCATCTATATTGACGGGCTTGAGCAGCCAGCAACAATCCTTGTCAAAGAAACAGAAGCTAGCCAAACCACTGTCCGTGTCCAAGGACAAATCGCCCAGTCCAACATCGCCAACTTGGAAGAACAGTTTGGCATGGACAAAGACGGAAACCTCTTCATTAGCTTTTCCAAAGAAGGTCTCAGTATGACTGTCATGGGAGACAAGCCATCCGTTACCATTGAAATTGCGCTTGCAAAAGGTACTTCATTTGAAGATTTTTCCCTCTTTACCTCAAACGGCCAGCTTGATGTGACTCTTCCTACCAGCTTTGACGGCCATTTTACGGTTAAAAGCAAAAGTGGCCAAGCAAATCATCCCAAAAATGGAGAAAACAGCGACCGTGAAGCCAAAATCAAATCTCAGAAAGGAGATGTGACCGTTACCTTAGAAGACTAACGATTTCACACCAAAACCATGAGAAAAACTCTCTTTATCAGCTTTTGTATCGCTATGCTCGGACTTTTGGGAATTGGCGTCGTCGCTTTTGCCAGTCAAGAAGACACCACCGAATCCATTCATCAGACCTGGAACCTTGAGGCGACGATTGATGACATCTATGTCGGTGGGCTCAATCAGCCTGTCCATCTCATTATAGAACAGGGAGATCAAACAGAAACAAGTGTTCTGGTATCTGGCAAAGTTCCCAAACGCAGTCTCGAAAGCCTAGCTAATCCTGACTACACAACCGTTAGCCCTAATGAGCTACTTCTTTCTTTTGAACGCTGGAATTCAGGAATCGGAACAAGTCATATTAACATCAATGAAGACAAGCGTGAGGCTGTCACCATCCATGTGATCTTAGGCCACAAGAGCCTTTTAAAACACCTCCAGCTAGACAGTGCAGGCGGTGACATCACTGTTACCGTCTCAAAAGAGTTAGCCCTCACCTACCAACTCGATGCCCATGGTTATGGAACAGTTAGCAAAACAACTTCAGTCCGTGATGCTCCTTCCCTTCTCGAAGTCCATAACTACGGAGGCGACATAACAGTCACCTCCAGATAGACTAGCTTTCTATCTGGCTTTATGGTACACTATTCTTATCGCTCTAGAATAAAAAATTTATCTTTATCAGCAATTAATACTACTAGATACCAAAGGAGACATACTATGCTATTTCCTGTCCTCATTCTCTTACCCCTAATTCTCATCGCCATGGGCATCTTCATCTGGGGATTCGTAAGTAACAAACAGAAACCGCTGATCAACCGTGAATTCAGCTATCTCCGTTGGGTGATTTATCTAATCAATATCCTAATCGTTGGATTAGCTGTTGCAACGATCGCTGGACTGATTTTTTGGTTCTTAACCTGGTTAGGCGATGCAGAATGGATCCAGAACATTTTTGAGAATTTCTCTCTAGAATTCAATAGCGACCCTGCTACCAGCACGCCAATCGGCTTATTGATTGAAGTAATTAACACTATTGCAACGCTCGGCATTCTTATCTGCATGCGGGCCTTTATGAAAAACATCATTGCTGAAGAGATTTTTGTCCCACAAAACGTCCGTTTGGCCAAGTTATCGACCTTTTTCTTGGTGCTTGGCTCCTTGATTCGTCAAGGAAATGATGCTGCCAGTCTTGTCATCCATAGCTACTATTCCAATGGCGCCAATGAAGTGTCCTTCGAGTACGGCTTTTTCAACATGTACTACCTCCTAACAGCTGTTTTGGTTTGGACCTTGTCCATCATCTTGGAAAAAGCCACTGCCATCGCTGAAGAAAACGAATTTACCATCTAAGGAGGCCAGGAAATGATTATTGTTAATCTCGATGTAGAACTGGCCAAGAAAAAAATGCGGTCTGGTGAGTTAGCAGAGCGTATCGGCATCACACCGGCCAATCTCTCCATTTTAAAGACCGGAAAGGCCAAGGCCATCCGTTTTTCAACCTTGGAAGCCATTTGCAAAGAACTGGGTTGCCAACCAGGTGATATTTTAGAATATGTGCCAGACGAATAAGAGTTCCCAGACCCAACCACAGGGTCTGGTTTTTTGATTCTATCTCCTGTACCCTTTCCCTTGTCTTTGGGCAATGGCTACGCTATAATAGGGCTAAACCATCTGTACGGGGGACAGTTTGATGACCAGTAAATACCAGACCATCGTCAATGACATTACCGAGCAAATCACAGCCGGTCAGCTCAAGGCCAGTGATAAACTGCCGTCTATACGGCAACTCAGTCAAGCCTATCAGTGCAATAAGGACACTGTCCAAAAGGCCTTGGCTGAACTTCGCCACCAGAACCTGATTTACCCCGTTCACAAATCAGGCTACTATGTCCTAGAATCCAAAGTCAAGGACGCCCCTCTACCCTTACCCCCATCTGACATTGCCAATCTGGCCTATGATGATTTCAGGCTTTGCCTCAATGAAAGCTTGGTCGGTCGGGAAAACTACCTTTTCAACTACTACCATAAGCAAGAAGGCCTTGAGGATTTGCTTCAAGCTACTCAAAAATTACTGGTCTCTTCTGATGTCTATAGCAAGCAAGATCAGCTGGTCATTACAACAGGGACCCAACAAGCTCTCTATATTTTGAGCCAGCTGGATTACCCAGATGGTCGCGACACTATTCTACTGGAAGAGCCGACCTACCCTCGGATGATTGAATTGGTCAAACAGTTGGGGCTGACCTACCAGACAGTAGCTAGAACTTGGGACGGGCTTGATTTTAAAGTGCTTGAAGAGCAGTTTCAATCCGGTCGGATTCGGTACTTTTATACCATCCCGCGCCTACATAACCCTCTAGGAACGGCCTATACCGAAAAAGACAAACAAGAGCTGGTTCGCTTAGCAGCCAAGTATAAGGTCTATATCGTCGAAGACGATTACATGGCAGACTTTGACCGAAAACACCAACCACCGCTCCACTACTACGATACTAATCAGCAGGTCATCTACCTCAAGTCCTTTTCCAGCGCTATTTTCCCAGCCCTACGTCTAGCGACTGTCGTGTTGCCTGGCGCTCTTGTCAAACCTTTCTTGTCCTATAAGCAATTAATTGACTTTGATACCAACCTCATCATGCAAAAGGCCCTTTCACTCTACATTCAAAATGGCATGTTTGCCAAAAACAAACAAGCTTTACAAGCTAGGCTCCAGCACAACGAAGCCTTGAACCAAGCCATCTTAGACAAGGCTAACTGTTCTTTGCCTTATCGTCTCCTCAACCAACAGGTTATCTTTCAAATCAATCCCAAGAACTTGTCCAAACAGCAATTAGCGCAATTCAAGCCCTTTGATCAGCTGCATTCGCATTTTGCCGACCGCAATCCCTTGACCTATGTCCGCGTTACTGGGGCAGACCAGCTCAATCAATTTCTATCGCTAGACGTAAATACCCTCTGATGCCAAGACATCAGAGGGTATTTGATTAAGCTTTTTCCATCATACCGGCTTGAAGCTGATACATTTTGTGATAGGTGCCACCGAGAGCCAATAACTCCTCGTGAGTTCCTGACTCGATGATCTCACCCTTATCAAGCACATAGGTGCAATTGGCATCTTGAATGGTTGACAGGCGATGGGCAATCGCAATGGTCGTTCGACCTTGACGCATCTTGCGAAGAGACCCTTGGATGATTTCTTCGGTTTCAGAGTCAATGTTGGCTGTCGCTTCATCTAGAATCAAGATTTTAGGTTCCGTTGCCATGGTTCTTGCAAATGCCAAGAGTTGGCGCTGACCAGATGAGTACGAGGTTCCACGCTCTGAGACGGGGTTATCATAACCAGCAGGCAGGGCTGAGATGAAATCATGAGCATCGACAAAGCGTGCCGCAGCCTCCACCTCTTCTCGACTAATATCCTGGTACATCTGAATATTAGAGGCGATGGTGCCATGATAGAGGAAAGGATCCTGCAGAACCAAGCCAGTCTGACGACGCAGCGCATCCTGCGAGTAGTCTTTAATGTCATGCCCATCAATGGTAATCTGACCGCGCTCATACTCGTAAAAACGCATAAAGAGATTGATGATTGAGGACTTTCCTGATCCAGTCGATCCGACAAAGGCAATGGTTTCTCCTTGTTTGACCGTAAAGGAAATATTTTTTAGGACATCTTTTTTCCCATCGTATGAGAAGCTGACCTTATCAAAGACAACATCACCTCGTGTGATTTCAAGATCTTGCCCAGCTTGATGAGGCTCGTAGTCATTACGGTCAATCATCTCAAAGACCCGCTTGGCTGAAATCATCGATGTTTGTAAGGTCGCATAGTTTTGTGTCACCTCAATCAGTGGATCAAAGAGCTGAGACACATACTGGATGAAAGCATAGATTAATCCTGCTGAGAAGGTCGAAGTTTGCCAATTTAGACCAAAGTAGGTCAAAATCATGGCATAAGCCAAAATCTTCAGAAGGGACATGGCTGGACGCAGAAAGAAGGAATTGACATTAATCGTGCGATTGGCATAAAGCATATGCTCCTCGTTAATGGCTTCAAATTCATCTGTCAGACGCCCTTCCTGACGGAAGGCCTGAATAATCCGCATGCCTTCAATCGACTCTGATAACTTAACATTGATCTCAGACAGTTTTTGACGGGTCTGTGTGACCAATTCTTCTGAAAAATGGCGGTAAAGAGCTACTGATCCCCAAATGACTGGTAGAAATAGCAAGACAAAGAGGGTCAACTGCCAGGACAGGCTAAACATGGCCACTAAAGTCGCCACAAAAATAAAGCCTGATTTCAAGAAACTTTGGAAGACCGTTGCGAACATATCGGCAACTGCCTGCGTATCATTGGTCAAGCGAGAGACGATGGCTCCTGCTGGTGTCTGATCAAAGTAGGACATGCCTAACTGTTGAATGTTGGAAAAGGCAGCCTGACGCAGATCACGCACCGTTGCATATGCTACCTTGGCAAAGAGAAATTCACTCAAGTAGGAGCTAACCGCCCGGATAATGACCATTCCAAAGTTAAAGAGCATAATCACCAAGGCAATCCGTGTCACTCCGTCTTCGATATGCTGATCAATGTAGTAACGAATGAGCAAGGTATTTCCTGTCGTCACCACTGTTGTCACTAGGACAAAGAAGAGACCCGATAGCATGCCCCACTTGTACTTAACAGCATAGCGTAAGAGACGGCTGAAAACACCAGGTTCTTTTGTTTTAGTTGTCATCCGCTTCTCCTTTCAAGGTCTGTTCCAATTGCTGAGACTGATAGGTTTCGTAATACCAGCCACGTTGTGCCATCAAGCTCTCATGGTTCCCGCGTTCTTTGATGGTTCCATTGTCCATAACAATAATGACATCTGCATGCACGATGGCTGACAATCGGTGAGCTGTGATGATCGTGGTTTTACCAGAACGCTCTGCTTTCATATTTTCGAGGATGAAGTGCTCTGTTTTAGCATCGACGGCTGAAAGGGAATCATCCAAAATTAAGATATCAGGATCCATGACTAAGGCACGGCTCATGGCAAGACGTTGTTTCTGACCACCTGAGAGGGAAACTCCACGTTCTCCAATAATCGTATTAAAGTCCTCCGGCATGTCCATGATGTCCTCATAGACACCACATAATTGGGTAGCACGCGCTACGGCTTCGTCTGAGAGATTAGGATTCGCAAAACGGACATTTTCCCGAATCGTCGTCGCAAACAGCATTTGATCCTGAGGGACATAGCCAATCAGGCTTCTCAAATCTGAAAGGCGGTAATCACGGATATCGTGACCATTCAGCCGGATACTTCCTTCTTGAACATCGCGTTCGCGCAGTAATAACTTCAAGAGGGTTGTTTTCCCAGAACCTGTAACACCAACGATCCCCAGAGTTTGCCCTTTTTCAACACTGACCTGAACATTTTCAAGGGTCACCATGTCATCGTAGGCAAAATGCTGAATAGCATACTCTAAACGACCATTTTCAATTCCATTGAGTGGTGTTTCAGATTCTTGAATGTCACTCTCTTGAGACAAAAGGGTATCGATACGGTCATAAGAGACTGTTCCCCTTTGAATAACGTTAAAAAGAAATCCGATTGCCATCAAGGGCCAAACCAACATATCCAGATAAGTGATAAAGGTGATCAATTCTCCGATCGTTAAGGCTTGTCGCTGAATCAACACCGTTCCGACAATCAAAGTCAAGAGATAAGAAAAGCCAACGAAGATCAAAACCAGCGGACTAAAGAGAGCGTTGTAACGAGCAGAGACTACATTTTTATCAAACACGGTCTGGTTGGTTTCTTCGAAACTCTTGGTCTCGTCTTCTTGGTAACCAAAGGACTTGGTCACCTTAACCCCTGCTACCGACTCTTGAACCTTGTTGTTCAGATCTGAGAAAGCTTCTTGAGCAGCCTTAAAGGTCGCATGGTTCTTGCGACCCAATCGACTCGTTGCCATGGCCATAAAAGGTAATGGCAAAATAGCAATTAACGTTAAGCGCCAGTCAATAACGAAAATCATGGTTAAGAGCGTCACCAAAGCGGTGATGGAAGCGTCAACTGCAGACATCACACCCCCACCAGCTGTCTGAGTGACAGCATTAATGTCATTAGTCGCATGGGCCATCAAATCACCCGTCCGGTACTTTTGATAAAAAGATGGCGACATCTTTGTAAAATGCTCAAACAAACGGTACCTAAGGATGCGCGCTAAATGATTAGCCGTTCCAAAGATGTATTTCCGCCATATATACCGCAACAAATACATGGCTACAGCAGAACCTACTAGTAGAAAAATATTCCACCACAATTCGCCATTCGTTAATTCACGATTATTAATCCTGTCGACAACATTTCCTAGAACCCGAGGTGGAATTAAGTTTAAAACTGCTACCAAAGCTAAGGAAAAAATCCCAACCGCATAGCGCCGTTTTTCCAATTTGAAAAACCAGCTTAATTTTTTTACTAAGTGCATCCTATCCCCTCATCGTCTTTTTCAATAAGTCCAATCCCTTAATCTCCGCTAAATCGTCTATTAGGGACAATGTATTATTATACGCCTTTTTTTCATTATTTTCAAAAATAAGTCCTTGAGATGTTATGACTCATTTCAGACGTTCTGCTAAAACTAAATCTCTTTTTAGTCTACTTATCATCTGTTTTTTACCTGTAGTTTCAATTTTAACTTGCAAAACATGGTTATAAGTTATATAATTAACTGGTTAATTAAAATTAAGGAGTTAACTTATGAAATCATCAAAAAAAGCCCTGATACTAGCTGGTATCGCACTTTCCTGTCATCTTTGCCTAGCTGGTTGCCAAAACAATCAAGAGAAACAAGAGACAGCTTCTTCCTCTACTGCTCAAACAGATAAAGCCTTGGTAGTTTCAAACACAGAAGAAAAGGCAGAAAATCTGGTAGTCGTAGCCAGCCTTACTGAAAACGGCTATGAACGCCTGATTGGAAAAGATCTTTATCCTGAAATTGGACCTGTCCCTTTCACAGCAAAATTTTTAAAAGAAACAGTTGCGCCCAAGTCCTATGATTTTGACAAAAAGGATGTCCTTTACCAATTAGAAAAAGGGTACATTGTCAAGGTATCCGACGAGGTTTATTATTATCCAGAAGAAACTGGAGCAAATATTATTGAAAAAACTGAGGCTGAGAAGCTGACCAAAAACCAGACAAAACCTACTAAACAAGCAAGCTCTTCCGTTCCAGGAGTAGATAAACCAACTGATGATGGTTTCCTTTTAACCGACGAAAAACAAATTATCAGTAAAACTTCTGAGGGCATTGTCGTTGATCATAACGGACACTCCCACTTCCTTTTCTACTCAGACTTGAAAGACAGTAAATGGTCCTATCTCATCCCTAAAGATTTTGTGGAAGATCCTAAACCTCGTAAAAAAGCTGCAACAACTTCAGACAACGCCTCTCATTCCTTAGACGATGGTTATGTCTTCAATCCAAATGATATTGTGGCAGAAGATGCTAATGGGTACACTGTGCGGCATGGTGACCATTTCCACTATATCTTAAAAAGCCAGTTGGGACAGATTAACAGAAACGCAGCCCCTTCTCATAACGCTCAGCTTCTTCCCAACCAGAATACTCCGAGCCCTAGAACATCTGAACCAGATCTCTTAATTTCAAATCCACCAACAACACAAACTGACCGGGGAATCCCTGGAATCCACTATCCGACTAGTGATGGCTTCCAATTTGATGGTTCAAATGTCACAGGGAAAACGGCTTTAGGGATTTTAGTGAATCACAATGGTCACTCCCACCTGATTCCTTTTGACCATCTCAGAAATACACCTTGGGAGCACCTTATCCCTAAAGGAACAGCTCCATCCTCGATTAGGCCAATTGCTCCAAAAACCATTCTTCCTACTCCAAATCCTAAACCAGTTCCTCAAAAACCAGCTAAACCGGCTAAGCCAGCTAAGCCTTCAAAAGAAGCATTAGAGCTAGCTAAAAAGAAAGCTTATTTAGCGTCACAGTTCAACATTCCAGAGGAAAGCATCCAAATCACTGATGGGCCTAATGGAAAAATTTTCGTCTATCCTCATGATGATCACTACCATTCTATTGATGTTGATAAGATCGTTATCGGTGAGCCAATTGAAGACCCACACGGTGATCCACATGCTCATCAAAAAATTGGTATGGAAACACTAAGAAAACTTGGTTTTGACGAGGAAATTATCATAGACATCCTCCATGCTACGGCCAGTTCTGACTTTCCAGCAACAGAAACAAGTCCTGAAAGAATGAAGGATTGGTTAAAAACTGTTAAAAGCATTAATATTGGACAAAGAGAGAACCCCCTTGAAAGAAAAGGCCTTGACTTAATGCCTAATATTGAAATTTTGGGGATTGGCTGTACGACTATTCGTGATATTAAACCTGTTTTTCAATTCAAACATCTGAAACAACTGCTGATGACTAAAACTGGCATTAAAGACTACAGTTTTATGAAGGAAATTCCTACACTAGAAGGTATCGACCTATCTCAAAATGAGTTATCAGATCTTAGTTTCCTAGCAGACTATCCTCATTTTAAATATCTTGCAGCAAATGGAAATGGTATCAAAGATATTTCGGTACTTGCTAAATTACCTCATCTGGAAACACTCAATTTAGACTATAATCAGATTTCAGATTTAACTGCTCTAAAACCTTTACAAAATTTACAGGCCGTTAGTTTAGATGCTAATGATATTTCAAACTTAGAAGTGCTGAATGATAAGAAGCAGCTTGAACGCCTCTTTGTCTCTAATAACCAGAATCTCCAGTTATCAACACTTAAAAATCCTCAACTTAAACATCTCATTGCCAATGAAAGCCTTGTAAACAATTTGGATTTCCTTCAAAACAATCCTCATCTAGAAACTGTTAGTGTGAACAAAAATGAATTAACGTCTCTAAAAGGTGTTGAAAAAGCAAAACAGCTGAGCAAGCTTTCTGCCAATAACAATCGTATTACAAGTCTTAAAATAGAGGGTAAACAAGAATCCCTGAAAAATTTAGATGTTGACAACAATAACTTGACTTCACTAGAAGGAATAAATGATTACACCGCTCTTCAAACAATTGATGCTGACTACAATAATATCCAAACCTTAAAACTAGATGTTCCCAACAAGACTATTAATGAAATTAATGTTAGCCACAACCACATCCCCCAATCAGAATTAGAGACTAACGAGAATAACGTTCCTAAAGTCATTGTTGATTATTATCCAGAAGCTCGCTCTGGAAATTTAAGCGCTAATACTGAAGTTCCTCAGCTGGAAGAAAAAAAATCAGACTTAGAAGACATCAAAGATGATAAGACTGATGATGATGAAGAAAACAACAAAAAAGATAAGTAAGCTACAAATCAATAGATAATGAATTGCCTTGAAATTATCTAATAACCTGTCAAAAGCAAAGCTAGGAAAGTCAAGAGAGAATAGCTGAAATTTAGTATTGATTTCTAGCCAAATCCATAGTTGGTTTAATATTGTTAAAAACCTCTGAAACTATACGTTTCAGAGGTTTTGTTATCACTAATTTAGGGTCTCTAGGGCAATCCGCAGATCGTCAATCAAGTCATCGGCGTTTTCAAGACCAACCGACAAGCGGATTTGGTTAGGGGTGATGCCACAGGCTAAAAGATCAGCTTCGCCTAACTGACCATGCGTTGTGGTGGCAGGATGAACAACTAGAGATTTGGCATCCGCGACATTGGCCAGATTTGAAAAGATTTCCAAATGATCAATAAGGGTATGGGCTTCTGCTTGTCCTCCCTTAACATGGAAGGTAAAGATGGAACCCGCTCCTTTAGGGAAGTATTTCTGAGCCAGATCATAGTAGGCATTGTCGGCTAACCCTGGATAGTTGACCTTTTCCACCTTTGGATGGTCTTTCAAGAAAGCAACGATTTTCTGGGTATTCTCGATATGGCGCTCTAAGCGTAAAGACAAGGTTTCAAGCCCTTGCAAGAGAAGAAAAGCGTTAAAAGGCGAGATGGCTGCACCGGTATCGCGCAATAACTGGGTCCGTACAGCTGTGATAAATGCTGCTGCGCCGATGTCACGTGTGTAACTGAGATTGTGGTAGGTCGCATCCTCTTCCACAAATTGCGGGAACTTGCCTGAAGCCTCCCAATCAAATTTACCAGAATCGACAATAACCCCACCGATGGTCGTCCCGTGACCACCGATAAACTTGGTTGCCGAATGAACCGAAATGTCAACACCGTGTTCAAATACATTGATCAGGTAAGGCGTCGCAAAAGTGTTATCTGCTACCAATGGAATCTTATGGCGATGCGTGATTTCAGCAACCTTTTCAAAATCAGGCACATTGATGACAGGATTCCCAAGGCTTTCAATCAAGACCAATTTGGTATTATCCTGAATGGCCGCTTCCACCTCATCCAGCTTATCGATGTCAACAAAGCTTGTGGTAATCCCGTAGCGGGGCAGGGTTTCTTTAAGCAGGTTAAAGGTGCCCCCGTAAATGGTCGTCGCAGCCACCACATGGTCTCCAGCATGGGCCAAGGCCAAGACTGTATAGGTGATAGCAGCCATTCCAGAAGCTGTCGCAAGGGCACCAACGCCACCCTCAAGAGCCGCCAAACGTTCTTCGAGTACGGCTACCGTTGGGTTGGTAATCCGTGTGTAGATATTAGCGGGTTGGCGAAGGGCAAAGATTTCTTCCGCATCATGAGCACTGTCAAAGACATAAGAAGTTGTCTGGTAGATAGGCACAGCCCGTGATTTGCTAGCAGGGTCAACTGGTTGCCCAGCATGTAATTGTAAGGTTTCAAACTTAAAGTCACGTGTCATAAAGGACTCCTTTAAAAGCTTTTTTAGTGTTGTCTCTATTGTAATCCTTTTCAAACAACTTGTCTAATACTTATTTTTGAAGAGATGCATAGTTTTAAGCTATAACAGGAGCACAAAAAAAAGCCAGACAAGCTGGCTCTAAAGATTAAATCCTTTACATTCGCTTCTCTTGGCTAAAATAGTCTTCCAGACTGTTCAAGCAATAGTAAAAATAAGATTTTTTGATTTTGAGTAATTGCTTGAACAACTATAGTGGTGTTTTATAAATCCTTAATTTTTGACCGAAGGAGATCTGAAATAGGTTGTTGGCTCCTTTCTTTTCTCATCCAATAATCTAGGGACTCAAAGATGAAGACTAGTAGGATATAGACCAAAGGCAAAGCGATCAAGTGTCCACCCAAAGTCAATCCGACTGGAATGGCGAGAATAATAACAAATAGGCGTAATAACCATTTATTAATAGTTGTGTGGTAAGTAATATACCACTCTAAAAGGGCGAGAATAACAGTCGCTACAATGACAAGTAATTGCATAAGATTACTTCCTTTCTTCTCTGTAAGATGTGATCAATTTTTTGGCAACGTCAAAGGAGAGTTCTCCGTCAAGTGCCAATTCTTTGATGAGGTTAACATAAGGCTCTTCTGGTTGGTCTTGCTGGCTAACTTTTTCAATCAAGCGATTCAAGCGTAGGCGAATGGTTGGATAGGAAATCTCATAGTAGCTTGCCATTTCCTTTAGCGAACCCGAAGCCAAAATGAAACGACGGATAAATTCGATGTCTTCTGCCTCTAGTTCTGCCAGCCAAACTGGTAAGTTCTCTTTTGCCACCCTTATATCACCTTCCTTCTATAACCATTATACACCTAAATAAAATTAAAGTAAACTTAAACATTATTAAAATCTTATTAATAATATAAAGAAAAGTCATTTCTAAAATAATAGATTTTTCTATTTCTAATAAAAAAGTATGAACCAAGAAATTATTCGGTTCATACTTTTTTATAAGCCCTTCTTCTACGAAAAGTTTTACCAAGGACAGTCGTGAAATGTCTCATCATTAGGAAAGGATAGTGCCACCTCTAATAATGAGACAAAGTCGTTTTCATAGACAACTTCTACTTGAACCTAATCGATAGTTATTCAGAAATGTCGTTTCTCACTTTTTCTCAATCGGTGCGACACTGGCCAGCAATTTTTTAAGGCCGACTTCTGGGAAGTTAATTTTCAATTCTTGGGCGCTTCCGCTTCCTGAGACTTCAAGAACGATGCCATCGCCCCACTTCTTGTGGTGGGCAGTATCACCAATCTCCCAATCAATGGCAGGCTTAGCAGTCGCTGAAGTCGATTGGCTACGACTGCTTTGAGGCGCAGCCTGGGCTTTTCGGCTTTGCAGGGCTTGAGCCAAGCTCATGCCTTGTCCGAAGGTTGGCGCAGCCCCATTGACATAAGAAGCCTTAAAACTAGTATTGGCTGGTCGGGCATTGCCTTGGTAGTCCAAAAGGTCGCTGGAAATCTCACTGAGGAAGCGGGTCGGGCGGTTGTAATTGGTCCGACCATAAAGGAGGCGAGAACTGGCATTGGTCAGGTAGAGGCGTTGCTCGGCTCGGGTAATCCCGACATAGGCGAGGCGACGCTCTTCTTCCAACTCATCTTCGTCTTCCTTGGCCCGGCTGAGCGGAAAGACATCCTCTTCCATCCCGATGATAAAAATAACCGGAAATTCCAGACCCTTGGCCGCATGGAGGGTCATGAGGGTAACATCATCACTCTCACTATCACCATCATCCGTATCTGCAATCAGAGCCAGGTCATTGAGGAAACGGCTGAGACGATCTAGACCAGATTCTTCGTCTGCTGCTTCTTTCTGGGCTTTCTCATCAAAACTTTTCGTCACTGAGAGAAATTCTTGGATATTCTCAAGACGGTTCTCACTTTCAGGTGTGCGCTGACTGGCAAGGGCTGCAGCATAACCGGTATTGTCCAAAACCTTTTCCACCACTTCTGTGACGGTCAGACTATCCAAGCTGACACGCAGGTAGTCAATCAGGTTGGCCAACTCAAAGACAGCACCCGCCGCCTTGCCTTTAATGGGTGACAGCAAGATGTTTTGACTGGCATCTAAAAGGGAGGAGCCTTCTTGAGCAGCAAAGCTGCGTAGCTTTTCGAGGGTTCCTGGCCCAACACCTCGCTTGGGCTCATTGATGATGCGCTCAAAGCTCAGATTATCCGCTGGGTTAGCAATGATATTGAGGTAAGAAATCACATCCCTAATTTCTTTGCGGGAATAGAACTTGGTCCCTCCAACCATCGTGTAAGGAATATTAGACTTGAGCAGGGCCTCCTCAATGGTCCGTGACTGGGCATTGGTCCGGTAAAGAACGGCAAAGTCACGATAACGATAGCTGTGCTCCTGAATCAAGGCATCAATGGTTCTTGCAACGTAGACTGACTCATCCTGCTCATCTGTTGCCTGATAATAGGTAATCTGCTCACCGTCAGGGTTTTGGGTCCAAAGTTTTTTCTCTCTGCGATGACGGTTGTTCTGAATCACGTCATTGGCTGCTTGGAGGATTTTCTTGGTTGATCGGTAATTCTCCTCAAGGAGGACAACCTTGGCTTCTGGATAATCTTTTTCAAAATCCAGGATATTTTGCATATCAGCTCCACGCCAGCCATAAATGGACTGGTCCGCGTCTCCGACCACACAGATATTTTTGAAGCGTGATGCCAAGAGTTTGACCAACTGATATTGGGCATGGTTGGTATCCTGATACTCATCCACATGGATGTACTGGTAGCGCTGCTGGTAGTAGGTCAAGACATCAGGATTTTGATCAAAAAGACGCAAGGTCAGCATGATCAAATCATCAAAGTCAACAGCTTCTGATTGCCGCAATTCCTTTTGATAAGCACTGTAGCATTTCGCCACTATCTGGCTATACATATCCCCAGCCATCTTTTCATAGCCGACATCATCAATCAAGTCATTTTTCGCATTGGAAATGGTGCCCAGAATAGCCCGTTCATTCCACTTTTTAGGGTCTAAGTTCAGGGTTTTCAGGATCCGCTTCATCAGCGTACGCTGCTCACCTGGATCGACAATGGTAAAGTTGCGGTTGTAACCAATATGATCAGCATCTCGACGCAAGATACGGACACACATGCTATGAAAGGTCGCAATCAAGCTATCTTGAGTCGCAGGATTAAGCTGAAAGGCCCGTTCACGCATCTCACGCGCTGCCTTATTGGTAAAGGTAATGGCCAAGATATTCCAGGGATTGACCATTTTTTCATCAATCAAGTAGGCAATGCGATGGGTCAAAACTCTCGTCTTACCTGATCCAGCTCCTGCCATGATTAAGAGAGGCCCTTCTGTCGTCTGTACCGCTTCTGCTTGGCGGTCGTTCATGCCTTGCAATAAAGGATTCATCGTTCTCTCGCTTTCTATCACTATCTTTTTCAGTAAAAGGCCATGATATCAGTCGAATCACACCTTTATATCAGCTCTTTCAAGACTATTAACCTATCCATTATAACAAAATTTCAGGTCCCTTGCTCCTTCTAACACCAGGATTTCTCAACAAACTAGATTTGAAAATTCAAGACCAAATCGCTATAATAGACTATAACCTGAATCCCTAGTATTAGAAAGAAGGTATTTGATGAACCAACAAGCTACGAATTTAAAAATAGCAGAGCGAGGTGCCCTCATCGGCATAGCAGCTTACATCCTGCTGTCTATCGCCAAACTAACAGCTGGTAATCTTTATAATTCCTCCGCGTTGATAGCTGATGGTTTTAATAACATGAGTGATATTCTTGCTAATCTAGCTGTCTTAATTGGCCTTCGTTTAGCCAGAAGGCCAGCAGACACGGATCATAAATTTGGTCACTGGAAAATCGAAGACCTGGCCAGTTTAATCACGTCATTTTTGATGTTTGCTGTTGGCTTTGATGTACTCTGGGATACTGTTCAGAAAATCGTTAACCAGGAGACAAGCCCTGTCGACCCGATTGGTGCCCTTGTCGGCATTATCTCAGCCATCATCATGTTTGCGGTGTACCTCTACAACAGCCGTTTAGCTACCAAGGTCAACTCCAAGGCCCTGAAGGCCGCTGCCAAGGACAATCTCACTGATGCCCTCATTTCAACGGGTACAGCCATCGCTATTTTTGCTTCAAGTTTTGACTTTCCCATCGTCGATAAACTGGTTGCTATCGTCATTACCATCTTAATATTGAAAACAGCTTATGGCATTTTCATGGAATCCTACTTTACCCTGTCAGATGGTTTTGATGAGCAATTATTAGACAAATATAGCGAGGATATCCTCAAACTTCCAAAAATTAGTGCTGTCAAAGCCATTCGTGGCCGAACTTACGGCAGCAATATCTATTTAGATGTCGTCCTCGAAATGCATCCAGACCTCTCTGTCTACGAAAGCCACGATGTGACCGAACAAGTCGAAAACCTTTTAAAAATGAAATACCAAGTGTTTGACGTCGATATCCATGTAGAACCTGCAATCATTGATGACGATGAAGTCTTTGAGAATATCTTCAACAAACTCTATCGTATGGAAAACTTGGTGCTAACGCATCAAGATAATTACCAAAATCTTGTGGCAGATAGTTTTAAAGGAATCAATGCTCAGGGAGAACACCTCACTAAGAGCCAGTTTTTAGAAAAACCAGCTACTACTGAGCACACGGCTAACTTTTCCGTAACCCCTATTAGTCAAAAAAGCATGCTGGTCCAGTATCATCTAGGACAGCAGCATCACAGCTCCCTATGGCGCCGTCATGAATCTTGGCAACTACTCTTTCATCAGGCTACAAAAATCGACCCAACTACCAATTAACAGATAAATGTAGTTATTCAAACAGTATGACATTTTTCATGTGTGCAGAACTTTCTAGACACTTCAATACTTCATGAATTCAATACTCAAAACGAGCTTGAGGCCAAAATGTCTCAAGCTCGTTTTAATTCTTTAACAATGCGTTTACTTGTAGTTACGTGACTTAAGTCCTTCTTCAGCAAGGTATTGGCTAAATGGCACCAATTCTTCTGCTTCATATTTTTCACGGAAAGCAGCAATCTCTTCAGCAGAGTAGGCTGTTGGTTCCAAACGAAGTTCTGGAGCTTCTACTGGGATTGGACGATGTTGTGTGATGCGGGCATCAATCACGATTGTTCGACCAGCTTTGTTGAGTTCAACCGCTTCTTTAACAACAGCATCGATATCTTCGATACGGTTAACAGTGAAGCCTACAGCACCTTGTGCTTCAGCAATCATCTTGTAATCAGGGTTAGTGAAGTCTACACCAAACAAGTGCTTGTTTGTATCTTCGTACTTGTTCTTGATAAAGGCATATTCAGCATTTGAGAAGACAACGTTAATAACTGGCAAGTTGTATTGAACGTTTGTAATCACGTCAGGGTAGCACATACCAAATGCACCATCACCCATGATGTTCCATACTTGACGGTCTGGGTTATCTTTTTTCGCAGCGATACCACCAGGAAGGGCAATCCCCATTGTCGCAAATAAAGGAGACGTGCGCCACATGTTCTTAGGTGTCATGTGCAAGTGACGTGTAGAGGTTTGCGTCGAGTTACCGACGTCGATAGAGTAGATAGCATTGTCATCTGCGTATTTGTTAATGGCATTGTAAACTTGGTACAATTGCAATTCGCCTTCTGTTTTACCTTCAAGCTTGTTCATGTAATCGCGCCAGTTTTGGTTGTTCTTAACAGTTGCTCTCCACCATGGTGTTGATTCAACAGCATTGACTTTAGCTGTGATCGCTTTTGTTGCTTCAGCAACATCACCAAGGATAGACGCATCAAGGGCATGACGTTTCCCAAGTTTGTAAGGATCGATATCCACTTGGATGAATTTCTCAACATTTTTGAAGGTATTGTAGACTTCTGAGAATGGGAAGTTACAACCCATGAAGAGAACCGTATCTGCTTCAAAGATTACTTCGTTGGCTGGTTTCCAACCCACACGGTAAGCTGAACCCGTCAAACCTTCGTAGTTCCATTCAAATGCTTCAAAGTTTTTACCAGTTGTAATGATTGGTGCTTTGATTTTACGAGACAATTCTGTCACCAATTCACCAGCACCAACACCACCGAAACCAGAATAGATTACTGGACGTTTCGCATTGTTCAAGATGTCAACGGCTTTATCGATTTCAACTTCGTTCAAAGCTGGTGCAACGAAAGTGCGGTCGTATTGACCTGATCCGTAGTAAGAATCTGCATCGATTTCTTGGAAACCGAAGTTAACTGGGATTTCAACAACCGCAGGACCTTTTTTAGCGATCGCTGCACGACAAGCATCGTCAATCACTTTTGGTAATTGCTCAGCGTATGCTACACGTTTGTTGAAAACAGCAACGCTTTGGTACATTGGGTTTTGGTTCAATTCTTGGAACGCATCCATGTTCAATTCGTTAACTGGACGTGAACCCAAGATAGCAAGCATTGGAATACCGTCCATTGCTGCGTCATAGATACCGTTAATCAAGTGAGTTGCACCTGGTCCACCTGAGCCGACACAGACACCAATTGATCCACCGAATTTACGTTGCATAAGGGCTGCTAGAGCACCTGTTTCTTCGTGGCGTACCTGCAAGAAGTTGATATCCTTGTCTTCCGCTAAAGCATCCATCAATGAACTCAATGTTCCTGAAGGAATACCATAAATTGTGTCGACGTCCCATGTTTTTAGGACGTTAAGCATAGCTGCCGATGCAGAAATTTTGCCTTGACTCATGTAAATGAAATCCCCTTTTCAATTTTTTTACGGTTGTTATTTTAACATAGCCTTTCAGCAAGCGCCAACAATTTGATTATTTTTTAATACTAATCAAAATTATCCTTATCTAAAGCAGCCTTAGTTTGATAACCTTCAGTATTATATGTCTCTAGATGGCCATTCCTCTATTTGATTTTTATAATATATAGACCATTTTGATTAAAAAAAGGAGTGGCAACAGGGCCAACTCCCTTTAAGATTTATTTCCTAATCGTTATATTTATCATCCCATACGGAGGGTAAGCGACAATAACTAGCTAATTTATTATTTCGATTTGATATAGTTCACGCCGTCAGCTTTTGGTGCCACTGCTTTACCAAAGAAGGCAGCGAGAGCAACTATAGTGATTAGATATGGGGCAACCTGTAGATAAACCGCAGGAACTTTCGATAGGAATGGAATCTGAGTTCCAATGACAGCTAAACTCTGAGACAGACCAAAGAAGAGAGAAGCCAGCATCGCACCGATAGGGTTCCATTTCCCAAATATCACTGCTGCCAGGGCGATAAATCCAGATCCAACAATAGTGGATGCCGAAAAGTTTATATTGACTGATTGAGCACTAACCGCTCCTCCAATTCCGCCGAGAAATCCTGCAATCAATACACCAGCATAACGCATGAGATAGACGTTAATCCCAAGGGTATCGGCTGCTTGAGGATGCTCACCCACTGAACGCAACCGCAACCCGAATTTTGTCTTATAAAGCACAAACCAAGCGATAAAAGCTGTCAAAATGGCGACATAGCCCATCAAACTCGTATTTTTAAAGAAGATAGGTCCAATGACTGGAATATCTGCTAGCAGTGGGAAGGAAAACCGGCCAAAGGATTGACCAATGGAGTCAGTTTGACCTTTTCCATAGATAACTTTAACTAAAAAGACAGATAAGGCTGGCGCCAGCAAGTTCAGAACAGTCCCTGAAACGACATGGTCCGCTCGGAAAGTAATAGTCGCCACAGCATGAATAATGGCAAATAACAGACCAGCTAAGCCGCCCACTAAAGTAGCAACCAAGGGTGTAGATTTCCCAAATGCGTCAACAAATTCAATGTTAAAGACAACCCCTGCAAAAGCCCCGATAACCATGATCCCTTCAAGTCCAACGTTGACAATACCAGATCTTTCAGAGAAGACCCCTCCTAAACTGGTGAAAATCAAGGGGGCTGAATAGATAAGCATTTGCGAAATAAGCAAGATTAAAATTGATGTGATATTCATTTTTATTTTGCTCCTTTCACTGCTTTGACATTTCTCGATTTTAGCAATTGTTCAAAAACAAATTTTATCCCAATGAAGAAGATAATGGAAGCTGTTACAACATTAATCAATTCAGGCGGAATCCCTGCACGAGTCATCCCAGTAGATCCAATGGAGAGCATTCCAAATAAGAAAGCTGCAAACGGTATCCCTAGAGGTGAATTCGTCGCTAGCAAGGCTACGGACATCCCATTGAATCCAATGGATAAATTAGCACCTTGAATGTACACGTTTTGGAAGGTTCCAAGACCTTCAACAGCTCCCCCTAGTCCAGCAAGTGCACCAGAAATAACCATTGACAAAATAATGGTTTGCTTGGCTGACATCCCAGCATAATCTGATGCTGTCGGATTAAGCCCTACAGAACGTATTTCAAATCCAAGTGTTGTTTTTGTAAGAAGGAACCAGATGACTACAACTGCGATAATGGCAAAGAAAATACCAATATTCATCCGTGAATTGTCTGTTAATGTTCTCAGCCAGGCCGTTTGATAAGAAGCATTGGCAGAAACATTAATACTAGAATCCGTATTTTTCATGATATCTTCTGAGAAAACATTTCGGATTAAGTGGTTACAAACGTAGAGCAAAATGTAGTTCATCATAATGGTTACGATAACTTCACTAGTTCCCAAGTAAGCTCTGAGAATTCCAGGAATCGCTCCAGCAATCCCACCCGCAATCATAGCAATTAAAACAGTTGCCAGGATAAGGATTGGACGAGGAAGATCTGGATTTTCAAGAGCAAACCAGCCAGCAAAAACCCAGCCGACAAGCGCTTGACCAGGTAAGCCGACATTAAAGAAACCAGCTCTACTCGCAACTGCAAATCCAAGGGCAGTAAAGACCAGAGGAGCCATGGCCCGAAAGATCTCACCAATCGATTTTATATTACCAAATGCTGTATAGAAAAGCTCTTCATAACCCCAAATCGGATCATATCCAAAGATTAACATGATAACGGCGCCTAGGAGTAAGCCTGAAAGGACTGCTAACAAAGGTATCGCCAGATTCTGAAATTTTTTAGGCATGAACTTCTCCCCCTTCTAAGTACCCACCAGCCATTAACACACCTAGTTCCTGTTTATTGGTGGTTTCTGGTGTCACAATACCATGAATGGACCCATCATGAATAACTGCTATGCGATCAGATACGTCTAGAATTTCATCTAGTTCAAAACTAACAACTAAGACGGCCTTCCCTTTATCACGCTCTGCAATCAACCGTTTCCGAATATACTCAATGGCACCGACATCAAGTCCACGTGTCGGTTGACTAACAATCAGTAAGTCTGGATCTCTATCAACTTCACGAGCAATGATGGCTTTTTGCTGGTTACCACCGGATAAAGCCTTAGCAGGGACCGTTTCACTGGCAGCCCGAACGTCAAATTCTTCCATCAATTGACGCGCTTTTTCGTTAATTTTATTGTAATTAAGAATGCCATTTTTAGAAATGGGTTCTTTATAGTAGGTCTGTAAGGAGATATTTTCAGCAATGGTCATGTCAAGAATTAAACCGTCCCGATGGCGGTCTTCAGGGACATGACTCACCTGCATTTCAGTGATTTTACGAGGGCTCTTGCCGACGACATTCTCTCCCTTAATCCAAATTTCTCCAGACTTAACCTTACGAAGGCCAGTAATGGCTTGAATGAGTTCACTCTGTCCATTTCCATCTATCCCAGCAATTCCGACAATTTCACCTGCACGAACATCCAAGGATAAATTCTTAACAGCTGGAATCCCACGGTTTTCATCAACAACGAGGTCTTTAATAGACAGTATAACTTCTTTAGGATCCGCAGGAACTTTCTCTGTTTTAAAGGAAACGGAACGGCCCACCATCCACTCTGCCAAATCACTGTTTGTGGCTCCTGCTACCGGCGCTGTCTGTATTCCTTTCCCACGACGGATAACGGTTACCATATCAGCTACTGCACGAATTTCATCCAGTTTATGGGTAATGAGTATGATGGATTTTCCTTCTTTGACCAGGGTGCGCATAATCTCAAGCAGTTCTGTAATTTCTGCCGGTGTCAACACTGCAGTCGGTTCATCAAAAATGAGCAAGTCAGCACCGCGGTATAGGGTTTTAAGAATCTCAACCCTCTGCTGTGCTCCAACTGAAATATCTGCAACCTTGGCAGTCGGATCAACGGATAAGCCATAACGAGCAGAGAGCTCTTTGATTTCTTCGATAGCCTGCTTAATATCTATGATACCAGCTTTTGTGGTTTCACTTCCTAGAATAATATTTTCAGCCACAGTAAAAGCATCTACCAACATGAAGTGTTGATGGACCATACCGATACCCAAGCGAGAAGCCTTTGAAGGAGAATCAATGGTAACCTTTTCTCCATTGATTAAAATATCACCACTAGTCGGTTCCAAAAGACCAGCCAGCATATTCATTAGGGTTGATTTTCCAGCACCATTTTCACCAAGTAAGGCGTGAATTTCCCCTTTTTTGACATTTAAATTGATATTATCATTTGCCGTAAACTCTCCAAAAGTTTTGGTGATTCCACGCATCTCAATGACATAGTCATTTGCCATAGTCATAATCCTTTCTGATGATCATTTTTGACAGTAAAACCTACTTCTTCTGAAATAAGCTTTACTGAGAAAAACTCTCAGTTCCCAGAAAAGGCGACCGACTATGATCGCCTTTAGGGATTATATGACCTGATTATTTTTCAGGTGCTTCTGGAACTTTAACTTCTCCATCGATAATAGCTTTTTTAGCAGTAGCTACTGCTTCTGAAGCTTCTGAAGAAAGGTTAGTTTCAGCCAATTCGACACCTTGATCTGCAAGAGAGAAGGTTACGATTTCACCACCAGGGAAGTTGCCTTCAATTGCTTGGTTAGCAATTTCACGAACAGATGTTCCAACTTCTTTGATCGTTGATGCTAAAACAAAGTTAGAGTCTTTACCATCTTTAGACGTGTAGTTACCTTCTTCTGATTGGTCACGGTCAACACCAATAACCCATACTTTATCTGCTTCATCCGTTGTTTCGTTAATCGCTTTAGCAGCAGCAAAGACACCGTTTCCTGTACCGCCAGATGCGTGGAAGATAACGTCTGCTCCTGCAGCATATTGAGCCGCAGCAATCGTTTGACCTTTAGCCGCATCCACAAATGAACCAGCGTAATCTACAGTAATTTTAATATCTGGATTAACTGATTTAACCCCTTCTACGAAACCAGCCTCAAAGCGGTCAATAACGACACCTTCCATACCACCGATGAAACCAACGTGATTTGTCTTGGTAGATTTAGCAGCAGCTACGCCAGCAAGGTAAGATGCTTCATGGTCCGCAAAACCGATACTTACAACATTGTCCTTGTCTGCAACAACAGAGTCAACAATAGCGAAATGTGTATCAGGATTATTGTCAGCAGCTTCGCCAATGGCTGTTTCCAAGGCAAAACCAATACCAAAGACAAGGTTGTAACCACCTGAAACAGCTGAATCAAGGTTAGTCACATACTCTGATTCACTGTTAGATTGGAAATAAGTGAAACCATTGTCTTTTGACAAACCATGTTCTTCACCCCAAGCTTGCAAACCTTCCCAAGCTGATTGGTTGAAAGAACGGTCATCAACACCACCAACGTCAGTAACGATAGCAGCCTTGATTGCTGGCTCTTCACCAGTATTTGAAGAAGACGTGTTGTTAGCGGTACGGCTACCACACGCTGCAAGTGTAAGGGTTGCAACTGCTGCAAGTCCTAAACCTAAAAATTTCTTGTTCATTGAAATGAACCCTCCTAAAAAAATTTTGTGCAACAGATAAGTTGCAAAGTTCCAGTCATGATGACTGTCCAAATTTAAATGATCCAAAACTTAAAAACACGAGGGGTTAACTGCTCGTTAAACATGCCCTAACCTCATGTCGTCATGACGATGACTGACTAAACAGTTCCACCACGACATGATGCTGTATTTTTAGATTCCAGTTAATTTAAATCTGTAAAGGAATATGGAAGTAACTCCCCGACTGTCATCACGACTGTCGTTTTATTTCTAGACACTAAAGTCACTGGCATGTCTTTTTCAAAAAACTCTGCCATAACCTGGCGACAAGCACCACAAGGTGAAATTGGCTGCTCAGAGGTCCCATAAACTACGAGTTCTGCAAATTCTTTATGTCCTTCAGAAACGGCCTTAAAGATTGCTGTTCGCTCACCACAATTGGTCAAACCAAATGAAGCATTTTCAATATTGCAGCCGGTGTAAACGTCCCCAGCTTTGGTTACTAGTGCGGCTCCGATTGGAAAATGGGAATAGGGCACATGTGCATGCTGACTGGCTGCAATGGCCTGATTAATCAACTCAGTAGTCGCCATCTGCTTGCAGTCCTTTCATAATCGCTACACCTGATGAAGCCCCGATACGATTGGCGCCAGCTTCGATAAAGGCTTGTGCATCCTCTAAGGAGCGAGCTCCACCAGAAGCCTTAACTCCCATTTCTGATCCAACAATTTGACGCATTAAGCCTATGTCATGAACATTAGCCCCACCTGTTGAAAATCCTGTCGATGTTTTAACAAAATCAGCTCCAGCAGACTTGGCCAATTCACAAGCCACAATTTTTTCTTTATCGGTTAGAAGGCAAGTTTCAATGATGACCTTAACCAATTTGTCGCCACTAGCATCAACAACAGCTTTAATATCAGATTCTACTAATTCTAAATCCCCAGATTTTAAGGCACCAATATTGATGACCATATCAATTTCATCAGCACCGTTGGCAATGGCATCCTCTGTTTCAAAAGCTTTGACAGCAGAAGTATTAGCTCCAAGAGGAAACCCAATAACCGTACAAACTTTCACATCTGTTTCCTTCAGTTCTTCAGCAGCTAGTGCTACCCATGCAGGGTTAATACAAACACTTGCAAAGTCATATGTCTTTGCTTGATCAATGATGGCTAAAACCTGTTCTTTAGTGGTTTCTGGCTTCAAAATAGTGTGGTCTATATATTTATTTAAATCCATAATCGTTACCCTTAAGATATGATTTCAAGAATCTCAGTTACCTTAACTTCTTCCTTATCTATTTTAACATTTTTTTTGAATTCTGACAGTACTTTTTGATCTAAATGTTGGTTTGTATAAACTTTTGCGACAATATCTCCTGTTTTTACGGCATCTCCAACCTTTTTCTCGAATACGATACCGGTTTCATAGTCTAAAACGTCCGTTTTTACCGCACGACCTGCCCCAAGTTTCATGGCGAAAAGTCCAAACTCAAGGGCTGGTAACTCAGAAATATAGCCGTCTTCTTCAGCCAGAATCTCTATCACTTCTGCTACATCAGGCTCTCTGTAGAGATCCGTCAAGTCACCCCCCTGGGCTTCTACCATGGCCTCAAATTTTGCTAATGCTTTTCCATTACTAAGGTGCTCTTGAATTTCCAAAATAGACTTTTCAACTCCAGCAAGACCCAACATAATTCGAGCAAGTTCGCAGATGAACTGCGTAACGTCTTTACGCCCTTGACCTTTCAAGATATCAAGAGCTTCCAAAATTTCTAAGCGATTGCCAATAGCTCTACCAACCGGTTGGCCCATGTTGGTTAAAACAGCAACTGTTTCGCGACCAACTGCCTTACCAAGATTGACCATGGTTTGGGCTAAATCACGCGCGTCCTCAATATTTTTCATGAAGGCACCGTCGCCCACAGTCACATCAAGAAGGATGGCATCAGCACCAGCTGCAATTTTCTTACTCATAACAGAGCTAGCAATCAGTGGAATAATATCAACTGTTGCCGTCACATCACGAAGGGCATAGAGCAACTTATCCGCCTTAACCAAATTATTGGACTGGCCGATAACAGCTAAACCGATATCTTGGACCTGCTTAATAAAAGCTTCTTGAGTTTGTTCTATTTGATAACCCTTTATGGCTTCTAATTTATCCAGAGTTCCACCCGTATGACCGAGACCTCGTCCACTCATTTTTGCCACTGGAACGCCGAAGGAAGCCACCAATGGAACCAGAATGAGGGTAACTTTATCACCTACTCCCCCAGTAGAATGTTTATCGACTTTAATACCTGGAATAGCTGACAAATCAATTTGATCCCCTGACGCTACCATATTCATGGTCAACTCTGAAATCTCTTCAGTTGACATCCCTTGGAAATAAACCGCCATGGCAAAGGCAGCCATTTGGTAATCAGGAACTGTCCCCTCAACATAGCCTTCGATTAACCATTTAATCTCTTCAGGAGACAATGCCTGACCATCTCGTTTTTTCTGAATTAAGTCAACAGCTCTCATCTTTTATACTCTGAAGGATATAATATCCTTTCTCCTTTCTAAGGGTAGTGACATTGCCAAAAACGTCTTCCATTTTTGCCTTGGCACTCGGAGCCCCTTGTTTTTTTTGAATGACAATGGTAAATGTCCCATTCGGATTCAGGTGATCAATGCTCTCTATAATAATCCGATGAACAACTTGCTTTCCAGCACGAATCGGTGGATTGGAAATAATATGGTCAAAACAATCTGTCACTTGATCATAGCCATCTGATTGAAAAATAGAGGCCTTAACCCCATTGAGGTCAGCATTTTTTCGAGCTAAATCTAATGCTCGTAAATTAACATCAACCATGGTTGGCAAGACACCCTGAACCTTAGCTAAGGCAATTCCTAGTGGACCGTAACCGCAACCGACATCCAAAACTTTTTCTCCTGCTCGAAAATCAAGATTATTAAGCAGGACTTGACTGCCAAAATCAATCATTTTTTTGGCGAAAACACCTGAATCTGTCCAAAAGGTGAAATCTTGGCTGAGGAGTTTTACCCTCAATTGCTGGACATCATGCACAGCATCAGGATTTTCAGCATAATACATTTTACTCATACTATTATTTTACCATAATTAGTTTTGAAGACAGCTAAAGATCCTTCTTAAGATTCTTTAGGAATATTAGTATATCATTTACAAACATTATTTGCAAGCGTTTTCTATTTATGGGGGTCCTCTAATTTAAAAAATCTTTTTCTACCAATATTCTGATATTTTAAGCTATAATAGAAGATATTTTAAGGAGAACAGTAGCATGTTAAACGAGTTTATCAATTTTGAACTAATCTCTCGGGAAAATTGGCAGAACCTACATCGAAATACAACACCACCGCTGACATCCGATGAGCTTGATTCGATTAAATCTCTAAACGATAGGATCAGTCTTCAGGATGTCATCGATATCTATCTGCCTCTAACAAGTTTAATTCGTATTTATAAGAAATCAAATGATGACCTGTCCTTTTCTAAAAGTCTTTTTCTGCAAGAAAAAATCCGTCAGTCACCTTTCATTATTGGAGTTTCAGGTTCTGTTGCCGTCGGTAAATCTACAACAAGCCGACTACTTCAAAAACTATTAGCTGGAGCCTTTAAAAATGCTCGAGTTGAAATGGTTACGACAGATGGGTTTTTATACCCAAATGCTATCTTGGAGCAAAAAGGCATTATGGATCGTAAAGGTTTTCCAGAATCTTACGATATGGAATTATTACTGAACTTTTTAGATACCATAAAAAGTGGTCAAAACTGTGCCATTCCAATTTATTCTCATGAAACTTATGATATTCTAAAGGACCAAGAACAGTGGATAGAGGCCCCTGATTTCTTGATTGTCGAAGGAATTAATATCTTCCAAATTCCTCAAAACCAAGGTCTCTACATCAGTGATTACTTTGATTTCTCAATTTATGTCGATGCAGAACACGATGCCATTGAAAGCTGGTATATAGAACGCTTTAGTAAGTTACTGCAATTGGCCGAAACTGATCCAAAGAACTATTACCATCAGTTTACACATCTCCCCTATTCTGAAGCTATCCAACTTGCAAGGGATACATGGAGATCCATTAACCTTCCAAATTTAGAACAATATATTGAACCGACTCGGAGTCGGGCGGATCTCATTTTGTATAAGTCTGCCAATCATAAGATTGACAAAATTTACCTTAAAAAATAATAATGCTTGTCAAACGATAGATTTTCAGATATAATGATATGGTTAGATTAAGATGGAGGTGAACAAATTGGCAAATATTAAATCAGCTATCAAACGCGCTGAATTGAACGTTAAACACAACGCTAAAAACTCAGCACAAAAATCAGCAATGCGTACAGCGATTAAAGCTTTTGAAGCTAACCCTTCTGAAGAACTTTTCCGTGCAGCTAGCTCAGCGATCGATAAAGCAGAAACAAAAGGCTTGATCCACAAAAACAAAGCTAGCCGTGACAAGGCTCGTCTTGCTGCTAAATTAGCTTAATAAGACATTTAACCACTTCTTCTTTCAGAAGTGGTTTTCTTGATCATTCATTGAGGGAACCTATGAAAATCATCATTTGGATATTATGGAAAGGACGCTCTAAAAGAGCCAGACAAAGATACCTAGAACTCATCGAAAAGTACCCTAAAAAAGTCATAGTCCTAAAAAAACAAACAGACATTGATTTATTTCTGGAAAAATTAGGTTGAGATTAACCAATAGGTGCTAAACAACAAATTGGGACCAGACAACACGGTTACAGGGAGATCTGAGTTCATCAAATTCAGTTGATGCCACCTCATTTTTTTTCAATATGCTAGATGAATCCTTCTCAACTATTAAAAAACCTTCTAAAGTTCGTTAGCAAACTTTAGAAGGTTTTTTGTCAGGCTTAAGATTGGCCATCATCACAATGGTAATCGTATTTCAAATATGGTTCCGTTAGGAACACGGTCATGGACTAAAATTTGACCTTTTAATTGGTCAACGATTTGCTTTGCTAGAGAAAGGCCAAGTCCAAATCCGCCGTTCTGGCGAGTTCTAGCCTTATCCACACGGTAAAAGCGATCAAAAACTTTTTTCTTGTTTTCATCTGATATGCCAACACCGTTGTCTTCCACTATTATCACCAATAGTCTTTCTCTCAGTTTAGAGGTAATCTTTATTTCACCATCCTCCCCAGTATATTTAACGGCATTGTCAAATAAAATGGTAATCAACTGTTTGAGAAGGGCGCTATCTGCCTTAATGGTTTTTCTAACCAGATTCTGGGATTTGAATAGCTTCTCATTTTCCTCAGCTATAAGAGAGAAGTTTTCAAACATAGATTCAAAAAAAACAGGCTCAACTGTCTCCATGACAACTTTTAATTGGCCATCTCTTCTCGCTAAATTCAGAAGGTTGGTTGTTAATAATCGCATATTTCGAACCTCTTCCAAACTGGAAGCAATCGATTCAGATTCTTCTAAAATCGTCGTATCTGGTTTACGAAATAGCGATTCCAACCGATTTTGTAGAACTGCTAGAGGTGTCCTCAGCTCATGACTGGCATTTTCAACAAATGCCTTTTGCTTTTCAAGAGAGTCTCTAATGGGTCTTACCGTTATAACTGTTAGCATTAATGCCGCAAAAGTTGATGCCAACCAAAAACCAATCATCACATAGAGCACGATACGCCGTGTTGCATCTCCAGTTGACTTCAACTGCGTCACATTGATGAGTGACATGGCATATTTCACGGAGCTATCTTGTAAATAACTGTCATCAAGTTCAACTATGACATATCGATAAGTATCAACCGTATCAAAGCTTGTCGTAATTTCAAGTTCCTGAATGGACCCCATATTGCTAAAATTTGGATTTATTTTGTCCAAACCTAGAACATGATCAAGTCGCGTAACTGGGTTTTTGTCTTCATCAAACAGAATAGCTTGGCTACTTGTCCCAATTTTAATGTCTAATTTTTTTATTCTGGGAACTTCACTAACTTCAGCGTCATCAATAGTTTCATCCGTGGTCACTCCGTTCTCATCTTCAATGATTTCTTCCACAGCCGTGATTTTTCCTTCTTCGTTGATTAAAGAACGAACTTGAGCAATATAGAGAATATTTCCAGGATTTTCAATTTGATATTCTAAGGTTTTATCCGTATTTTGATATAAGCTATTGGTTATTAACTGTAGAATAATCAATGTCATCGCTAAGAAAATAATTGTAAATACACTAAAATATCTCAAAAAATAGTTGAAGATATCTGATTTAAAAATAGATTTTACTTTAGTCCACATTTCGTAATATATACCCGACACTTCTTAAGGTTGATAAGTTTTTCACGAATTCTGTCCCCTTTAATTTTTTTCTGATTTTAGAGACGTAGACTTCGACTACTGAAACAGTGGTGTCACTGTCAAATCCCCAGATTCGGTCAAAAATTTGATTTTTAGGCAAGATAACATTTTGATTTTGTAAGAAATAAACGAGTAAATCAAATTCTTTTCCTAAAAGTTCTACTTCCTGCCCATTAACTAGGACAGCATTTGTTGCTAAATTGACTGTAACATCTCCATAGGAAAGAGTATTCTCTGTTAATTTTCCTGACCGTTTGAGTAAGGCTTGGATCCGCATTTTGAGTTCTTCAAGATAGAAGGGCTTAGTCAAATAATCATCTGCCCCCAGTTCAAAACCATGTCCCTTGTCGTCTAAGGATTCTTTGGCCGTCATAATGAGGACAGGTGTCGTAATTCCTTTTTGACGGAGCTCCTTAAGAACGGTAAAGCCATCTTTTTCTGGTAACATCAAGTCCAGCAAAATCAAATCATAAACACCAGATTCCGCTTCATAAATACCTTCTTCGCCATCAAAAACCTGCATGACATCTGCAAAATCATCTAAGAAGTCAAAAACTGAATTGGATAGGCTAAGGTCATCTTCTACAAGTAATATTTTTATCATTCGTTTAACCTCGTTTTTCTTATATTATACCACGTCAGTCTATAAATCACTAGGACCCACACATTATCTGACATAAAGGGGTTGTTTTCATTATACACATTCATCTTAAACAAGGCTAAAATCAACTCAATCCTGATAAAATAAAAGGCTTGTGTTATACTGGAATAAAAAAAGACAAAGCTTGGAGATATCCTTTGGAACAATTAGATCTTTTTTTCCCATCTGCTAGTGTAACAAATACGCAACTTGAGCAAATAGGTATGGTAAGTATTCCTCGCTCAGATGGCAAATGGCTTAATATTAATAGCAATGAATTAACGGCCCGAGAACACCTCCTGTTAAAGCAACTTCTTTCATCAGAAAAAGAGGTGGCTTCTTCTAACCCTTGGTATGCTTACCTTGTCCAAAATCAAGGGGGTCTCCCTAGTCCAGTCAGACTGATTCAATTTTTACATGTTCAAGTCATCCGACATACTGATCAAAATGATTTTGAAGCGGAGTGGTTGGACATGCTTTCACACTTACTTCCTAATCTCATCACGTCTCTAAAAATTACACCCAATCGCTATGTCCTTATCCTCAATCAGGACCCTCACTTCTTTGTCGAATCGATTATGTCAGAGATTTTAGCAAGTATGGAATTTGACTTTGATATGACGATAACTGCTTTATTAGGGCAAATGTGGTCTGAAAGGATGATGTCCAACTGGTCAGAAGCGTATCAGTTAGAGGACCAACTTTTTAGTCACAATCTCCAAAAGACTAGCTTCTCAGGCTTTAACCCATTTTCGCTCACTCTATTGCGAACAGCTGGAGAAACCTCAGCTGAACTCTACCCTCTTTTAGCCCAGCTTATCATGAGCCAGGACGATATGGAAGAAACCATTAAAGCCCTCTGGGAAGAACAAGCTGTTGTCACAAAAGCTGCTCAAAAACTTTACATTCATCGTAACACTCTCCAGTATCGCTTGGATAAGTTTCAGGAGCAAACAGGTCTGTCCCTCAAAAGTATGGATGACTTAGCTGTGTGTTATATCGCTTTATTACAGTTCTCATCCTGACATTTTGTGCAGCTTGCACAAAATGTTTTTTTCTTTTTAAGCACTATGACCAAAGAAAAATAAAACGTTTTCATTTATAATAACCTTATAATGAATAAGGAGGAACCAGCATGGTTCAGTTAAAGTTAAACAATATCTACAAACGCTATGAACGCAGCGACCACTACTCCGTTGAAAATTTCAACCTCGACATTAAGGACAAGGAATTCATCGTATTTGTAGGTCCTTCTGGTTGTGGTAAATCAACAACTCTTCGCATGATCGCTGGTCTTGAAGATATCACTGAAGGTGAATTTTTCATCGATGACAAATTAATGAACGATGTGGCACCTAAGGACCGTGACATTGCCATGGTTTTCCAAAACTATGCCCTCTACCCACACATGACTGTGTACGATAACATGGCCTTTGGTCTTAAACTCCGTAAATATCCAAAAGATGATATCGACCGTCGTGTTAAAGAAGCTGCTGCTATCCTCGGCTTGACTGAGCTTTTAGACCGTAAACCTGCAGACATGTCTGGTGGTCAACGTCAGCGTGTTGCCATGGGACGTGCGATCGTTCGGGATGCAAAAGTCTTCTTGATGGATGAGCCTCTCTCTAACTTGGATGCTAAACTTCGCGTTTCCATGCGTGCAGAAATTTCTAAGATTCACCGTCGTATTGGAGCGACTACTATTTACGTAACGCATGACCAAACAGAGGCTATGACTCTGGCTGATCGTATCGTTATTATGAGTTCAACCAAGAATCCTGCAGGCAATGGTACTATCGGTCGTGTCGAACAAATCGGTACCCCTCAAGAGTTGTACAATGAGCCAGCAAATCGTTTCGTTGCAAGCTTTATCGGTTCGCCAGCCATGAACTTCTTTACTGTTAAATTAGAAAATGGCTATATTACAACTGGGCGTAGCCTTCGCGTTAAGGTTCCAGAAGGTCGCCGTAAATTACTGGAAGAACAAGGCTATAATGGCAAGGAGCTGATTTTTGGTATCCGCCCAGAAGATGTCACAGCATCTCAATTAGAATTGACAGCCTATGCGGATTCCGTGATTCAATCTGAAGTCGTTGTTTCTGAGCTACTCGGTGCTGAAACCATGCTTTACAGCAAGGTTGACGATATTGAGTTCATCTCACGTGTAGATGCTCGTGATTACCACGAACCTGGTGAAATCGTGAAATTGGCCTTCAATATGAATAAAGCACATTTCTTCGATATCCAAACAGAAAAAGCGATTCGCTAATATACTAACGATATCTTTAGCCCGTCTAGAGATTAAGAACTTGGGACAAGCAGTCTCAGGTTCTTTTATTGATTGATTTTATGAGAATGTGCAGTAGCTGGAAGCGTCAAAACGATTAGAAACTCTTCTGTTTGAGATAAGGCTGAGACTGATTTTCTAAACACCATAAGGTGGGGATTTAAACAAGTTAACAAGGGTCAGTCTTAGCCCATTTTAGCAACAACTTGGAAGTAGGCAAACAATAGCGCACGTTTAGAAAAGTATTGTTTTTTGTAAGACTTTCTTATTGTCCATTTTAAAATCCATCAAGATATGGTATGATGGAACAAATGACTTAGAAAGTTGGTTTCCTATGGCAGCAGAACCTTTATTTTTAACTTCGACCATGCATGAAAAAATTTGGGGAGGTGACCGCTTAAATAAACTATTTGATTATGAGATCCCTAGTAGCCATACTGGTGAATATTGGGCTATTTCTGCCCATCCTAATGGGCCTTCTGTTATTGCTAATGGCCCCTATAAGGGACAAGCGCTCGATCAGTTGTACCACGAACAGCCTGCCCTTTTCGGACATCCAGATAGCACCGTATTTCCACTTTTAACCAAAATTTTAGATGCTAATGATTGGCTCAGCGTCCAAGTTCATCCTGATGATGCCTATGCGTTAAAACATGAAGGTGAACTGGGAAAAACAGAATGCTGGTATATCTTGCATGCGGAGCAAGGAGCTGAGATTATTTATGGGCATGAAGCCAAAAGCCAAACGGAGCTAAAATCTCTCATCACGACAGGTCAATGGGATAAGCTCTTAACGCATGTTCCCGTCCAAACAGGTGATTTTTTCTTTGTTCCAAGTGGGACACTTCATGCTATCGGACCTGGAATTGTTATCCTAGAAACTCAGCAATCTAGCGATACAACCTATCGTGTTTATGATTTTAATCGCAAAGATGACCAAGGGAATCTTCGACCACTTCACATTCAGCAATCCCTTGATGTTTTAACGATTGGTAAGCCTCAAAATAGCACACCAAGCATCGTCAAATTGGATAACTTCACTTTGACCACATTGGTCGCCAACCCCTACTTTACGGTGGAAAAATGGGACATCTCTGGAATGGTCTCAGTGAAACAGACAGCACCTTATCTTTTAGTATCTGTCATAAACGGTAATGGCCAACTAAAGGTTAGTCAGCAGACTTACCCAATCACTAAGGGAGACCATTTTATTCTTCCACATGATATCAAGGAGTGGGACTTTGGTGGGGAGATGACTTTGATCATTAGTCACATCTAAATAGTGTCAGACATAGAAATTGTTGTATCCTTGATTGAAAGTCAATTAGGAGAGTTGACAAAAACTTCAAATTATACGAAAAAGAGAGATTCAGCTATCATGACTGGCTAAATCTCTCTTTTTTAATTATAATTCAATGATTTTACCTGTTTTAAGGAAGACTACCCATTCACAGATGTTGGTGGCATAATCTCCAATACGCTCTAAATAAGTCAGAACTTGGAAATAATCCTTCCCAGCAACAACAGCCTCTGGGTTTTCCTTGATTAATTCAATAGTTAAAGCCTGAATAGCGTTATACATATTATCAATAGCGACATCTGAAGCCGCAATTTCTCTTGCTTTTTCATCGTCTCCCTTGATATAGGCATGCATTGTTTCTTCAACCATTAACTTAACCGCACGACCCATTTTACTGATTTCTTCTTCAACTTCTTTAAGACGGGTCTCCCCCTTCATACGAATGGTTGCTTCTGCAATTGACAAGGCATGGTCACCCATTCGTTCCACATCACTTGATGCTTTTAAAACAGTAATAACTGTTCGTAAGTCATTTGCTACTGGTTGTTGAAGGGCAATAATTTCTAGAGATTTTTTCTCCAATTTTAATTCATAATTATTGACCTCTTCATCACCTGCAATGACTTCCTGAGCCAACTCACGATCGTGACTGACAAAGGCACGAACAGTCTTATTAATCTGCGCAAGAACCTCAGTTCCCATAGCATAAAATTGATTGTGTAATTTCTCTAACTCTTCTTCAAATTGTGCTCTCAGCATTTTGGTCTCCTTTTTAATTCCTCAAGGTTAATAACCCTCAAACTTGAGCCCAGACTATAGTCTAGGTAACTCATTGTAAACTAGTCACTCTAACAGGATTAGCTGAAACAAAAATTGCTCTTTGCCTCCATAGCCCAATCGGTGCTATTTTAATCCTGACTAACCAAATTTACCGGTAATGTAATCTTCCGTTTCCTTATGTGTCGGATTTAAGAACATTTCTTTGGTTTTCCCAAATTCAATCAGTTCCCCATCTAAGAAGAAGCCAGTTCGCTCTGAAATCCGAGAAGCCTGTTGCATGGAACGGGTCACTAAGAGAAGCGTGTAATCTTTCTTAAGCTCAAATAGCGTTTCTTCGATTTTACCTGCAGAAATTGGATCGAGGGCAGATGTTGGCTCATCTAAAAGAATGATTTTAGGACTAGTTGCTAACACACGAGCAACACAAACCCTTTGTTGCTGACCACCTGAAAGCCCTACTGCTGAATCGTCCAGACGATCCTTTACTTCATCCCAAATAGAGGCCCCACGAAGGGCTTTTTCGACAGCCTCATCCAGAATTGCTTTATCTTTAATCCCCTTGATGCGCAGCCCGTAGACGACATTTTCATAGATAGACATCAAGAAGGGATTGGGTTGTTGGAAAACCATCCCAATTTCTTTCCGTAGGTCAACGGTGTCTGTCCTAGGACTATAAATATTATGACCATTATAGGTCACTGTTCCAGTCAAAGTCACTTCGGGATTCAAGTCGTTCATGCGGTTAATGGAGCGCAAGAGCGTTGATTTCCCAGATCCAGAAGGTCCAATCAATGCTGTAATCTCATTTGGCAAGAAGTCAATAGAAACGCTGTCCAAAGCTTTTTTCTTTTTATAATAGACCGATAGGTCTTTAACACTTAAAATTGGTTCTATCATCATTTACCTTTCTATCCGAATCGACCAGTAACATAGTCCATTGTCGACTGACACTGAGCATTCTGGAAGATATTTTTGGTTTTATCGTATTCAATGAGATCTCCTAGATAGAAAAAGGCTGTAAAATCGCTAGAACGCGCCGCTTGTTGCATATTATGAGTCACAATAATGATTGTGTAATTTTCCTTCAGTTCCATCATAGTTTCCTCGAGCTGCATGGTTGCA
This sequence comes from Streptococcus rifensis, assembly GCF_053203525.1. Classification (NCBI taxonomy): domain Bacteria; kingdom Bacillati; phylum Bacillota; class Bacilli; order Lactobacillales; family Streptococcaceae; genus Streptococcus; species Streptococcus rifensis. The sequence continues at coordinate 84,358 of NZ_JBRUCW010000001.1, read as the reverse complement.
ATCGGATCTAAAGCTGAGGCTGGTTCATCCATGAGCAAGATATCAGGTTTTACAGAAATCGCTCGAGCAATACAGAGGCGTTGCTGTTGGCCACCAGAAAGAGTGAAGGCAGATTTATGGAGGTCATCTTTAACCTGATCCCAAAGCGCTGCTTGTTTCAGAGAGGTTTCGACAATCTCATCCAAAACCCTTTTATCCTTAACACCAGCTCGCTCATGGGCAAAAGTGATATTATTGTATATAGATTTTGCGAAAGGATTTGGACGCTGGAAAACCATCCCAATATGTTTACGGATTTCGTAAACGTTCATATCAGCACGGTTGACGTCAATCCCTTCATACAAAATTTCACCGGTAACTTTAGCCACATCAATGGTATCGTTCATGCGGTTAAGGCTACGCAAATATGTTGATTTCCCACAGCCCGACGGACCAATTAAGGCTGTGATTTTATTTTTTTCAAACTGCATATCAATTCCCTTGATAGCCTCATTCGACCCATAATAAACATGAAGATCCTTTGTTTCAAGGGCAATTGTTTCTTGAGGAAAGGTGATGATATGGCGTTCATTCCAATTATATTCAGCCATTAAGACTCCTTCTTAATTTTAAAAACAGGAAATTCTTGGTTAAAACCAATCAAATAAGCACTATTCTGCAGAGGTTAATCTCTTATACAAGGTCTGACCTAGGCGACGTGCAGAAAGGTTGAAAATCAAGATAAAGATCAATAGTACGGCTGCACTACCAGCAGAAACTTGAACAGCATCAGGAATGGTTCCTTCACTGTTAACCTTCCAAATGTGGACGGCAAGGGTTTCTGCTTGACGGAAAATCGAAATCGGACTGGTAACACTAAAAATGTTCCAGTTAGACCAATCAAGAGCTGGTGCTGATTGACCAGCCGTGTAGATGAGGGCTGCAGCTTCACCAAAAATACGTCCAGAAGCTAACACAATCCCAGTAACAATTCCAGGCAAAGCCTCTGGAATAACAACGTGGACAATCGTTTCCCAGCGTGAGAGGCCTAAGGCTAATCCAGCTTCCCGTTGTGTGTGGTGAACATTTCGCAGACTATCTTCCACCGTACGTGTCATCTGCGGCAAGTTAAAGACTGTTAGCGCCAAGGCACCAGAGATAATAGAGAAGCCGTATTGAAACTGAACAACAAAAATCAAATAACCAAAGAGCCCGACAACCACAGATGGCAGGGACGAAAGAATCTCAATACAAGTCCTGATAAAGCTTGTCAAAGACCCTTTTTTGGCATATTCTGAAAGATAAATCCCCGCACCCATTGAAATAGGAATGGATATAATCAGTGTGACCACCAAGAGGAAGAAGGAATTGTAAAGCTGTATCCCAATACCACCGCCGGCTTGATAAGAAGATGATGGACTAGTCAGAAAGGACCAACTGATATGTGGCAAACCTCTAAAAAGAATGAAGAGTATTAGCGATGCCAAAATCGTAACGATAATAACAGCAATTGTATATAATATTCCTGTTGCTAATTTATCAACTTTCTTAGCGTGCATAGTTCTTCTTCCTTTCTCGAGTGATGAACTTCATCAACATATTGAAAGCCAAACTCATAAAGAGTAAGACCAAGGCCAAGGACCAGAGAACGTTATTTTGAACAGTTCCCATAACAGTATTTCCAATTCCCATAGTCAAGACAGAGGTAAGTGTCGCGGCTGGTGTCGTTAAAGAGGTTGGAATAACAGCAGAGTTACCAACAACCATCTGAATCGCCAGGGCTTCACCAAAGGCACGTGCCATCCCAAAGATGACTGCAGTGAAGATGCCTGGGCGGGCTGCATTGAGGATAACACGCCAAATGGTTTGCCACCTCGTCGCTCCCATGGCCAGACTGGCCTCCTTATAATGGCGAGGAACAGCACGCAAACTATCAACCGTCATAAAGGTTACTGTCGGTAAAATCATAACAAAGAGAACGAATACCCCTGATAGAATCCCAAAACCGGTTCCTCCAAAAATAGAGCGAACAAATGGCACAACCACTTGAAGACCGATAAACCCATAAACAACTGATGGTATACCAACGAGTAGTTCGATAACCGGTTGGAGAATTTTTTTACCATACTTAGGAGAGACCTCGGTCATAAAGACCGCTGCTCCAATAGCAAAGGGCGTTGCAATCAGGGCTGATAAAATCGTTACAATAAAGGAACCCATAATCATCGGTAAAGCACCAAGATAGGGATTGCCATCAGCATCTTTAACGCTTGGTTGCCATACTTTTCCAAATAGAAAATCTAAGGGATTAACCTTATCCACAAAGAAGGTGGAAAGACCTTTTTGAGCCACAAAAATGAGAATCATAGCAACAACAAAGACAATGAGGGCTAGACATAAAAAGGTAATCGTTTTTCCAAATTTTTCAAGGCGAGAATTTTTTGACGGTGTGGTCAATTTTTTCGCCAATTCTTCATTTTTCATGTTTCCTCCTTATTTTGCTGTCACATTGCCCTGAGCGTCTTTGGTTACTTGCATCTCATTGATAGAGATATAACCAATAGTCGGCACAATACCCTTTTGCACTTCATCACTCATCATATAATCCATAAACTCTTTGGTCAACTCAGTAGGCTCACCTTTTGTATACATGTGTTCATAAGCCCAGATTGGCCAATCATTGGTAGCTACATTTTCAGCAGTTGCTTCAAAACCATTGAGTTTCAGTTTTTTCACGGAATCATCAACATAAGCAAAAGCAAGGTAAGAAATGGCACCTGGTGTCTGAGAGACAATGGATTTAACCATCCCGTTGGAATCTTGTTCTTGACTCTGTTTAGCGGCAACACCATCCATAATAATGCTATCAAACGTTGCGCGAGATCCTGAGCTTGCTGCGCGGTTAATAATGGAAATGTCTAAGTCTTGTCCACCTAGTTCCTTCCAGTTTGAAATTTCCCCACTGAAAATCTGGCGCAGTTCTTCGGTCGTCACATCATCAACAGTAACTTTGCTGTTGACAATCACAGCTAATCCTGCAACCGCTACTTGATGATCGACAAGGATACTGGCATCAATACCATCTTTTTCCTCAGCAAAAAGGTCACTATTTCCTATCTGGACGGCACCAGATTGGACTTGAGAAAGACCTGTACCGGAACCACCACCCTGGACGTTAACCGTTTTACCAAGGTTTTCTTGACCAAATTCATAAGCTGCCGCCTCAACAAGTGGCTGCAATGCCGTTGATCCAACCGCAGTTATCGATTCTCCTTTGTCGATCCAACTGGCACAAGCTGACAGATTTACAGCCGCTATGGCTAGCATGAGCATTTGGCTCCATTTGTGTTTAATCTTCACGGATATCTCCTTTATTTTAAAGAGGGAAATTTACCTTAACTTCACAAAAATTTTACAGAATTTCCCTCTTTCCACTATAACATAGTTGAAAGTATTTGAAAAGCAGTTTATTTGATTCTAAGGCCTTTAGGATAGTAATTTTTTAGGGTTCCATTGACCCATTTGGCAAAGCCTAAACCATTGCCAGCGACTAAAACTTGATACCATCCGTTAGGAAGCGAACAATTCAGCGCTAAAGCCTCTCCTCTGATATAACGTTCAGCCTCTTCGTCACTGAGCGTGAGGGATTGCATAACCTCTTTTGGTCTGAGAGCGACTCCCAAGGCAAAGCTAGGTTCAAACCGCTTGGTCTTATAGGTTCCCAGATGGAGGCCGTTTCTGGCTAATCTCATCTTACTCAAATCAGGCAAACCTTGAGGAACCAGATACAGTTCCTCCCCAAAGGTTTGCAAGAGACCCTCTAGCTTTAAGTTCAAGTGCCTGCTTTCAAACTCCTTCCAATAGTCCAACTGATCCTTAGTCAGATTTGACTTGCCAGCTTTTAGTCGCTTGTCAGATACTAGCTCTCTATTGTCCTGAAAATGAGCTACAAACTGCCCTTCCCCTTTAAAATGGTGGGGGTACATCCGAGCCGTCTCAGACTGACCAAGTCCCTCAGTCATACCATTGATTTTAGTCACAGGTATAAGTTTAAAATCTGGAAATTCTTCTAATACCCAATTCACAATGTCTTCATTTTCCTCAGGCGCCCAAGTGCAAGTCGAATACACTAGGCGACCTCCGGGTTTTAACATAGTGATAGCATCGCTTAGAATCTCCCTTTGTAAACGGGCACAAGTCGCTGGATAATCTTCTGACCAATACTGGATGGCATCTGGGTCTTTTCGAAACATCCCTTCTCCCGAACAGGGAGCATCAAGGACAATAACATCAAAATACGCTTTGAACACCTTAGCGAGGCGGTCCGCAGGCTCATTGGTCACAATGACGTTACGAGCGCCAAAGCGTTCTATATTTTCAACCAAAATTTTACTGCGTTTTTTGGTAATCTCATTGGACACTAAGATCCCTTGATTATTGAGATAACTCAAGAGATGAGTAGATTTGCCACCAGGTGCAGCACAAAGGTCGAGCACCTTCATGCCAGGTTCTGGCTGGGCCACTTGACCAACGATCTGAGCAGCTGGCTCTTGCGAATACACAAGACCTGTTACATGTTCCAAGGACTTCCCTGGCACTTTGCCGTAATAGGACCAAGGCATACCGGGGATAGGGTCTTCAAAGGACTTCTGTTTCTCCTTCAAAGGATTACTTCGGAATCCTGATACAGCAGGTTGATCAAAGGTCTGAAAAAAAGCTTGTGCCTCTTCTGTGCCAAGCCATTTTTCATATCTCAAGCGAAAAGATTCTGGTAACTGCATTAAATCTCCAATACTTTCTGAATATCTGATAAGCGCGCTTTAGGAACCAGCATGAGAAACTCACGTTCTTTAAAAGATGGCTCCTGACCCGATAAGGTCACTGTAACGTAACCAAGACGGTCTCCCATAATCTTTGAAGCCCCATAATCCCATGGACTGATATTAGAAATATAGCCAAAAAGTTGGCCCGCAAGAACCTTAGAGGCACTAAGGGCTGCAGAACCATAGGTTCTCACTCCCAAAAATTGGCTAGCTAAATCTCCGACACCAGCTACGTTGTGGCGATACATGCCAGGATTAATGGCTAATAAACTCTGACTAAATGGGCGATCTTCAAAGGCTGGCAGGGGGGTTCCATTGCAGAATACCTCAAAGTCTCCACCACCATAGAACATCTCCTCAGCCATGACATCATAAATTAGGCCGAACTGCCCTACACCATTTTCATAATAACCTACCGAGATGGCGAAATCTGTTTTTTGAGTCACAAAGTTAGACGTCCCATCAATTGGATCAATCACCCAGATATTGCCTTCATGAATGTCTTGGAACACCTCTCCTTCTTCTGCTAAAAAACAGTCTAAAGGATAAGCTTCCATGATCGCTTCCATCAAAAAGTCCTGAACCTTTTGATCCATATCGGTGACCAAATCCGTAAAATCCGTTTTTTCCTTGATTTCAAAAGGTTGGTCCATCTGCGTCTTTAAAAAAGCTCCCGCAGACCAGACCAAGTTTTTAGCAAAATCAAACTTAGTTTCCAAGACTCACTTTTCCTTTCTTAGGATCTTTTGCAGCTTGAACGGCCTTATAGGTTGAGTAGCCACTGACTGCTTCAAAGTCACGATCAATTTGACGTTCCTGTCCCTTGCTCGGAACAACTGTTTTAAACTGCTGATAGGTTGAAAGGAGCGCTTGACGATCTGCTCCACCTTCATAAGCAAGCTCCACTTGATTCAAAAAAGAAAGCACTGCCGCTATTTCGTCAGTGCTCCACGACAAATCCAAAGGGTATGAATACTGTTTGTCCATACGTTTCTCTCTATCTCTTACTATTCTCTATGTTAGAAGTTAGCTATGACAGAATCTTATCCAATTTCTGCCTTTAAGGTAGCATTTTTAAGCTCTTGCTTACGGTAATCTCTCGACAAGAAGGCTCTGATCTCATCTTCATTGAAGCCAATTTGCATCCTTTTTTGGTCTAACAAAATAGGACGACGCAGAAGGCTAGGATATGTCTCAATAAGATTGATTAATTCTGATATGGATAAGTCATCGACATCGACATTTAATTTTTGAAAGATTTTTGATCGTGTTGAAATCAAATCATCTGTACCATTTTCTGTTAAAGATAGGATATGTCTCAATTCGTCAGCCGTTAAAGGGCTTGTCATAATATTATGCTCCCTAAAAGGAACATTATGCTTTGTCAACCAAGCTCTTGCCTTGCGACAAGAGGTACAACTCGGTGATAAAAATAGGGTTATCATAGCTTCATCCTCATACTTACTAATATTATTATACAATAATTAAGAGCATTTTGCTAGACTTTTTTGTGAATTTATGCCTGCCATCCTCTGGCTATTTTAGCGTCTTCCTCTAACTGTTGACTTAAGGCTTCAATACTTTCAAACTTGACCATCTCACGAATATGATCGAGCCATTGAATACTGATTTTCTGACCGTATAGGTTACCATCAAATCCAAAGATATGGGCCTCAATCCTTAGTTCTGTCCCGTCAAACGTCACATTTTTGCCAATACTAGCCATAGCTCGATAGGCTGTTGAACCAATTACCACATCCGCTACGTAAACGCCGTCTGCTGGAAGATAAACCCTATCTAAAAGCGCTAGATTAGCTGTTGGATACCCAATTGTTCGACCCCTAGCATCCCCATGAACAACAATCCCGTGAGTAGTATATGGGTATCCGAGTAATCTATTGGCTTCAAGCATATTACCTGATAAAATAGCCTGCCGAATACGTGTCGATGAGATTTTTTTTCCATCCAAGTCCTGCTCAGGAACCACAATCACTTGGCCATCAAAGACACTTCTGAGATAGTTGCCATCCTTTTGGTCACTAGCAAAACGGTAGTCAAAACCTGTCACAATGGCCTTAGCCCTAAGACTATGAATATATTGGTCCATAAAGTCAGAAGAATTGGTTCTGGCAAACTCTCCTGTAAAATCAATCAAATAGAGATCATCAACTCCAGCCGCCTCAAAGCGGGCTAGTCTTTCCTTTGGACTATTTAAATGCAGAAGCAAATCAGGCTCAAAACGAGCAAAAGCCAACTTTGGAGACTCTGGAAAGGTGAGGACTGCTACCCGCAAATGGTTAGTTTTTGCTATCTTTCTCGCTTCAGCAAACAGAGCCTGATGCCCTAAATGAAGCCCGTCAAAATAACCAAGAACAAGGACGGTGTCTTGCTCTTGGTGGATATCTTTATAATCGTTAATATTGTAAACTTTCATAATTTCTATTCTAACATAACTTAGTCTTTGAAGACCTTTCGAGGTTTGTAACTGTCCTGACGTTTTTCTAAAATTGCTAATAAATTCTCACCGGCAAACGCGGCCAAGATAGACTCCTCCGACTCGACTGTGATAAAACGGCCATGACTGACATCCTCGATTTGCTCCTGAGATAAGGTGTACCTTGGCAAATCACCAACCGCTGATTCTATAGGAAGGAGAAAAGACCAATCATCTTGGGAAACAAGGGTAGATATTTCTTCTAGAGTCAAAGCATGATCAATCTCCATGCCAGAAGCTGACGTTCTAACCAAGCGTGACATGTGACTGGCAAGACCTAACTTCGCCCCCAAATCAACCGCCAAGGTTCGGACATAGGTTCCTTTGCTACAAGTCACTTTAAAATCAAAGCTAGCCAGGCCATCTGCTATCGTAAGCGGACTAGTCCGGACAAACTCCGTTATGGTCACCTGGCGAACGGGACGCTCAACCGTTTCCCCCGCACGGGCGTATTCGTAAAGTTTACGGCCATTAACCTTCACAGCTGAGTACATGGGTGGGATTTGTGAGATTTCCCCCTCAAAGGTCGCCATCATCTGGTCAATTAACTCTTCTGAGAGATTCTCCGGTAAAACTGAACGCTCCACAACCTCTCCTGAAGCATCCTCAGTTGTGGTTGAAAAACCAAGGGTCACTTCCCCCTCGTAGACCTTGCCTTCTTCTTGCATAAACTCAATCATGCGAGTTGCTTTTCCAACCGCAACTGGTAAAACTCCAGTCACATCGGGATCTAACGTTCCCCCATGACCAATTTTCTTTTCCTGTAAAATGCGACGCAATTTAAACACCACATCGTGACTGGTCATGCCTGCTTCTTTTTTAACGTTAATAACTCCTGAAATCATAAATGTATTATACCACAAAAAGCCCAGTTCCCAACTAAAGCGAATATGAGTTAATCCCTATGAAGTGAAATATCTCATTTTCAGACCAACTTTCGGGATGAGGCTACCTAGGTTACAAAAATTTCTAGAACAACAAGGCTGTAGCAGCGATTTTGACCAATGGAGTGTCGGCTGTTTATAACCTGGGTAGTCTTCCATTCTCCGTATTTCCTAGTTTATAGTTGGTTGGCGATTTGTCAAAAAAAGCTTCTTGGTAAATTGCAAAAAGAACTTAAGAATTAATTTGACCTTCAAAGACCCGATAGAGTTGCTCCAACCGATACTCCTCCTCACTGGTCAATGGGCTATCTGATAACAGATAGGCCTCTAAAACAGGTAAGAACCCTTGCGCTAACGCCTGGCTACTCAACCAGTCTGTCATCTGTTTATTAAATGACGGATTGACAGAAAAGCTATAGTCAAAGCAGGCATAATCCTTGGTAAAATAATAGTAAATCTCTTCTAAAGCCCACAAGGAACTCATCTGGTCAGTATCTTCTAGCCAAAGCTTCAAATCTAACAGGTGACTAGTCTCAAGACCTGCCAAATCAAACATAGTCAGATAAACAGCGATTGCATCTGCTCTTGTAGAGGACAGATTGATGGTATCGATGATAAACTGGCGGGAAAATCGCCCCATAAAGTCCAATTCCTCAGAACTCCACCCCTTCTTTTCAAAATGACACCTATCCAGATTGAGAGAATCATCAATCCTGATATAGTCATAACGGGCAATCAGTTCTAAAATCCGTGGCAAAAAATGTCTTATCTGATCATCACCATCCTCATTTCGAACCGCATCCAGATACTCAAACATCAATTCCTTGCTGATTTGGTGGACATCCTCTGTCTCCAGACGCTCCAGATTGTCTTCTGAAATACAGACAGGACAGGTACAGAGGTCAAGAGGTCTCTGTAACTCACAGGCAAATAGAGTATAGGCTTCTTCTATAAGCAACTGCAACTCTGGACTTACCTGCGGTGTAGACGGCTCAACTGGCCTGGTTTTAGGTGCTTGTTTGCCCATCCTTTTCCTCCTCTATATCTAAAGCAAAACCCAAACTTCCTTGTTCAAAACCATAGCTTTGATAAAAAGCATGCGCAGCTTGGCGATGATTCCCGATGCCACTGTTGAGAGCTAAGGCACTTGCCCCGTCTGATATGGCTTGCGCTCTTAAAGCATCCAGCAACTGCGTAGCCACTCCCTGTCGCCTTGCTCGTTCAGCCACAACCATGGCTAAAATCCGATAATAATGCCCTGACCGTTCAAAGTAGTAAAGTTTGGCATAGCCCAGAAAGCCCAGTAAATCCCCGCCCTGATCAAGGACCAAAAGCCCATAGTCAGGGTGTTTGAACAGGTGATGAAGCTGTTCAGACAATTCCTCCTCTGTCATGACATAGCCTAATGCCTCATAGAGCGGGAGCAAGGCTGGCACATCTGTTGAAGTAGCTTGGCGAATATGGGACATCACTTTCTCCTTCTCGGAACTATTGGCTAGTCTTTCAAAGCCTCAAACTTGGCTTTCATGGTCGGGTTTTTGCGGGTCAGTTTTTTGACCGACACATCGTCCAGTTTATTATTGGCCAAGCGGAGTTGGTTTTCAGAGGTGGTCAAGAAACGTTTGACTTCCTCCATGCGCTTGATAGCCTTATCAATCTCCTCGATAGCCTTACCAAAGTTGACCGAAGCTGACTGGTAGTTCTTGGCAAAGGCTGTTTTGAAGGCTTCCAAATCCGATTCAAAGTGGGTGATGTCGATATGTTGCTCCCTGACCAAAGCCAGCTCCTGCTTGTACTGGAGCGCTCCTAGCGCAGCATTTCGCAAAAGACCGATCAGCTGGATAAAGAACTGCGGGCGCACCACATACATCTTCTCGTACTCGTGGCTGACATCGACGATGCCGGTGTTATAGTAGTCATTGTCCGCCTCCAGCATGGTCACCAAGACCGCATACTCGCACTTCTTCTCGCGCCGGTCCTTGTCCAGTTCCTTGAAAAAGTCTGCGTTTTTGTGCTTGGTCTTGGTCGTATCCGCCTCGTTTTTCATCTCGAACATGATAGACAGCAGCTCCACGCCATTGTCATCCGTCTCGCGAAAGATAAAGTCCCCCTTAGAGCCCGTCTCAGACACCTGATTATCCTTGCCGAAAAAGGCCTTGGGAAAGGCATAGCTTCTAACCTTATTAAACTCAGCTTCAGCATAGGCTTCCAGGCTCTCACCGATAGCCTTGGTAGACTGCTGGGCCTTGAAATTCTTATAAAAATCCACCTGCTCATTTGCAGCTTTTAAACGATTTTCATAATCGCTCTTCACCGCAGCCAGCGACAGCTCACTTTCTTTTTCCTGCAATGCCAATCGACTTTGGACAGCATCCAGCTCCTTTTCAAGGGCGGTCAAGGAGGCTTGAAGTTGGTTCTGGTGGCTGAGTTTCAGGGTTTCTAGCTGGTTTTGCAGACCTTGGATTTCCTTCTCACGCTCTGCTACCTGCTCAGCCAAGGACTGCTCTGTTTCCTTGATTGCCAAGGCTTGCTGGGTATCAAACTGAGCGATTTGAGCTTTCAGGGACTGGATTTCAGCCTCCTTCTCACCCAGAGCCTGCTGCTGGGTATTTTGGGCCTTGGCCTCAACTAGCGCCACCTCGCGACTGAGACGGTCGTGGACCTCCTGTTCAAATTCAGCCGTTCTCACCTGGCTTAACAGTTCACTATATTCCGTTTCATTGACCTGAAAGGCCGTCCCACAATGGGGGCATTTGATTTGATTCATGTCTTAGTCCTTCTGCTTTTTTCTTTTGTCTATTATATCAAAAATCATGACCAAAAGAAAAAACCTGACGAATCAGGTTTTTTAAGATTACTCAGCGTTTAAGGCTGCCATTGTAATGTAGTTATATGGTTTGTTAAAGTGTGGCAAGAAGAAGATATCAGTCAATGCTAATTTCTCGATTGTCACGCCTTCTTGTACAGCAAGTGAGAACATGTGGATACCCATAGAGATATCTTCACGCGCTGCCATTTGTGCACCAAGGATACGACGAGAATCTTTATCGTAAACGATCTTGATTGTAACTGGGAAGTTACCATGCTCCATGAATTCTGGTTTTTGGTTGTCAGTGTACTCCGTTACAGCTGCATCAAAGCCAAGACGTTTTGCTTTTTCAAGTGTCAAACCAGTTGATACCAAGTTAAGACCGTAGATAGAGATACCGTTTGAACCTTGAACACCGATACCTTCAAGATCCGTACCACAAGCGTTGTGTGCTGCTACGATACCAGTACGAACGGCATTTGAAGCAAGAGCGATGTAGCTTGTGTCGCGAGTTGCGTTGTCATAGATTGTCGCACAGTCACCGATAGCGTATACGCCTGGAATAGAAGTTTCTTGACGTTTGTTAACAAGGAAAGCACCATTGCGGAAACGCTCGATTTCGTCACCCGCGAAGGCAGTGTTTGGACGGAAACCTACTGCAAGAATAACCATGTCAACATCGTATTCGTTCTTGTCAGTGATGATTTTTTCAACTTTACCGTTACCAGCAACTTCTTTCACTGTTTCACCGAATGCTAATTGGATGCCGTTGTCTTCCATGTTCTTAGCCATCATATCGCTAAGGTCACGGTCGTAGTAACCAGCCAGACAAGTGTCAACAACGTCGATAAGGATAACTTCTTTACCTTTGCGTTGGAAGGCCTCAGCAAGCTCAACACCGATGTAACCAGCACCAACTACTGCTACTTTATTGATGTCTTTGTCTTTCAAACGTTCGATAACATCAGCAGAGTTTTGATACAATTTAACGAATTGAAGGTTTTCAAGAGTTGATTCAAATTCCAATGAACCTGGTTTGAATTCTGCACCTTTGATTGGAGGCAAGATTGGTTGTGAACCAGTAGCAAAGATCAATTTTTCGTACGATTCAACATGCTCTTTACCGTCTACAAGAGCTGTCACAGTTTTCGCATCGTAGTCGATGTGTTGTACTGGAGACTCCATGTAAACTGTTGCACCAAGTGATTCCAATTCTTCTTTGTCTGAGTAGAACAAGCCATCAGCACCGGCGATTTGCTCACCAATCCAAAGAGCCATACCACAACCCAAGAATGAAATATTTGAGTTTTGGTCAAATACGACGATTTCGTTAGCATCACCGTAGTTTGTCAACATAGTTTTGATACATGCAGTACCAGCGTGGTTAGCACCAACAACAACGATTTTACTCATTAAAAGTTCCTACTTTCATAAAATATAATTTTACATGTTCTATTATACTATAATCAGTTACCGCTTACAATGTTTATGCTCAAAAATTAACAAATTACGAAAAGGAAAGTCATCCATTTCTTTTATGGAGAGTTCCCTGTGTGAATTTTAGTCAAGCATGTCACTTCTGAGGTAAACATCAACCAGGGATTCGGTTGCTTTTACGGAATCTTCATGGGTCCGCTCATAAGAATGGCTGGACTCAATCCCAGCTCCTAAAAGGGCATGGCGAACATCTGCTCCCGCTCGCATAGCCGCAGACGCATCACTACCATAATAGGGATAAATGTCTAACTTATACGGAATATCATTCTTCTTACAGAGGCTAACCAAGTGCTGACGCAGTTCAAAATGATAAGGTCCTGATCCGTCTTTGACACAGATAGATACCGTGTACTCATCAGTCTGCTGGTCATCCCCCATGGCTCCCATGTCAACCGCCAGATATTCAACCACCTTAGAATCAATATTGGAATTGCCACCGTAACCGATTTCTTCATTGTTTGAGAAATAGAAGTGCGTCGTGTAAGGTAAGCTGATACCGTCTTCCTTGTATTGCTTCAAGAGATGGAGCATGATGGCTGCGCTGACCTTATCGTCCAAGTGGCGGCTCTTGATGAAGCCATTCTCCGTCACGATAGTTCGTGGGTCAAAGGAGATAAAATCCCCGACTTCAATGCCCAAGGAACGTGTTTCCTCAGCAGACGTTACTTTTTCGTCTAGACGCACTTCCATATTGGCTTGATTACGCTCTGCTGTACCTGCATCACGATAGACATGAACACTGGTTTGGTGCATCAACATGGTTCCCGATACAGTTTTGCCGGTCTTGCTGATATGTACGGTGCAGTTTTCACCCTCGATGGCGTTGTAGACAAAGCCTCCAACCAAGTCCATCTTGAGACGGCCATCTGGCTTAATGGCCCGTACCATAGCACCTAAGGTATCTAAATGCGCTGTGATAAAGCGGTGCTCGGCATCGTTTGCCCCAGCAACTGTGACCAAGACGCCACCTTTAGGAGTCAAAATTGGTTCATAGCCAAAATCTTGAGTTTCAGCCATGATGAAAGCCATGATTTCCTTAGTATAGCCTGTTGGTGATGGGGTAGTGGTCAGTTTTGTAATGTAATCAATGGTATTCACTTGTGGTTTCCTTTCGAGAAATAACGGTCATATAGTTTATCACACCAGTTTATCCATAGTGTGTCGTAATCCACTGCAGTTAGAATCTCTGTTCCTAAGTCTGCAATAGAGGTTATTCCTTTATCCTTTGTAGCTTGGATACAAAAACGATAAAAGTCCCAGTTCCAGTCTTCCTGCTCAAGTTGAACAGGTATCATTTCCAAACCTTGTTGATAGGCCACAAAAAGCCGTGAATGCCCATCGACAATAATCCACTGGTCATCTATTTGTTTAATAGAAATAGGTTCAAATTGGCTTAAATCATCTGCTTGAAACCAGGTACAAATGGTTTCAAGTTTTGCCTCAGATAGGTAAAACTGACTGGGTTGCAGGTTTAAAATTGAAAATTCTTTCATCATAGTGCACTTAACTGTTGATAGCTGTATTTTTTTCTACAGCAATCACAAGTCTTCGTCGTTAAAACATAGAAATCCAAAAGATTGCTTAAAAGTAAGAGTCTGTCCGGATAAACAGTTATAACATTTCGACGCGTTTTATGGCAAAATATTTCCAGCTGACAGGTAAAGCTTGTACCATTCTTGACGCGTTAGCTCAATATCACAGGCCTTGGCCACATTTTCAAGACGTTCTGGTGTCATAGAACCAATAATGGCCTGCATTTTAGCAGGATGACGCAGAATCCAAGCGATGGCAATGGTTTCAGGAGCAACGCCCTTTTCAGTGGCTAATTCTTCCAGCACAGCGTTTAATTCTGCGTAGTCAGGATGACCAAAGAAAGTTCCCTTGTCAAGTGCAATCAAAAACGGTGACCATGTCTGAATGGTAATCTTTTTTAGACGGCAGTAATCTAGAACACTGCCATCACGGTTAACGCCGCCATCAGTCAGCATATTGACCTGAAGACCAGCATCAATCATCGGAGTGTGGGCAATGCTGAGTTGCAATTGGTTAACTAAGAGTGGCTCATCCAGATAACTTTGGAGCAACTCAATCTGGTAGCTATTGACATTGCTAAGCCCAAAATAACGCACTTTACCACTAGCTTTTAATGTTTTAAAAGCTTCAGCAACTTCTTCAGGTTCTAAGAGAGCATCTGGGCGATGCAAGACCAAGACATCCAAATAGTCTGTCTGTAGGCGTTCTAAAATGCCATCAACAGATTCCAGAATGTAGTCTTTTGAGAAGTCAAAGAAGCCTCGGCGGATCCCACATTTTGACTGAATGATGATGTCTTCCCGTTTAACGCCTAACTCCTTGATAGCTTGCCCAAAGAGAACTTCTGACTGCCCGCCACCATAAATATCGGCATGGTCAAAAAAGTTAATACCTAAGTCAAGACTGGTCTTGATTACTTCCTTGGCTTTTTCCAAATCTACACCAGCTAATCGCATACAACCGAGGGCTAAACGTGACACTTCTAAATCGAATTGTCCGAGTCTGATTTTTTCCATTTTAAATCTCCTTTTGATGGTAGAGTTACTAACTGTATTGTACCATAAAATAAAAAAGCGGTTGCCAATAAACACTAGGCAACCATCAATAATATTTTAATTTTTTTGCTTAAATAATCCTTTTATCGTTGCTGGTGCAAAAAGAATTAAAATAGGGTAGATTTCTAAACGACCTGCCAACATGGAAAAAGTTAGAACTAACTTATTCCAATTGGAATAAGCAGAGAAATTGGCCAGCGGTCCAACTTCTCCTAAACCTGGACCAATATTATTAAAAGTTGCAGCTACAGCTGTAAAGGCAGTCGTAAAGTCCTTGGACTCCAATGCAACACTAAACAATATCAATATGAATACGACAATATAGATAAGCAGATAATGACTAAGATTTACCTGAGTAGATTTTTCAATGACTTTTTGGTTGAACCGGAGAGATACAACACGACGAGGCTGACCAACTCGGCGCAATTCTGCTAGCGCCATCTTAGCATAAA
This sequence comes from Streptococcus rifensis, assembly GCF_053203525.1. NCBI lineage: Bacteria > Bacillati > Bacillota > Bacilli > Lactobacillales > Streptococcaceae > Streptococcus > Streptococcus rifensis. The sequence continues at coordinate 68,832 of NZ_JBRUCW010000001.1, read as the reverse complement.
TGATAATTCGAGTTACCTTGAGTCCTCCAGCAGTTGAACCAGCACTCCCACCAATAAACATCAATAGGATAAGAATCATCTGAGTAATTAGATGCCATTGATTAAAGTCTGCTGTTGCGAATCCTGTTGTTGTCATAATCGAAGCCACATTAAAGAATGCTGTTCGCAGAGCGTCAGAGTTGCTAGAATAAAACCCAGTTATGCCAACCGTCACTGCCAGCGTGGCAACTCCGACAAGGGTTAGATAAGTTTTAAATTCTTCATCTTTAAAGGCCGAAAGGCCATATCCAATGAGCATGTAATAATAGAGATTAAAGTTAACTCCAAATAAGAGCATTCCTAATCCAATAATCCACTCTACTAGCTCTGGATGTGGATAAATAGAAAATCCAGCATTATTAACTCCAAATCCTCCTGTTCCTGCAGTTCCAAACGATAGCAATAAACTATCAAATAGAGGAACTCCTGATAGGCACAAGACAAGGACTAAAATAGCTGTTAGAGAAACATAAATCGTATACAGGATACGTGCAGTCTGACTTAATTTTGAAACAATTTTTCCAAAGACTGGACCTGGAACTTCTGCCCGCATCAGTTGTACGGTATCTGATCCTGAATTTGGAAGAATGGCCAAGGTAAACACAAGAATCCCCATTCCCCCGATGAGATGGGTAAAACTTCGCCAAAATAAAGACGATTTCGCCAGTGTGGACAAATCAGATAAAACACTCGATCCAGTTGTTGTAAAACCACTAGCAATCTCAAAAAAAGCATCAAAGAAATTAGGTATTTCACCAGAAAACACTAATGGAAGAGCTCCGAACATCGATAAACAGATCCATGACAAAGCTACAGTAAAAATACCTTCACGAGCATTGAGTCTCAATTGCGGTGGTTTTTTAAAGGATAATAAGCTGCCTAAAACAAGAAGTCCTAATATGACACTGGCATAAGCTAATTTTTGACGACTACTCTCTTGATAGATAAAACTGACTATCAAAGGAAGAGCCAGCAAGACAGCTTCAACCTGCAATAGTTTGCCAATAAAATAACGAATAAGTGAGTGCTTCATCCCTAGGCCTCCAAAATATCATTGATATCTGTCAGCTGATTATCTGTCGTTACCAGAATAACACGGTCATGAGGTTGCAGTATGGTTGACCCATTCGGAAAGATTAATTCCTCATCTCGCATAATATTGACAATTAATAAATCCTTCCGAAGTTTCAAACTCTGTAATGGAGTCCCACATACTCGCGAATCTCTAGTGACCCGAAACTGTAAGGCCTCTACCTGATTATCTGCTAATCGGTATAAGGCTTCTACATTAGATCCCTGAGCATTGGCACGGGATCTGATAAATCTTACAATATCATTGGCAATCAATTGTTTTGGGGTGATGATAGACTTGATACTGATATCTCCTAAAATTTTAAGAATTTTAGTTCGGTTCATCTTCGTAATCACCTTTTTGACACCAGCATGTTTAGCATAAACCGATGTGATGAGATTTTCTTCATCAATACCTGTCAAAGAGACGAAAGCGTCATAATCTGTTATCCCTTCATCATCCAAAAGTGAGGGGTCCGTCCCATCTCCTTGGACAATCGTTGCTGCTGGCCACTCTGCACTCAGTATCTCGCATCTTTCTTGATTTAATTCTATAACCTTAGTATCAATACGTTCCTTGGTCAATAGTTTCAAAAGATAATGAGTGATACGACCACCGCCAACAATCATAACACTCCTATTTTGACGTTCATCATCCAAAAGGCATTGACGGAACTTCCCTAAATCCTTCACAAGTCCTGCAACATGGACTCTATCACCTGCTTGAAGACGACTGTCAGCTCTTGGAATCATGATGTCGTCTCCTCGATGAATAATACAAACTCGGACCGTGCCAAATTTCGCTTTGTAATCACTTAAAGGAATACCGACTAAGGAAGATTGAGAAGAAATTTCAAATTCTATCAAATTGATGCGCCCACCCATAAATGTTTCAACACTCAAGGAGGACGGATACTTGATGATGGCAGCAATGTCCCTAGCTGCAGAAAAATCTGGATTGATTAGAATATCAATTCCTAAGCTATCACGGACAAAATCGACTTGGGTTGCATATTCAGGATTTCGAATTCTAGCTACGGTATGTTTCGCTCCAATTTTTCTTGCCATGATGGCAGAAATGATATTTATTTCATCTGATTGACTTGTTGCAATAAAAACATCCGCATCCTCAACGCCTGCCTCGACTTGAATATCGTAGGCTGCACCATTTCCGACTAGACCGGTGATATCATAGTTATCAATCATATAATCTAGAACATCAGGGTTTTTCTCAATAAGAACAATATCATTGTGTTGATTAGCTAACTCTGTACAGAGTACTTCTCCAACCTTACCACCACCGGCAATGACTATTTTCACTCTTACGCCTCCACGCAATATAATAGACTTATTATAGCACAAGCCTCAAAATATAACCAATTTAACCTGTCTTCTCAACTCTAGTCAGTCTGCTATCCATCCCGTCATAGGTATAGAGTCTAACTAAACGATTCTCTGGATAGCTAGAAACCGTGAAATAAAAGCGATGCTCCTGACCATCTTGACTTTTTTTAGCTGATAGTGTAAAGTAATTTCTCTGCCGTTGAGCCATACTTGCTAAGATATCATCAATCAAAAAGGTTAACGGCGTATCTATAATAGAGTATTGGTAAAAGTCCTCCTGCAATTGATAAAAAGATTCCGATCGTAAATCTATCTGAAGTTGGTTTTGCATGTATCGTCGTTCATCCATGGTTTTCCTCAATTAATTCTATTGCTAAAATGCGTTCATAAGGAACCTGCACATAACCCTCCTGACTCTCAAAAAGGACATAATAGCTGTTCATATCCTTGATGATTCCTTGATGCTTGACTAACTGTTGATCTTTTTGACAGATAAGAACACTCTCTAGCCCTTGAAGATATAATTGACCTAAGACTCGCATTTTTTCAGAAAGAGGTAGCGCTTCTGATAAAGTTATTTGATTCCCAAAGTGATCCATGGCTGTGTTGAACTCAGACAAAAAGAAACCCATCCATTTCAACATCCCTCTATCGTAATAATCTTTAGCAGAGTCAAAGGGTAAATACTGACGATCTACATTTCCTATCATTTTAAACCATCCAATCCTCCTGCACTGCCAGAAGCGTGACCTCCTGTTAACAGACTGCGTGCCTTAACACGTGAACCACTTGTCAGCATATTAGCCTTCTGAACAGAGATAAAACCAAATTTTTCTCTAATGAGATCAATAGTCTCTTGCAAATCGTCTTCCTTATCCAATTCCTTTAAATCATCAAACAAGGAAATGACGGTTACCGCTGCATCTACAAAACAGGAATAGCGAATACCGATTCTTCTAACTGCTCCGCCCTGATACTTGGATCGAAACAATTGCACAGCTGTTTCAGCTAAAATCCGGGTGGAAGCAGTCGGATCGAGAGTAGTTTGCGCCTTGATAGCCTTTTGTCTATCTGTTCTTGAATAACCAACATAGACAGAGACGCGGGTTGTTTTTTTGCCTTTTTTGCGCAGACGAGTTGCAACCTGCTCGGCCATTTCTTTTAGGACCAACTCTATTTCCTTTTGATCGTTGTAGTCTCTGGGCAATATCTGGGCATTTCCCAGACCTGAAGATTTGGGTTTGTATACTTCATGGACATTACTCTCATCAACACCGTTCGCATGAAACCAAAGTTGAACTCCCACAACCCCAAATTCTTCTTTAAGCCTATCTGGGTTAGCATTGGCTAGCTCTTTAATGGTATAGATGCCCAAACGATTTAAACGCTTAGCTGTTCGATACCCAATTCCCCAGAAATCTGTTAAATGAGGCAGGGTCCAAACCTTGGATTCAACCTCTTCATAAGACCAATTGGCCCTCATTGTACGAGTTTTTTTGGCCTCGTTATCTAAGGCAAGTTTAGCCAAGAGCGGGTTAGCATTACTCATCCCAACTGTCGCATAAACGCCTGTTTCCTTCCAAATTTGATATTGGATCTGATCTGAGACCAAATCTAATTTTTGACGCCTCGACAAGTCTTTTTCTGGAATAAAATAGTTCAGTGAACCGGTTAAATCGATAAAAGCCTCATCAATAGAATAAGGTAAAATATCACTGGGACTGGCAAAATCTTGAAAGATTTTCTGAATTCGCATATTTTGAGCAATATACTCATCCATCCTAGGTGGGACAATAAAGGTTCTCTGAGCCCATTTTTCAATAAATTCGACATATTCTCGAGTAATAGAGATTCCTTCTTGACGGGCTTTTTGAACATTAAATTTTCGTGTAACGATATCAAAAGGGAGATCATAGGCCCTTCCTACATTGGACTTACCAAAAACAGCTTTAAAGGTCGGTGATGACGCTAAAATTAATCCTTTGGAGGTATCGGTGCGACTCATCACACACAGAGAGGTCGTTAAGGGGTTCAGCCCTCTTGCCACGCATTCAACACTGGCATAAAAGGATTTCATGTCAATGAAGGCTATGTCTGATCTGGGCTCACGGCTGTAATCGATATAACCCATCTTTTACTCTCCTAAATTATTGAAATTCCATCGGCATAAAATGACCAACAATCTTACCGATTATACGCGGTTCTTCATCATAGGGAGCAAATTTATCTGCATATTTTTTATTGAGAGAAACCAGTCGAAGGCCGTCTTCCTCCCGATAAACCTTTTTAATATAGGTTTGCCCATCCCATTCAAGAGCATAAATAGCCCCATCATAGTCAAAGGAGCCTTGACGTATGAGAGCGACCTCACCATTTAAAAATTGCGGTAGCATGGAATCCCCAAAAACATAAGAGGCGAAGTCATGTGGAATTTCTTCATCGTGATAAACAGTGTCATAGTTACCGTCACCAAAGTAGCTGAATCCTGTACCAGCAGACATTTTTTCATAGACCTTGTAGGCATATCTTCGTTTTGGTACGTCAGTTGTCGGCTCAATAAGAGGTGTAACCTTCTGTGCAACTAGTAAATCACTGGCATAAGCTACTGTTTTCTCCTGATTGGTAGGAGTCAGCTGGGTATAAATTTCAGTAATCGTATCATCGTAGAAAAAATAGGTCTCTGCCACACCTAAAATCTCACTCAGGCGTTTCAAATTAGCTTGGTTGGGCCTCGTCTTACCCGATTCCCAATTAAAATACGAGGCACGACTGATCCCCAAACGTCTAGCCATATCTGTTTGTTTGAGTTGGCGTTCTTGCCGTAAGTTCTTGAGACGTTCTCCTTGAAACATAGCATTCTCCTTTTTGTTAGTTTTAAAGCTAACATCAGTTTATCACAGAACACAAAAAGTGTCAATTATTAAACTGACACTTTTTTAAATATTAAGTTTTCTTACAGGACTTACCTTAAATTTCATAGCCCATCAGAATACCGCCTTCTTCCGCATAGAAGGAACAAAGACCTGATGTAGGATAAGCCTGAATATCTGCTTGAGCAAAGTTAGCGGTGATCAACTCAGAGATTTGATCTACATATTTCACATTGTTTCGATGGGCAATAATCACTTTGCCACCTTTATAGCCTGACTTGACCATCTCATCGTAGGCAGCAGTCACAGATTTTTTATGACCACGCGCTTTTTGGAGCATTTCCAAGGTTCCTTCAGCACTTGCTTCACCAACCAAGCGAATATTTAGAAGACCGACAACTGCCCCGACGACCTTGCTAAGACGGCCATTTTTGACCAGGTTATCTACCTTAGCTAAGACAAAGATAAGCTTCGTTTTGTTTTGATAGTCAGTAATCTTTTGAACAATTTCATCAAAAGATAAGCCTTCACTAATCAAGCGTCTCAACTCTAAGACAATCAAGTCCACTTCGCCACCCGCAGATTTTGAGTCAATGAGATGTATTCGAGCGTCTGGATGGTCTTCCTTATACATTTCTGCTGCAACCCGGGCAGCATTGAAACTCCCAGAAAGCGTTCCTGTAACGGTGACAACAAAAATCTTATCAGATCCTTGGTAGGACTGGAGATAATCCTCGGTATTAGGACAGGCTGAGCTGGCTGCTGTCGAAGAGGCATACATCACTTCCATCATATGGTCGATATCGAGTTGAGCATCATCCACAAAGGTTTGATCTCCGACAGAAATCGTCAAAGGAACACGTTCGTATTGTGTAGCATTTGGTAGTTGATCTAGTGTCTTGAATTCACTTGAGGAATCCGCAATAATTTTCCAAGTCATAGCTTTCCCTTTATCACTTCATTTTTAATTTGACATTTAAGAGGTTTATCATTAAAATTATATCATGTAATCGTTATTATTTGTAGACTAAAAAGCTTGTGATGTCACAAAGAAAGGAGAAGTGTCATGTCTAATATGCCAGTAAAGAAAAAGTCGACAGAGCACCTCCAAGAACGGAACAAAGAGTCCAATCAGATTACCAGAGAATCTTTAGAGACAGCTCTACTATTTTTAATGGAAAAAAAAGAGCTTACTAAAATTTCAATTTCTGAACTCGTCGAGAAAGCTGGTGTTTCTCGTAATGCCTTTTACCGCAATTATCAATCTAAAGAACAGATGCTAGAAGAAATGCTAGATAAAGTGGTGAGACGCATGTTCACGGAAGTGAAGACTTCTTCTAAAAAAACAAATGCCCAATTTTCTTGGCTAACTCTCTTTCAAGAAGCCAAAAAGGAGGCTCGTCTCCTACGTGTTGCTTTTCAGCATAACTTAGAAAAAAAAATGAGTGCCCTGGTTTCCGACTTTCTCAGCAAACCAGATAAGGGATGCCAGTCAACTGAAACAAGCGAAGCAAATTCTTATCTCAACTCATTTTGGAGCTCTGCCATTGTCTCAACCTTAGTGAAATGGGTATCTGACGGAATGAAAATTTCCGAAGAAAAGATGGCTAATATGGATCTGCCCTTATTTAACCGAAAGAAAAACAACTCTACTGACTAATCCAAACGCCAAACCTGAGCAACGCTCACGTTTGGCGTTTTATTTTCCTAATATCTTCTCTTAAAACTCTAACAGTAGCTTACTTTTAAATCGTTTGATAATCAAATCATTTGCCAGTTATCAGCAATCTATGCTATAGTGATAAAAAAATATTCATTTAGGAGATTAACATGAAGTTAGTTTTTCAATTAACTGGTTCCTTGGTAAAACACGCTTTAGATATTTACGATGAAGCTGATACGTTGATTTATAAAGTTCGTAGTAAGAACCTGATGTTTGGAGCTAAAAGCAGTATTACAGACGCTTCTGATAAGGAGTTAGCCCAAATTAAGCAAAGAGTTGGCTTGACCTATAACTATGATATCTTTAAAGGTAACGACAAAATTGCCAATATCAAGAAAAAGACTGTCTCTGTAACACCAAAGTTTACTATTTCGGGGCTTGATTGGAAATTAGAGGGCAAATTCCTTACTCGTCAGTACACGATTAAGGATGAAGCTGGACAAATTATTGCCGAGATCGGCAAACAAGGCTTATTACAAGGTGGTGGCTATGAGTGTGACATCGTCGAGCCTTCTGTAGATCCACTCGTCGTTGTCGCTCTAGTCAGCGCGATTGATATTGCAGCTATGCAAAGATAGTATTCCCTTAAAATAGAAAATACCAAAAAACGTTGTGTCCTGAAATAATAGGCTCAACGGTTTTTTGTTGATGTTCTTGAGACAAACAGTCACACAACAGTGACTTTATACTAAAGTAAACTAGGTAATATAAAAGGGAGATAAAGCTGACGTTCATCAAATGCAGTCAAAAACGTCCAAGTTTGTAGTTTAAACAATACACAGAAGTGTACTAAATGATAGTACGGCTTCTACAGCTATCAGATCCCTTATTCGTTTCTAAAATAGCTATCAAGTCCATCCCTTAGATGACTTTTGGTAACTTCATCTGCAAAGCTAGCCTCAATGGCAATATAAGACAACTGCTCTACTTGCTTTCTTGTGAGTCCGCATTGCTTACTTAAGGTCAGGAATTCTCTAGTCAGGGTAGTCTGCGATACTGTACGATTGTCTGTATTAATCGTACACTTAACACCCTGATCTAAAAAATAATGCAAGGGATAGTCAGTCCAGGAAGAAATGGCATTGGTTTGCAGGTTACTAATTGGGCAGAGTTCTAGAACAATTCCCTCTTGAACGACGTGGTTTAAAATCATAGGATCATCTGCGATGGCAACCCCGTGTCCTATTCTAGACGCTCCTAACTGCATAGCCTCATAGACATTGTGGGCACAGCCACATTCGCCTGAATGGAGGGAAATAGCAAATCCTGCCGCCTTGGCAGCTTTAATATAAGTAGCCACGACCTGATTATCATAAGCAGCTTCGTCTCCAGCCGCATCAAAGGCGACCAGATAAGGAAAGGACTGCTGGATGGCCTCCTGGACCAAGCTTAGATTTTGCTCCTCGCTATGGTGGCGCATACCAGAAATCATGAGGTTCACCTGGATGTCAAACTCTTGACGAGCCCGAGAAATCCCCTGACAAACCGCTAAGATTACTTGGGCGATGGTCAGGCCTTGGTGCCGGTGCAATAATGGGGCAAAACGGATTTCAGCGTATTGCACCTGTTCCGCTGCTAAGCTTTCCACCAAAGCATAAGTCCCCAGTTCAAGGTTCTCAACTGTTTGCAGTAATGGCAAAATCGCATCAAAGCAGGTCAGATAGTCTGCTAAATTGGTGCATTTATCTGGAGCCACTGCCTTGTTAGCGTCAAAGATGAGACCATCCTTTTCAGCTATTGCCTCAAGAGTCGCTAGTGGTATTGAGCCATCCAGATGGCAGTGTAAGTCTACTTTGGGCAGATTTTCTATCCAGTGGCGATCCATAGGAGTCTCCTCTCTTCATGCATACTATTGCCCTCTTTCAGGAAAACGAACTGGTCGTTCGAACAACCTGATAGTTACAGGGGCGTTCCCTAATAAGTCAATAAAACATCCTTTGGTGCCTTGGTTTAAACCTTACATCTTCTCTTCGAGCTCAACGTCTGGATACTTATCCGCAAACCAGCGTAAGGCAAAGTCATTTTCAAAGAGGAAGACAGGCTGGTCAAAACGATCTTTTGCCAAGATATTACGGCTAGAGCTCATGCGCTCGTCCAAGTCTTCAGGCTTAATCCAGCGGACGGTTTTATTGCCCATCGGCGTCATGACGACCTCAGCGTTATACTCGCCTTCCATGCGGTGTTTGAAGACTTCAAACTGGAGCTGTCCGACAGCGCCCAGCATGTACTCACCGGTCTGGTAATTTTTGTAGAGCTGGATAGCTCCTTCTTGGACTAGCTGTTCAATCCCTTTATGAAAGGATTTTTGCTTCATGACATTCTTAGCTGCCACCTTCATAAAGATTTCAGGAGTGAAGGTTGGTAGGGGTTCAAACTCAAACTTGTTCTTGCCAACGGTCAGGGTATCCCCTACCTGGTAGGTACCTGTATCGTATACCCCAATGATGTCGCCAGCGACCGCATTTTCCACATTTTCACGGCTTTCCGCCATAAACTGGGTCACATTAGACAGCTTAGCACCCTTGCCTGTCCGTGGCAGATTGACCGCCATGCCGCGTTCGAATTGGCCTGAGACCACACGAACAAAGGCAATGCGATCACGGTGACGAGGATCCATATTGGCCTGAATTTTAAAGACAAAGCCTGAGAAATCCGGATTGAGCGGGTCGATGACCTGCTCATCGGTCGTTTTATGACCATGCGGTTCTGGGGCAAATTTGAGAAAGGTTTCAAGGAAGGTCTGGACACCAAAATTGGTCAAGGCAGAGCCAAAAAAGACTGGCGTCAGTTTGCCATCCAAGATGGCGTCTTCTGAAAACTCATTTCCAGCTTCTGAGAGGAGTTCAACGTCTTCAAGGACTTGGGCATAAAAGGGGTTATTGCCAAAGAGCTTGTCGCCATCTTCAAAGCTAGCAAAGCGCTCCTCACCCTTATAGAGCTCTAAGCGTTCATTGAAAAGGTCATAGAGGCCTTCAAAGGATTTGCCCATACCGATTGGCCAGTTCATAGGATAGCTGGCAATACCAAGGACTTCTTCGAGTTCTTCTAAGAGGTCCAGAGGCTCCCGACCATCACGGTCCAACTTGTTGATAAAGGTAAAAACTGGAATGTTGCGGTGGCGAACAACCTCAAAGAGTTTTTTAGTCTGCGCCTCGATACCCTTAGCGGAATCCACGATCATGACCGCGGCATCCACCGCCATCAGGGTTCGATAAGTATCCTCTGAGAAGTCTTCGTGCCCTGGGGTATCCAGGATATTGACCCGTTTGCCATCATAGTCAAACTGCATAACGGATGAGGTCACTGAAATTCCCCGTTGTTTCTCAATATCCATCCAGTCAGACTTAGCAAAGTTTCCGGTTTTCTTTCCTTTTACTGTCCCTGCTTCACGGATTTCACCGCCAAAATAGAGCAGTTGCTCGGTCATGGTCGTCTTCCCCGCATCCGGGTGAGAGATAATGGCAAAGGTGCGGCGTTTTTTTATTTCTTCTTGTAAGTTCATCTGTGTCTCATTTCTGTTAGTCTTCTAGTCGTTTTCAAAGCTTATCTAATCGTTCTACATGGGATTTCCCCTCTAACGGTGATTGATATTTTCATCCTTTTTATTATAGCGAAAAAGGCTATCTAATGCAATGCTGATAACTAAGAAAGTCCTTAGCCATACTTGCTAAGGACTTTCATTTTCAAACTAGGTTTAACCTGTAATAGTTGATGGGTAAAGACCAATAAGGCAGACAATCCCATAGTGACAAGGATATAGTTAGAGATGATGGAGTGACCTCCTATAACTGGAGGATGTCTTAAAAAGCCATAGTCTCCTCCGGTCAACTGGTTAACAACAACAAGGACTATATTGATCAAAAGCGTATTGTTTACTATTTTCCCTACTGACAAGTTGCTCCTACCATCCTCCATTTTCGATAAATGAAGAAGACTGTTGACATAGAGGGCAAGATGACCCAGAAAAAAAGTAAAAAATGTTAAATGAGGAAAGGCATAGTTATCCAAAATGGGGTATACAAAGGCTAAAATTGTTCCTACAATGCCCATGGTAGCAAAATACTGCTTCAGAGGTGAGCGGTCAGGTAATAAAAGCAAACCAAACATAGCCAACCGGCAGTGGTATAAAGGAAGGCTAATGGATAAAGGGAACCTATATGCCAAGTACCAACTATAGAGGGCAACTATTTGAAGCACCTGCAGGCTGAAAAAGAAACCCTTATAAAGCGGTTGCTTCCGAAAAAATTTTGTTAAAAGGGCAAACACCCAGAGGGAAAAGAGCAAAAGAAGTCTCCATTCATACCCAATGCTGGGTGGAGAAGCTTCCTGAGCCGTCCAAAAATCTGCCATTTATCATATTCTTTCTAAATTCTTTTTACTTATTATACCATGGTGTAATAAGTAGGAAAAGCATTAGCTGATTTCTCCTTTGACCAACCATTTACTTTGATAGAGACAATTATTTAGCAAATTGACTGTAATAAAGATCATGGTAGAACCCTTTGTCTTCAAGAAGGCTGGTGTGGGTTCCCTGCTCGATGATTTGACCGTCTTTGAGGACCAAAATCTTATCCGCTTCTTGGATGGTTGACAAACGATGGGCAATGACAAAGCTGGTTCTGCCTTCCATGAGGCGTTTCATGGCCTTTTGAATCAAGAGTTCTAGGCGGGTGTCGACAGATGATGTCGCTTCGTCCAGAATCAAGATTTTAGGGTCAGACAGCAAGGCACGCGCAATGGTCAAGAGTTGCTTTTGTCCCAAGGAGATGTTGCTGGATTCTTGGTTCATTTCCATGTTGTAGCCACCTGGTAGTGTCCTGATAAAGTGATCGACATTGGCAGCTTTTGCAGCAGCAATAATGTCTTCATCCGTTGCTTCCAGATTACCAAAGCGCAGGTTTTCCTTGATGGTACCTTCATACAACCAGGCATCCTGCAAGACCATGCCAAAGTTTTTTCGATATTCTTGACGGGATAAATTACGGATATCATGACCGTCCACCTTAATAGCGCCTGACGTCACATCGTAGAAACGCATGAGAAGGTTAATCAAGGTCGTTTTTCCTGCTCCTGTCGGCCCAACGATGGCTATCATCTCGCCCGGTTTGACTTCAAGATTGAAATCACGAATCAGAGGTTTATCCGGTAAGTATTGGAAATCCACCTGCTCAAAAGAAACCTGCCCTGTTAGAGCTGCCTCAAGGGTCTCGGTCACAACTGAAGTTTCATCTGCTTCGTCTAAAACGGCAAAGATGCGTTCCAAAGAAGACTGGGCAGACTGTAAGATACCCGCTAGCTGAGTAATGGTTTGAATGGGCTGGTTGACCTGCCAAACATATTGAACCATGGCTTGGAGATTACCGACCGTCAAGGTTCCTGACAGAACTTGGAAACCACCGAAGAGAGCTACAGCAAGGTAGGCCAGGTTTGAGATGGTAGAGAGGACTGGCATCATGATACCAGATACAAAACTAGCCTTAAAGCCAGTCGCCTGTAAATCCTCTAGAATCTCACCAAACTCAGTTTCTGAATGGTCCTCTCGCCCATAAAGTTTGATAACGTTAAAGCCTGTCAGGTTTTCCTGAACAAAGCCGTTCATGTCTCCCAAAATTTTGGCCTGACGTTTAAAGTATGGCTGGGATTTGCCCATGATAAAACGGGCTGAAAAGTAGGTTAAGGGGATACTCACAATAACAATAAGAGATAGTCCCGGATTAATGTAGACAGCCATGGAGATCGCAAGGACTACCGTTAAAATAGCATTGACGATCTGTAAAAAGGACTGCTGCAGAGCGTTAGATACCGTTTCGACATCCGAAGTAAAACGCCCTAACATATCCCCAAACTGATGACGGTCAAAGTATGAGGTTGGAATACTGTTAATCTTGCGGCTCATCTCATTGCGGAGGTCACGAATGGTGGACTGAACAGCTTTAGTGATAAAGACATTGGCATACCAGGACCCAATCGAATAAAGGGTTCCTCGAATGTAGTAGATGACCAAGACGATGATGATGTAGCGGTAATTGATACCAGCACCTTCTACCCCTGCCAGCATGTCACGGACGTTAAAGGTAATTTCAGTAATGATGAGACCAAAAATCAAGGGTTCTAGAGCATTCATGGCTGCACTTAAAACCTTGAAAAAGATAGCAAGAAAGAGAGAACCACGGTAATTTTTTAAATAGTGCCAGAGGCGTTTAAAGGCATTTTCTGTATTCATACTAGGCATCTCCTTCCGTTAAACTTTGATTATTGAGTTGGCTTTCGGAAATCTCACGATAGATGTCATTGGAGACCATCAGCTCGTCGTGTGTCCCACGGCCAACAATTTCACCTTCATTGAGGACAATAATTTGGTCCGCATTCATAATGGTCCCAACGCGTTGAGCTACAATCAGAACTGTCGCATCACCCGTTACTTCCTTGAGACGGCGACGCAATTCAGCATCTGTCTTGTAGTCCAGTGCTGAGAAGCTATCGTCAAAGATATAGATGTCAGGTTTTTTAACGACTGCACGAGCAATGGACAGACGCTGTTTTTGACCGCCTGAGAGGTTACTTCCTCCTTCTGCAAGATGATGGTCATAGCCTTTCTCAGTCGATTTGACAAAGTTTTCTGCCTGAGAGACATCAACCGCTTGATCAAGTTCATTAAGAGTCGCATCTTCTTTTCCGTAACGCAGATTCGTCCCGATTGTCCCTGTAAAGAGCAGAGCTTTTTGGGGAATAAAGCCAATCTTCTGGCGGAGCGCCTTAAGATTATAATCTCTAACATCTACACCATCCACCAAAATACGTCCAAACGTGATATCGTAAAAGCGTGGAATCAGATGAACCAAGGAAGACTTCCCTGAACCTGTTGATCCAATAAAGGCAATGGTCTCACCAGGCTTGGTCTTAAAGCTAATGTTTTGTAAGACTGGGCTCTCTGTCTCCCCTGGATAGGCAAAGGTGACATTGTCAAACTCAAGATAGCCCTTAGTTTCCGTTTCAGTAACACCGTTTTCGTTGGAGTCAATCGAAATAGGCATGTCTAGAACTTCTTTGAGGCGTTTAGCTGATACCGCCATCCGTGGGTACATGGTAAAGAGATTCGCAAACATAAGGAAAGAGAACAAAGCATGAAAGGCATATTCGATAAAGGCTACTAAATTACCAACTTGCAAGGTTCCTCGGCTAATCGGTGGCAAGGCAAACCAGACGATCAACACAATCATGACAATGATCAGTTGAACAAAGAGTGGCTCCCCTAGACCAGTCAAACGAAAAAGTTTGCTGGAGGTGTCTGCGTAGCTTTCATTAGCTTTACCAAAACGCTCTTCTTGAAAATCCTCACGAGCAAAGGCACGAATAACCCGCAAGCCTGTCAGATTCTCACGAACGTATTGGTTAATTTTATCCAAGGTTTTCTGTTGCTTCTCAGATAAAGGACCCGTTTTGTGGGCAATATACCAAACCGTGACCGCTAAAAAAGGAATACAAAGCGCAACAACCCAACCTAAAGAGGGACTTGAAAGAATGATCATAACCATAGAAAAGGTCATCATCAGCGGGGTAATGACCCCCATTCGAAGGGCTTGCTCTGCAAAGGTCATGAGGACAAAGGCATCACTGGTAATCCGTGTCACCAGAGAAGATACTCCAATTTGCTCATACTCGTGGTGGGAGTAGGCTTGCAGTTTTTCATATAAGTCTGCACGCATCTCCTTAATCATGGTCGTTGTCATCATACTGGAAGCATAGGTTAAAACAACCCGGCCTAACCCACCGACAATAATAACAGCTAACATGACGACTGCCCAATAATACAACCGATCAGGCCGATTTCCAATCAAGCCCTCATCAATCATTCGGGCCAAAATCGTTGGCAAACCCAAGTTAACGAGCACAAACATAAAAGCCCCGAAAACATCAAGAGCTAGGAGCTTGGGATGTTTCTTCAAGTAAGACCAAATAAAGCGCATAAATCCTCCTAAGACAAAGATAGAGGAGCGCAATAAACTGAACACTTTCAGCCTATCTCGCTCCCTACGTGTTCCTTTCATTACTGAAAGGATTATTCATTAGTCTAGTTTACACAAATTCCAAGACTTTGGCAAGCTATTGAAATAGACTTTTTATGTAAACGTTTTTCCTGTTTTTTCTTGTAAAGCTCTTATTTCTGGACTATGGACGGCCCTCCCAACCACAATGGAATTGGGATTTTCATATTCTTTTTCGAGATAATCAAAATAGGACCCAGGGGCTATGATACCAGCCATCCGGATCAAGTCCAAACCTGCTGTCCCAATCAATTCATCCGCTAAGAGCACACAATTGGTCCCCAGGACAAAATAGGTCTTGAAACGACTTGATTTGAATTTCGAAAATATTGCTCCATGAATCGCCTGTAATTGCCCCATATAACTAGCCTTTTGTGTCTCAGAGGTTGGCTCCCAAGGGACAGTTAGCTCTTTGATGTCTGCTAATTTTGCTTCAAAAGCCTGACGTTGTTGATCATCTAGCACCAACTGGTATTCAAAAAGAGTCTTGTCAGCCTCTCTTAAGCAATAATCAATGTAGGATGTCTCATTTGTTTCGACTAAGACCCCATCTCCCATAGTTCCAAATAACCGTTCTGAGTCCACATCATAATTCCCAAAGGTGTAGATTCGGCCTTGATAACTGATATCGCAGTGTCCCACCATATTAAAACCAGTCTTAGCGGTATGAATAAAAACCTTTAAATCTGGTATGCCTGAAACGCTTTTTCGGGCCTTTAAGGCTTCATCAGCCTCTATTTGAGGTGTCAGGTCTAACTCATCATTGATAAAGGCGTTGATTTTGGTCATCATCCCATGCGGTAAGAACATGGTAAAAATAACTGGAACGCTGATACGAATGTTCCGATTAAATCGAGTTTCTCTCTCTTGTGAAATTAAGATCCGACGGCCGTCATTAATCGAAGTCAGTCCTACAAAAATCAAATAGATTCCTAAGCGAAACAAGGTTCCTTGTACATCATATTGATTAAAAAGGCTGAGCAAGCCAAAAAAGAGGTTGTAAAAAGCGATCATCAGTTGGTTTAAGCGACGAGGAACCCTGTCGCTTCGCAAAATCAAATAATTAAGCAAGGCAATCAAGCCTAAAACCATCTGATAAAGGCCTACCAACCTTGCCAGCCATACCGCTGAGTAGGGACTAATAAAGACAATTAAACTTGCAATCAAAAGGTGAACAAGCCCTTCTCCCCAATGAAAGAGCTTATGCTTTAATTGGGGAAATTTTTTGGTGGCAAACAGGGCTTCTGGAAACTTAAAGAGACCCAGTAAAAAAATACTGATACCCGTGATATAGACCATCCCATCCACAAAAGGCTCCCTGCGAACCATTAATCCCAGACCAATGACGATCCAAAATAGCCCCCAGAGCACATAGGAAATATCTTTTTTCATATTCGTTACTTATAATTAAAGGTCTTCCGAGCCAGGTAATCTCCTATGGTCGGAAAAAGGGTATAAAGACGATGGGCTACTTTCAGGATAAAGGGCAAGGTTACCTCGCGTTTCTTGGTCCTGATAGCCTCTACAATCTGACGAGCAACCTGATCTGGATTAAGGGCATAGCGGTCAACCCGCTTGAGGTAATCTCCCGATGGGTCAGCTAAGTCAAAAAAGCCTGTGCGGATGGGCCCAGGGTTTACTGTTGTGACCGTTACGCCGTGGTCTGCCAGTTCGAGCCGCAGGGCATTGGAAAAGCCTGTCACAGCAAACTTAGCTGCTGCATAGACTGTTGACTTACTCGTTGCCATGAGTCCCAAGACACTGGAAACATTGATAATTTGACCTTGCTCCTGTTGCTTCATCTCTTTGCCAACGAGACGAGATAGGGTCATGAGGGCGAAAACATCAATGTCAAACATGGCTCTGATTTCGCTGTCAGAGACCTCATCAAAGGCTTTAAAGTCACCAAACCCAGCATTGTTAATCAGGACATCAATTCGTCCATAGGACTGGTAGCAAGCGGCCACAAATTGCTCGAGGGCATTGTTATCAGCCAAATCCAGCTGGACCAGTTTGGTCCGCGGTCTGGTCTGATAAAGAGCGGTCAGTTTCTCAAGGCTCCGACCTGTCAGAATCAGCTGATCATCTGGCAGCTGCTTGATTATTTCCTGAGCCAGCCCACCGGTTGCTCCTGTGATGATAATGGTTCTCATACGTCAAACTCCTCCAAGTCGTTAACCACATAGACATTTGAAAAAATAGTCGCTGCATCCTGACGAAGCTGCTTGATGTCCCGAGAAAGAAAACGGGCAGACACGTGGTTTAAGAGGAGACGCTTAGCATTAGCTTCATTCGCTACTTCTGCCGCCTGCATATTGGTAGAGTGGCCATGCTTGCGGGCAATTTTCTCATCACCTTTTCCATAGGTTGACTCATGAACCAAGACATCGGCATTAACTGCTAAACGAACACTAGCAGCTGTGCGACGCGTATCTCCTAATATCGTGACAATCTTTCCAGGACGTGGTGGCGACACATAGTCTGATGCGATAATCTCACGACCGTCTGCAAGCGTAACATTTTGACCATTTTTAACCTGACCAAAGAGAGGACCAAAAGGAACGCCGGCAGCTTTCAAACCCTCCGCATCTAAGGTCCCTTCTAAATCTTTTTGGATTATACGGTAGCCAATGCAAAAAACAGTATGGTCCAGTTTTTCAGCATAAACCTTAAACTTGTCATTCTCCATAATCAGTCCAAGCTGGTCGGCCTCTAATTCATGAAAGGTCAATTTGTAAGGTAGTCGAGTGCCTGTTACTTTGAGACTGGTCAAGACAAAACGTTTTATCCCGACTGGTCCGTAGATGTCTAAGTCTGTTTGTTCTTCATTAGCTTGAAAAGAACGGCTGGATAAAAAACCAGGCAAGCCAAAAATATGGTCTCCGTGTAGATGGGTAATAAAAATTTTTGAGATTTTTCTGGGGCGAATGGTCGTCTCTAAAATACGGTTTTGCGTGCCTTCGCCACAATCAAAGAGCCAGATTTCATTGAGCTCATCGAGCAATTTAAGGGCGAGACTGGAAACATTGCGCATCTTGGAGGGCTGACCTGCCGATGTGCCTAAAAATTGAATGTGCATGTGTAACTTTCTAATTGGTAATTAATAAGGTAAGTTGGTTTTCCGTGAACTGATAGCGCCTCATCCCCTGGTAGTTTTGAGCTATCTGAAGCAAGTCCTCTGTATTAAAACCTGATAATTTAACCGCCTTTTCTGCTATCCAGATATCGGTCAGCAGACTACTGGCTCCGTCTTGATAAACCCAATCAATGTCGGCCTCCTCAACAAGCGTCATCCAAATCTGACCTCCTTCTTCAAAGACCTGATAATGGGGAAAGAGTTGTGCTAGTTGGATGAGTAAGGATTCTGTCATAGGCTCTGCCTGCTCAGCAAAAACCTGTGCTTTTTCTGAAGCACTAGACAGATAGGCAAAGCCATAGGCCTTACCTCCTAGATTCAGACGGACAAAGGGGTATTCTTCTGCAAAGGACGGATTAGTGGGGAACAAGCCCAATGCTCTAGACAGCTCCCAATAATAGTTGGTCGCTGCTTGAGGACCTTGCTTGTCATAAATCTCCGCAAAATAAGCGTTGAGAACGCTGGGTGGAGGTGTGATGAATTGAAGTTTTTCAGCATGGGATTTATCTGCTAAAGCCTTTTTCAGATAAACCTTATCAAGGCTTGTGAAGCCTCCATGAGCCATCGCTAATTTGAGGTAATCAGTCATAGAAAACCTCCAAACGCCAGCGGTTAGCAGGCATAATGACGCCAGAAACCTCTTCTCCTGTCTCAGTCACCTCACGCTGGTCGATAATAGCAAACTGGGACAAATCGTGAAGGAGGTATGATTTAGAAAAGGGCACCGTCACACTAAACGGCTCCGCCATTTCTCGGATTTTGTCCAGAATAACCTCCTGAAGCCTTTCCTTGGCGTCTGGTGCCTTGGCTGACAGAAGAACATGAGGAGACAGGGTGGGGAGGAAGTCTTTGATCAGGTCAGCCTTGTTGTAGACGGTCAAGCGTGGGATATCCAGCATGTCTAAGTCTTTTAGAATTGCAAGAACCACTTCTTCCTGCGTAGCATGGTCAGCATCTGACGCATCAATAACATGGAGCAAAAGATCCACATGGCGGCTCTCCTCCAAGGTTGACTTAAAGCTAGAAACCAACTCGGTTGGCAAGTCCTGAATAAAGCCGACAGTGTCAGTCAAGGTTACCTGAAAATGGTCTTGTAGCTGGATTTGCTTGGTTGTCGCATCCAAGGTCGCAAACAGTTCATCAGCCTCATACTGATTCTTTGTAGTAAGTAGATTCATGATGGTTGATTTGCCTGCATTGGTATAGCCGATAAGCCCCAGTTTGAAGACACCTGATTCCAGACGCTTTTCTCGGACCGTTGACCGTGTCTTTTCAACCAACTTCAGCTGGCGTTCAATGTCATGGATCTGATTACGGATAGAGCGACGGTTAAGCTCCAACTGGCTTTCACCTGGTCCTCGGCTACCGATACCACCCGCTTGACGGCTGAGCATAACGCCTTGACCGACCAAACGGGGCAACATATACTTAAGCTGGGCTAGATGAACCTGAAGCTTGCCTTCGTGACTCCTAGCCCGCATAGCGAAGATGTCTAAAATAAGCTGCATCCGATCGATGACTTTAACGCCTAGAATCTTCTCTAGATTAACATTTTGGCGCGGTGTCAGCCTGTTGTTGACAATGATGGTGTCAATCTCATCGGCTTCAACCATCTGGGCAATCTCGTCCAACTTACCGGATCCGATAAAGGTCTTACTGTCGTAGCGGTCACGGTTTTGGACATAAATTCCTTGAACATCAGCACCTGCAGTCTTGGCTAGGTTTTCCAGCTCCTGCATGGACATATCAAAGTTTACGGTGTCTTGGAGTGCTACACCAACCAGGATAACACGTTCTGTTTTTTTCTCTGTTTCTATCATTAGTGTTCCTTCTTAAGACTCCAAAAAGTCTCGCACAGCCCGAAGAATCTTATCTTTGGCATCTGGCTCAGATACTTGGTAAAAATCAACAGCCATTCGGTTACGAAACCAGGTCAGCTGACGCTTAGCAAAGCGACGACTGTTTTGCTTGAGTTGCTCAAGGCAGGTCTCCAAATCCGCCTCCCCTGCAAAATATTGAAAAAGCTCTTTATAACCGATTCCACGGGTTGCCTGAACTTCTGGATAAGTATCATAGAGCCGCTTTGCTTCTTCTAAGAGACCCTTTTTCACCATCTCATCCACCCGCTGGTTAATTCGCTCATAAAGCAAACCCCGCTCATCATTGAGGCCGATTAAGAGCACATCATAAGGCGCATCGCTGTTGGTCAAGTCTTTCCCGAAATGATGAAGTTCCAAGGCTCTGATGGCGCGACGTCTGGTAAATTGTTCAAGGGTAATGTTGGCTTGCTCCAGCATGTCTTTCAATACTTGGTCAGACAAGGATTCTGACTCCTTACGGAAAGCTAAGACCTGTTCCTGATCAATGTCACCACCCAGATGATACCCTTCTAGCAAGCTTTGCAGGTAGAGGCCTGTTCCTCCGACAATGATTGGCAGTTTCCCACGCGCTGTAATATCCTCGATAGCTCGTGCCGCCTCCTTAACAAAGTCAAAGGCTGAGTAGCCTTCGGTCACTTCTCTGACATCAATCAGATGATGGCGAGCCATCGCCTGCTCTTCAGCAGTTGCTTTGGCTGTCCCAATATCCAAGCTCTTATAAACCTGTTGGCTGTCTCCAGAAATGATTTCTCCATCAAAAAGCTGGGCTAGTTCAATGCCCAAAGCTGTCTTACCGACAGCCGTCGGTCCTAAGACCGTTATTACCTTTTTTTTCATCTTTTTCCTTGAAAATTCCTGACTTTTTCGCTATTATTTATTATAACACAAGATGAGATTCAAACAAAAAGTCAGTCACTTCCAAAACCTGATTTAATTGGAATCTTTATCGAGGAAAGGAGACCATCATGGCTAAAAATAGTTTTGTAAAAGGGATAGCCGCAGGTGTTGCTGCGACGGTAGCAGCTGTAGCGGGTGCTGTCTACACCTTCAACAAAAAAGTGATTCAACCCGAAGAAGAAAAAGAAGCTTTCATCGAGGAAAACCGTAAGAAAGCTGCTCGTCGTCGCGTATCACGCTAACAGAGTAAGAAAACACCTTGAGCAAAATTGCTCAAGGTGTTTTCAGATTGAAGACAAAGTCTCTTTTGAAACTTTCCTTAGGTCATTACGGACGGTAGCGACTTCCTACGAGACGTCTGTTTCAAGCTATCGCTTGCTCTATTTCCAACCTTTAACAGTCTCCCAGACTGTTAAAGCAAACCTAATCTTTGAGCCTAAGGTCTCAAAGATTCCTAGCACCTGAAACTTTAGGGTTTCAGGTGCTTTTATTACGGCGGAAAGTTTCGTTTTGGACTCGCTTCGCTCGCTAGAAGAAATCTTTAACAGAGTTTTTTAATGTCATATCAACAGAAAATAGGTTTGTCTACGTTCTCTAACGACGATGCTCCTCCTAATCCCTCAACCGGAAGTGCTTAGGAGCAAAGGTCAAAACCGCCCAAAGTCCGAGAGGGACCGAGAGGGCCATGACTAGTAGAAACCCCCAGAAAAAAGCTAAGGGTTTGCCCACAGACACCCGGTACATGTGAAAGGCCAGAAAGTAAACAGCGCCATTGATGGCCTGATAAGTGAAACTCTTGGTCTTCATGGCCTCAGTAAAGGGCTGAATCAAGTAATAAAGAATCAAGTGAAACAGGCTAAAAAAGAGCATGAGAACGGCTTGTAAACCAAAAAGCAAGAACAAATCAAACCACGATTGACCACCTGTTAAGAGGTAAATTCCCGCTACTCCAATCAGTACGATAACGAGCAAGGGCAGATGGAGTCTAACCAATTTAGCAAAACGGATTTTTAGCGCTGTCAAGACCTGATCAGGCTGTCGGTAAAAAGGGTATTTGAGCAACTTTCTGTCTAAGTGATAAAAACAAAAGCGGGTAAACTGTTCGCCTGAATAGAGCAAATACCCCAGCATTAGACTTATTGGAAAAACCTGTGGCAAGAGTTCTTGGAACCCTCCCGGCTTACCAGGTTTTAGAAAGACAGTCCCAATCATAGCTAGAAGCATCAAGCCAGTGATTAGTAGCTTTCGAAGGCGCATTTTCTTCTTCAAATGAGGCCCGACCCGGTTATAAAAGATTTGATTGAGATAGACAATCCCCTTAGCGGTTCGATGGCCTACTTCTCCACTAGCTAGGGAAGACAAATCATAGTCATCGTCCTTGACCTGCAGGTTGGCTGTCGCAATCTCTTCCATATCCATAGTCTTGAGCTCTGTGATTCGGAGCAAACGATCAGCTACTTTTTTAATCAGCCTCGTCCGCCACAAGAGAAGCCCTCCTATTGCAATCAGAAGCAAACCCACGATACCTGCTTGAGGGCTGACCATCCATGCCAAAGGCTGGGAATAATGAGTTAAATAAAGACTCAATCCCAAAAAAGGGGCTAGGATACATAATCCTAGTATAACCCCAACAGGCCATTTGCTAGGTGAGGATTTATCCCATAAATAGAGATAAAGTAGCCCATACTTGAGGCATAATCGGACACCCAAGGTTAGTAACGTAAAGGACCAAGCGTGACCGATTGACTGTCCCATCACACGACAGAACCAAGACAGGACAAGTGAGAAACTAATCAGGTATAGCACTACCTCTATCAGTAAAAGAAAGAGATAGTAGTAACGGGCTGGCAGACGAAAAAGCTTAACAGCCATGATACTTTCTTTATTAGTCTCAATCATAGCTCTCATGCTTGAAGCCATGATGAGACTTAGGACAAACAGCAAGAGCCAGAAATTCTCAGTCCTATCAAAGGAACCAAAATCCAAGTTTTCCAACCCAATAGCAATCCCTGCCAAAATTGTGAGATAGAAAGCACTCCCTATGAATGGTTTGAGCCCAAACCATACCATGCTGACAAAATGAAGGACTGTCTTGACAGCTCCACCTTGGTAGATGCGGTTGCTGATCAGCTGACCCAACCATGGTATTTTTTGTAACCAGTACGCTATCTTATTATAAGTCTGAGCAACCTTGAGTTTCCAGATAAAATGAAAGAGTTTCAGATTAGTCATGGCTGTCCCCGTCCTCTAATTCTTCTAGGAGGCGCGCTTCAAAGTCAGAATCGTGCGTGTCCAAATCAAGGCGACGAAGTTTACCATCCTTTAGCAGGACCACCTCATCACAGAGGTCTGTTGCCAGCTGCAAGATGTGTGTTGATAGTAAAATCACCCGCCCCGTCTTTAAGGTTTTCAGCAATTTTTTGAGCTGAATACCGATTACCACATCTACTGACGTCAAGGGCTCGTCTAGTAAAATAACGGGAGGCTGCATGATGACCACTGCTAAAATGGACAGTTTGCTCTGCATGCCTGATGAATACCCCTTAATAATCCGGTGGCGGTCTTCCTGAGCGATGGCCACCATGTCCAAATACTCATCTGGGGTCAAACTCTCCTCAGTTCCATGCAGATCTAAGAAAAACTGGACAAATTCATAGCCAGTCAAGAAATCAGGCAGGTAGTTTTCCGCAAAAACCATACCAACGTCTTTGGAGGTCAATGAGCGACTGTCATCACCTTGAACCCAGCTGACCTGTCCTTGGTCAGCATCGAGTTCTTGATTGATGATATTAAAGAGAGTCGTCTTCCCGGCGCCATTGCGCCCCAGAATACCTGTAATCTTGCCAGCTTCAAACTGGTAATCACAGCCTTTTAAGACCTCAGTGTCTTGAAAGGCTTTTTGGATGTTGGATAGGTCTAACATAAGGTCTCCTTATCGGTTATTTTCATAGGCTGATACTGCTATGACTCAACTGGAACAACTTCCAGTTTAGCTCCTCCAAGCAAGACCAGATACTTGTCCACCTTGCTAATGCCGTAGGATCGAGACAAGGCTTGCCCGTAGAGGGCCATCTGGTCACGGTAACGCTCAATCAGCACCTGAGACTTTTGGTAACGGTCAGTCTTATAGTCAAAGAGCACGATGCGATCATCAAGGACCAGATAGCCGTCCACAATTCCACGAACCACGAAGTCTTCTTGGCTGGCTGGGTCTTTGACTAGCATGGCAAAGGGCGCTTCGCGCTTGACCTGAGCCGCATGCGTTTTAAGGAGTTGACCGAGGTCTGACTCTAGGAAATCAAGGATTTTCTGGAAATCCAGTCGAGCGCGGATGGCTTCAGGCAAGCGGAGCTGGTCGGCCAGACCTTCAAGATCTACTAGGCTAACTGGCTTGTCCAATGGGACCTGCTGCATGAAGCCATGGAGGGCGGATCCGACAGCTGCCCCTGTGACAGGGGCGTCCGTACCGAAGGTCGGCAGATCAAAGGCCAGCTCTAGGTCCTTGTCTGCTGTGAGTTCTTCCATGATGTCCAGACCTTCCTCATCTAAAACAGGTTTGTAGAAGGCCTTGATCTGGCTGGGGGTCCGCACGCTTGGCAGGGTGATGGCTGCTTGGTAGCGCTGATTGAGCTTTTCCACGGCTTCTAGCTGGTCCAGCATGGCAGATATGTCCGTGGATTGGCGGTTATGGGCCATGTGGTCTGGGGTGATGGCCTGCGCTTGCGTCAGCCTGCCGATGGCTGCTGCAGTCAGCTCGTCAGCTCCGACAAAGCGGATCTGGTAGTGGAGGTCTTCTTTGGCGCCGAAAGCTTCCTGTACTGCTAAAAACCAGGCTTGGAAGGACTCGAGGGATTCTCTGGTTGCGACGGGCAGAAAGCCATGTTCCGACTTGCTGTCGTAGAGGTTACTGAGCTTTTCCTGACTGCCCTTGCCGACCAGATAAAGTTTGGTTTCGGCCCGGGTCATGGCTACGTAGAGGAGGCGCATGCTTTCAGACAGGGCATTGATCCGCTCCTCACGGCGATTCACCTGATAAGGTAGGGTATCCATGCTGACACGAACCCGAGGGAGCATGGTCGCATCGCCAAACTGGTCCTTCATGTCTGCAATCAGCTTGATACCAACCCCGTTGTATCGACTGATTAAAAGGGGCGAGGCTTGCTCACGCCTGTTGCTAAAGAAGGACTTGTCCATATTGAGGAGAAAGACGTACTTGAACTCCAAGCCCTTACTCTTATGAATGGTCATGAGCTGGACCGCTTTTTTAGGGAGGCTAACTGGGACATCGGCTAGGTCGTTGTCACTGGCAAGGACCTTGTCAATCATGGTCACAAAGCGGGACAGTCCTTTGAAGCCTGTTCGTTCAAAGTTGTCTGCCCGTAGCGCCAGGGCATAAAGGTTGGCCTGGCGCTGTTCGCCATTGACCAAGGCCCCGACATAGTCATAGTAAAACTTGTCATTGTAAATCTGCCAGATCAGGTCATGAAGACTGCGCAGGCGAGCGGCCTGGCGCCAAGATTGCAAGGTTTCTTCAAAACGCTGTAGTTTAGCCATAAAACTGGGACTAATCAAGTCTTGGGCTTCGCCTCGCTTGGCAAGAGTAACCTGTAGTTTTTCATAAAGGTTGGCTGCCTTTTGCCCTTCACGGATTTGGAGGGCTAGGCGGGCCAGCTCGTCTTCGTCAAAGCCAAACATGGGCGAGCGCAAGAGGGCCACAAGGGCATAGTCATTAAGCGGATTGTTGATGACCCGCAGGGTATCCAGCATGACCTGAACTTCTAAGGATTTGAGGTAGTGTTGCTCGCCCCCGTCAGCGACAAGGGGAATCCCATGCTGGGCAAAGGCCGCTAAAATCCCGTTGTTGCGTGTCCTCGAAGGCACGAGTAGCGTGATGTCTTCAAAAGCGACCTGCTCTTCGTTGTGGAGGCGGATGATTTCCTTGATAACCAGATTGACCTCGTTGAGGCCTAGGCCAAGGTCAGACTCGTCTGCATCGCTCTCACTGAGAAGACTTTCCTCTTCGCTGTCCGTGTCGTAGATAAGCAACTCGGTCACATGGTCAGGATTAGCCACTTTTTGCCGGTCGCTACCCGCTACCAGCATGTGGGTGCCATCGTAGCGAATATCCCCGACTTCCTCATCCATGAGGTGGCTAAAGAGGCCATTGGTACTGTCTAGGACCTCTCCTTGACTACGAAAGTTTTCCTTGAGCAGGATCAGCTTACCGTCAGCTGGATTTTCCTGGTAGAGCTTGAATTTTTGGTTAAAAATCTGAGGATCTGCCTGACGGAAGCGGTAAATAGATTGCTTGATATCACCCACCATGAAGCGGTTGGAGCCATTCGAGAGCAAATCGAGCATGGCTTCCTGAGTATGGTTATTGTCCTGATACTCATCGACCATCACCTCGTGGTAACGCGCCTGATAAAGGTCTCTGACCTGACCAAATTCTCTTAAAATCCGAATGGCAAAATGATTGATATCTGAGAACTCAAAGGTCCCCTCCTGAATCTTGCGTTCCAGATAAGCCGCTGAAAAATCAGCCACAAAGTCCCGCAAGCGTCGGAGCATCGGCAAGGCCTGACCTTGGTAGGCCAAGATAGTCGTCAAGTGCTGGAGGTCGATAAGGTCTGCATGCAGGGCTTTGAAAATCGGGTACTTGACCTTGCTGACGGTGACGTCATCCCCTGCAGGGATCAGGGCCTTAACGGTCTGGGCCAGGTCACTCAGACTCGGAAAGACATCTGGCGCCGCACTCCACTCATAGAGCTGGGTGAAAATCGCTTCGTGCTTCTGATAGGTCGCCGTCGGGGTTCCCTTGGCCGTCACCTGCTTGTAGTCTGGCAAGTTGGTCAAGTCTTCCAGATTTTGGGCCGCCTGACGCATCTTGCTGACCAGGTTGTCCTTGATATAAGCCGGCAAGTCAGCCTCAGTCTGAAAATCCTCATAGCTTTTCAAAAAGGTCTCCTGCAGCCAGCCGTCTGGGTCTGCCGTCGACTGGGTAAAGCTATAAACCTTGTCCACGATAGCCTGAAAGGCCTTGGTCGACTTGCTGCTGCCAGAGAAATTCTGCACCAGACGGGAAAAGACATCCCTGTCCTCACCTTGATAATAAGTCTCAAACAGTTGGCTAAAGACTTCTTGCTTGAGCAGGTCTTGCTCGCTCTTATCCGTTAAGATCCGAAATTGCGGGGCAATCCCAATCAAGTAACCGTACTGGTTGACCAGTTTCTGGGTGAAGGCATCCATGGTCCCGATATCAGCCGTCTGAACATCGGCCAGCTGGGCAGACAAGTGTTGGAGAAGACCAGGATCCGAGGTTTGGGCAATCTCAGCCGATAGCTTCTTCTCCAAGCGCTCCTTGAGCTCCCCAGCCGCTTTTACCGTAAAGGTCGAAATAAAGAGCTCGTTGACCTTGACGCCACGCTTGATCTTATCAATGATCCGCTCGACCATGACAAAGGTCTTGCCCGAACCCGCTGATGCCGAGACCAAGACATTATTGCCATGAGTATAGATGGCTTCGATCTGCTCAGCGGTCCGCTTTTGGACCTTGTCCGACTGAGCTTCTGCTACCTGCAGGGCCTCAATCTCTACTGGGCTTAAAAATGGTTCAAATCCCATATCAGTCTTCTCCTCCTTTCATCTGGCTCAGCCAGTCTTCCTTCTTCCGGCCCAATTTGGCCAAAAACCGTGCCTGACCAAGGTGCTGGTCCGCCTCAAAGTGCGTGATGCTATTGTACTGGTCACCCGCCACCGACCGCCCATCAGCGCTATAAGGGTTAATGGCAAAATGCCCCTCTAAAATCCGACTGCCCGCCTGACGGTAGAGATGCTCCGTATGCTGGGTCAACATCTCCATCTCCTCAGGGCTAAAGGTCGTGCTCGCCGTCTTACCGTACTGACCGGTCAAGCCCTGACTAGCCTCCGCGTCAAAGAGACCCTTGAACTGCAGGCTGGTCTCACTGGCCTTCAAAATGGCATCCAAATCCTTGATCTTGCTGAGCTGTACCACCGGATCGGTCATGTGCAGGTACATGGCCCCAAAAACCTTCTCCTCCAGCCCCAAATGCGGATTGTCCCGCATGGCCATGACATAGGTCATGAGCTGCGGACTCAAACCGTTGTAAAAATTGGCCATCTTAAAGGACTGCGGGCTAGACTTGTAATCCACCACACCTAGTGCTGCTGTCGTTTTTAATTGGTCAATGCGGTCAATCTTACCGACAATATTGAGTGGCTTGCCTTGCGGCAAGAGCAGACTTTTTTCAAAGGAGCTTTCCTCTCCGACTGTCGTCACCAAGCTGTCATCCCTTAAAGCCGTCGCTGTCGCCTGAGCGATAGCAGTAAGCACCTCATGGGAATAAGCCGTTTCACTGGATTCTTGGTAGACATCCCTAAACTCCGCCAGCTGACTGGTCTTCTCTAGGGCCCGACTGACCTTGCGGTCAAAGTCGCCTGTCCCAGTGTCCGCTAAAACTTCCTCAAAGACCTTGTGGAGGAAGTTGCCGTGGATTCTGGCATCTGGCACGATAGAGCGCACTTCTTCTAGGCGTAAAATGTGGCGCAGAAAATACTTGTATTCTGAATTGTAAAAATCGTTCAAACTCGAAGCCGACAAGCGCAGAGGCTTGTCCTCTGGGAAGAGGCGGCTGAGCGTGTCCTTGGCCAGCGGCTGAGTGGCTAAGCTTGGTGTCGCCCCTGCCTCCGGCAGGGCCAGCCCTGAATCGGCTAATTTCTTTCTCAGGTAGCGCACTGCCACTGACCAGAAGGTCTGGTCGTCAGCACTCATCTCCTCTGCCCAGTCTGCCCGATTCAGCTCGACTACCTGAGACAGGAGGCCCTTGTAGTTGCCGACATCTGCTGGACTGGCTTCAAGGCTAGCTCGCCCTTTTTCAACCTTGGGAAGACCCATGGCCTCCAATTGACTCAGGTAGGGCGACACCTGCTCCTCCGCCTCCTTGAAGAGCTGAGGCGTCGAGAGCACCAGCTGCTCTGTCGCTGCATTGAGGAGCGACAAGGCTGTAAAGTGATTGCGTTTGCCCTGTTCTCTGGCAAGTACTTCTAAGACTGTTTCTCCAGCCACCTCATTGATGGCTTGACGCTCCTCATCTGAAATCAAGCTGGTATTCTTGCCCAGCTTTGGAAAGTTACTCTGACTGAGCCCAATCGCAAAGACCAGCTTGTTAGCCCTAGGAGTAATGAGGTCATAGGACTTGATATTGACCACATCGACGGTGGCAGGCACCGTCCGATAGTTGGCCGACAGCATGCCAGACAATATCAAACTCAGCCCTTCTTCCACCGAGATGGTCTCGGTGCCAAAGATGGCCTCAAACTGGCCTAAAATCCTGCTAAAGGTCTCCCAGACCTGCTGTGCTTGCTCGCGGTCTTGCTCCGACCCTGTCTGAACCAGACGGGCTAAATTCTGCGGCAACTGCACCGCCGTCAGAAATTGGATTAATCCCTCCAAGAACTGCCGTCCCGTCTGAGGCTTGGCCTGTAAGAACCCCACGAGCGGCGGCAGGATTGCCTCACGCAAACGGTTCAGCTCAGTCAAATCAAACTTATCACCGCTATTGGCCTGAAAGGCCCGAGAAAAGCGTGCCCAACCCTTAACTTGAGCAAACTGGACATACTGCTCAAAGTGGTCCAGCTCGTCTTGCGTCATATCCCCATAGAGACCGGTCTTAAGGAGGTTGAGCAAATCCTCCCCTTGACAGCGGTACCGCTTGAGCCTAAGCAGGCTATCGACGACCGTCACCAGCGGGTGCTGGCTCATGGGCTCAGCCTTGGCCAGGTAGTAGGGAATCTCGTACTGGTCAAAAATCTTGCCAATCTGCAGGCGGTAACTATCCACATCCCCCAGCAGGACCAAAATATCCTTATAGCGATAGCCCTCATGCAGGTGCCTTCGGATGGCCTTGGCCACATGGACAACCTCCTCCTTCTGACTGATCACCTCCCAAAGGGTCACCCGCTTCTTGTCCGCCTCGGTCAAGCTTAGCTCGTCCTCGCTATAATCATAGTGGCTAGCGAACTTTTGGGAAATGCGGTGCAGAGAACTGTCGATCTCCGCCTCACCTGAGATATAGTCAGGCTTAACGGCAAAGGTTTGGGCCAAATGACGGAGAAAATCCACCCCAGCCTGATAAAGATTGCCAGAGATATAATTGGCCTGATAAGCTGTCTGGCTGGCATAGGTCCCAATCACAATCGGTACCCCCTGCGCCTCAAGCGCCTTGACCAAGTTTTCTTCCTCTGCCGAAAAACGGGTAAAGCCATCGATGACCAGGGCCATCTGGTCGAGGGCAGCTTTAAGAAGCCCTGCCTCAACTTCCTTGGTCAGGGTTTGAACCTTGCTCTGGGATGCATAGTTTTCCCGGTCCAGCAAGCTATAAAAAGTCTGAAAGATGACCTGCAAGTCAGCCTGCTTTTCTGCTGAATCAAGGCTCGTCAGCTCTGCTATGGCCAACCCAGACCCTTGTAACTCCTTATAAAGAGCTACCAACTGCTGGATAAAGTCCATGTTCTGCTTGAGCCGACCATAGACCTTCAAGGTATCCTCCGGCAGGCTCGATAAGGCCCGATAAAAGAGCATGGCTAGTCCCGTCTCGTCGATGCTTTCCTTAACCTCTACCTGATTGAGAGTCACATAGCGCACCATCTGAGCAAACCGCGTCACCAGCACATCAAAAGACGCGCCCTCTGGTAATAACTCCAAGACCGCTCGTTCCTTTTCAAAAGACAGGGAGTTGGGCGCAATGTAAAAGACCCGACGCCCCTCTGCCGTCAGCGCTAGCGCCTCCTTGACCAGAAGGCTTGTTAAGTCCTGCCCAATCTCCGTATAAACCAATCGCATCTCCGATATCCTCCTACATTACTCGCCAGTCCCTATGATCTATCCACTTCTCACACGCTTCATTAGCTCCTATTATACCAAATTCACGCATGAAAAAACACCGCCAGAAGGCGGTGGGGAACTGTGAAATGACCATCAACCATTTTGCTATTACGTAGTGATGGAGTAAGATTGCTTTAATGTCTCAAGAAATTTCTTTTCATTTTTAGCCATTTCTGTTACAAATGCGTCATAGCTAGTGCAACCTTGTGGGATTTTAATGGACCATTTTTTTAGCATAGCACCATAACCAGCTAATTCTCCAATCATGTTAGCAACTTTATCGTTCTGACTTGGAAAGACTAAACCTGCCAGATTGGCTTTTAAGATATAAGCATAAGTTACTATTTGGTACAGATCCGATCTGTCAATGCCTTTTTCTGTTAATTCCAAACGTTTGTATTTAGCATCTAAAACAATGCCTTTTTCTGGACTATAAAAATCTGGATAAACCTTCCGACGTCCGCTTGAAAAAACAGAGATCCCTTTCTGGTTAGCCTTATTTCTAGGATGGACAAACTCTGTTCCCAAAAGTGTCGCTATATATTCCTCCCATAGCCATGCCACATCAAAGAGGATACCATGTATGTTGTCTCTGTTGCCACCTACTGACTGCTTTTGACTGGTCAAAAGCAACAAACACAGTTGTTGCAAAGCGGTATACTCCTTAAAATAAGCATGGCGGAGCCGCTTTTTCTGGTTAGACAAAATGATTGTTTGCCTATCTGATAGTTGGTAGCTTGATGTCACTTCAGCGACTGCTTTAACATTTCCCCTTGTTTCTGGATTAGAATCCAAAATAGAATAACTATCTTTTTGACTGACTTTAATGTATTCAATGGTGTGACGAACCAATTGCAACAGAGGATTGTCATAGGCAAACTCTCTGGTCCTATAAGCTATTTTCCCAGTAAAAGGAGTACTCACTTTGATATGCCTCGCAACATCAAGACTCCCTTTAATATTGGCATCATGATAATCAAAACGGCGGTATTCTTTGTATAAACCTTTTCGTAAGGCTACCTGCAGATATTTGGGAAAGAGATAAACCAAAAGCTGATAAAACTGCTGATCTTGTGAGAGTGTAGTGTCCAGATTGGTCAGATTGATATGAAGAACTTTTTGTAACATATAGTGCAAAAAGTAGTCTTTGTCATCCGCCTGAGCAAAACGAGAATGAATGGTTAATTGTTCATCTCGATAACCAATAAAACCAGCCACATTCTGGGATTTCACTTTATCATCAACTGACTCGAAAATTTTTGCCGATTCATCTAAATCTGGTATCTTTGACAAATCCGTCGGAAACACAAATAACTTCTCATGCTCACTTAAATACTTGAGGCTCTTATCGAGCAAGTAATTTCCTAAATTAGGATACGCCTCTAAAAATTCAGACTTAGAAATATCTTGTTGATTATCCTTAATCCACATGTGCTTCTTCCTCAAGATAATCGTATGCTTTTTTTAAGGTTTCAAGATGTTCTATCTCCTGATAGGTGCCTCGCAAGTACTCTTGTAGAAGGGGTTCCAGATAATCAGTCCATAATGTATCATACTGATAATCAAGCTCTGGTAGTTTAAGGAAATAAGAAGGGCCCACATGATAATTTGTATTTAATTCCGGAATCTCTTCGATAGCTTGATTGAGAGACAGCAAGCGACGCTTAGCTTCTTCAATCTGACTGTCATCAAATCCCTCTGTCTTTTCCCACATATCTATGGTATCTTCTGCCTTAATTTCGATAAATCGAAAACGACGTCGCATAGCAAAATCAAAGGTATCGACAGAGCGATCAATATCATTCATGGTACCAATAATATAAACATTTTCTGGAATGTAGAACTTTTCATCCGATTCGTGCATATTGGCATACTGGGTAGAAACCGCACCCGCTGGCCCTCTGTATCCAGGGTCGATCGCGTAAAACAATTCTCCAAAAATTTTAGAAATTTCCCCACGATTGATTTCATCGATGATGAAAACAAATAGTGGAGCATCTTTAGCATTTGTATCCGTAGGGATTTGGTAGTCTAATAAGCCAAATTTTTGTTTTAAGGTTTTTAAAACCGTGCGTCCGCTAGAACGGTAATAGGTTTGCTTGTCGTATGTCTCATCTTTATAGAGTTCATAAACATAAGGCCTAGGCAAAGTCCAGCCAGAAGCCCCACTATCATAATTTACAGATAAATTTTGTCTGCTGTTAACAGTAAGATAGGATGTTTTTGTCACGTATTCTTTTTGATCTGATTGGTTTATAAACCCTAGATAGCTATCCCAAGCCTCATCAAAATTATCACGACCGCCAACCTTACTCTTTTTTGTCGCTCTTTCACAGAAACCCTTAAAAATACCATCCTTTAATTCAAAACTCACTTGGCCATCATCATTTGACATCGGCCTCAGACCTTCAACGAAATCCGTATAATCATACGAAGGGTGAAATTGAACAAAACCGATGCGTTCTTTCTCAGCATCTGTCAAATCAGAATAATCATGCTTACTCCCGTTCGAAACAAGTTCAGCAGCAATCTGTTTAGCTAGAAAAGTCTTTCCAGTACCAGGGGCACCACGTAAAATGATATTTTTAGAATTTATCACTTGTTTGCTAAATTTTGACACTACTTGCTCACTTTCTAATCCCAAAATTTTCCAATATTGTTTGATTCTACTCTGGTTCTTATCTAGGTGAACCGTATCTCTATTTGTTACATTTACAAGACTCCACTCACCTGTTACTAACCATTTTACATTAATACAATGTTGCATATCTTTTTTTTCTGAAGTATGATAATACGGCTTGATTACCCTACCGATTCCAAGTATTTTGGATATACCTTTCTTGGCAACAATAATATCACCAGTTTTCACTTCATGTGCAAACTGCCATATATATTTACTTGATTTTTTTTCATTTGGAATAGGCAAATCGTTAAAATTACGATATCCTTTTAGATCTCCTAAAGTATATCCTGAAAAACCTATACAAACTTGATTGTATTTTCTAAAATCATTCCATAGCTCTCCTTTACTACCTGTAGCAACTATCCAATAATTTGCTTTCAAAGACTCATATACTTTCTTAATCAGTGGAAGTATTTTGTTATAATCTGTTTCACTAGAAACAATATAACTAGCATCAATTGACCATCCATTTGTTTTTGGAGCTACTTTAAAATGCTTTTTCTCTTCAAAAGATAAAAAACGTGAAATAAGTGAAATTTTAGAACCTGACTTCGTAAAGCTAATTTCAATGAAATTCTGCTCAGATCCGTCATCCTTCTTAACTTTTAAAGAAGTGTACTTTTTTGTTTCATTTCGTATTACATCAGGAAATAATTCAACTAAATGTGCAATCAATTCTTCTTTTTCCATCTCATCTCCTTAATCGTTTTCATATATTTTAAAAATTAAGATGACAACAATACATTTACTCTATTCTATTTTATTATAACATTTTACTCGAGAAACTAATTATTCATTATAATGTAATTTCTTTTTAGACTCAAAAACCACCAGAGTCCTGCTCTGATGGTTATTTCAATTTATAAAATAATGGCTTAACGTACTTCGGCACCAAGGGTTTCGGTCAGTGACCTGGTGATTTTAGCCATGTAGCCCGCTACTTCCTCATCGGTCAAGCTGTCAATCGGATTTTGGAAGGTCATGTTGTAGGCCATAGACTTCTTACCAGGCTCAATACCAGGCCCTGCGTAAAGGTCAAAGAGGGCCACCTTGGTCAAGCGTTTCACACTTGCTGCTGCGATCGCATCCAAGACCTCCTGATGGCTCACAGTGCTCTTCAAGAGGAGGGAAATGTCACGGCTGACTGCCGGGAATTTCGAGATGTCGGTAAATGGCTGAGCTGGTGTGAGGGCTGCCTCAATCGCTGTCAGGTTAAGCTCTACCACATAGGTCTCAGGCACACCGTAAGCCTTAGCTGTTCCAGGGTGCACTTGACCGATAAAGCCAACGGCTTGGCCATCCATTTCAATGCTGGCTGCGCGTCCAGGATGGAGATTTGGCAGGTCAGCTTGAGCGACAAAGCGCGGTGTTAGACGCAACTGGTCAAAGAGGGCTTCCACAGTACCCTTGGCACTGAAGAAATCCACCTTGTCTTTTGTACCAGCGACTAAACCCGTTAAGGCAAAGGCAAAGGTTTCGATTTCCTGAGGAAGGTCCGTCTTAGCATCCCCAGACTGTTCAAAGATCTTGCCGATTTCATAGAGGGCCAAGTCTTGATTCTTACGGGCTACATTGTAGGCTACGATGTCAAGCAAGCCAGCCGTCACATTCTGACGAAGGACAGAGCGATCGATGGTCATCGGCCACATAAGCTCTGTCACCTGGGTTAGCTGAGCCGTAAAGGCGACTGCTTTTTCAGGGGTTGTGAGGGCATAAGAGATGACCTCAGTCAGCCCTGCTCCTTCAGCCAAGGTACGGACTTTGCGGCGTAGCTGTTGCATAGGGGTTAATTCGCCGGCTGTTCCTGCTTCGTTTGGCAAGGTTGTCGGCAACTTATCATAACCATAGATACGGGCGATTTCTTCTACAATGTCGGCCGGGATACGGATGTCCCAACGGCGACGAGGGACCTGAACCGTAAAGCTTTCCTCGTCTCCTGACACCGCCATACCGAGACGACGGAAAACATCTGCAATGGTCGCGTAGTCAAGGGTTGTCCCGAGACGCTTGTTGACATAATCAAGGCGAGCTGAGACTGGAATATCAGACACATCCAAGTCTCCAGCCTTGACCACACCAGAACGCACCTCACCACCGGCTAATTCAGCCACCAGTGCAGCTGCCACATCTAGGGCAAGCCCAAGTTCCGCCACATTAGTTCCTTTTTCAAAACGGGCAGAAGATTCTGAGCGGAGGTTGAGGCGACCGCTGGTTTTGCGGATGGTCTTGCCATCAAAGCTGGCTGCTTCAAGGACAATACGGCTTGTCTTATCTGTGATTTCAGTCGCTGAGCCACCCATGACCCCACCAAGAGCCACAGCCTCATCCCCAACCGCGATAACGATATCGTCCACTGTCAATTCACGTTCTTCTTCGTCCAGTGTCACCAAGGTTTCACCGGCCTTAGCTTGACGCGCGACAATCTTGTTGTCCTTGAAGGTATCTAGGTCAAAGGCATGCATCGGTTGCCCAAAGTAAAGCAAGATGTAGTTAGTAATGTCGACCACGTTGTTGAGTGGGCGAATACCCGCGTTCATAAGCAGGTTTTGGAGCCACTGTGGACTTGGGGCGATGGTCACATTTTCCACCACACGCGCCTGATAGCTAGCCACCTTATCAGAAGCAATCTCGACAGATAAGACATCACTAGCAGCTAGATTTGACTCTGTCAAGACAGGATCTTCAAAGTGAACTGGCGTGTCATAGATTGCTGCGACTTCATGGGCCACCCCACGCATAGACAAGGCATCTGCGCGGTTTGGAGTAATCGAAAGTTCGACAATCTCATCATCCATATCCAGATATGGGAAGATGCTGTCGCCGACCACTGCGTCCTCAGGCAGGTAGTAAATACCGTCCGCATAGGCTTTTGGCACCACCGCATCTGGATAGCCGATCTCTGCCAATGAGCAGATCATCCCAAGGGATTCTACACCACGGATTTTGCCTTTTTTAATCTTGTGATTGCCCGCGATACGCGCACCTGGTAGGGCCACAATGACCTTGATACCAGGCTTAACATTTGGTGCCCCACAGACGATTTGAGTGGTTTCCTCACCAATGTTAACTTCACAGATGTGCAAGTGGGTTTCTGGGATATCTTCAACCGATACCACTTCACCCACGACGAGTTTAGACAGGCCTTCTACAGGTGTTTCCACCCCTTCAACCTCAATTCCTGTGGTTGACATGGTTTCTGACAAATCCTGACTTGTCGCCGTCACATCAACCAGTTGTTTTAACCATTTATAACTTACTAACATGTTTTTCCTTCCCTATTTGAGCGCTTTTTTCATGAGCCAGTCCGTATCTACTTTATCACCGACTTCAAAATGATGCTCGCCAAATTTTTCAAAACCGTATTTCTCATAGAAACGCTGAGCCTTCACATTGTGTTCCCAGACCCCTAACCAAGCCCATGTTTTTCCTGAGTTGGCGGCAACTTCCATGGCATAATCAAAGAGAAACTTGCCCAGACCTTGTCCCTGATAGGCATTGAGAACGTAAATGCGCTGGATTTCAAAGCCGTCTTCCAGCTCTTGCTCGGTCTGCGCCTGACCCCAATTGAGCTTGATAAAGCCAACCGGTTGGCCGTTTAACATCAAAAAATCAACCTCTGTCTCAGGATCGGCCAATTCCTTTTGGAGCTGTTCCAAGCTGTAATCCTTATCAAAAAACTCCTGAAGTTGAGCCTCACTATTGTCATGCCCAAAGGTTTCCCGAAAGGTCTGAATTGCTAGCTCTCTCAAGATTGGTAGCTCGTCAGAAGATACAGGCTTAATGCCTCTTGTTGTCACCATAATAGTTTCTCTTTTCTTAGGCTTATAGCAGAGCTGCTATCTTAAGAGCTCAGCAAACTTTTAGCGTTTCCTAACCCTTGAATTGCTCTGAAAAGCGGGCATCACCTTGGTAGAAGCCTCGGATATCGTTGATACCATAACGGAGCATAGCAATCCGCTCTTGACCAAGTCCAAAGGCAAAGCCAGAATACTTGTCACTATCAATACCTGACATCTCAAGGACACTTGGATGGACCATCCCAGCCCCTAAAATCTCAATCCAGCCGGTCTGCTTGCAAACATTACAGCCATCACCACCACACTTAAAGCATGATACGTCAACCTCTACTGAAGGTTCCGTGAACGGGAAGTAAGACGGACGCAGGCGAATCTTACGGTCCTCACCAAACATCTTCTGGCTGATCATCTGAAGAGTGCCCTTGAGGTCGCCCATAGAGATGTTTTCACCCACAACCAAGCCCTCAATCTGATGGAATTGGTGCGAGTGGGTCGCATCATCCGTATCCCGACGGAAGACGCGCCCTGGCGAGATCATCTTAAGGGGGCCTTTAGCAAAATCATGCTGGTCCATGGTCCTAGCCTGAACGGGACTGGTATGGGTGCGGAGCAAGATCTCTTCTGTGATATAGAAGGTATCCTGCATGTCACGCGCTGGGTGATCTTTTGGCAAATTCATGCGCTCAAAGTTGTAGTAATCTTTCTCGACCTCGTAACCATCTACGACTTGGAAGCCCATGCCAAGGAAGATATCTTCGATTTCTTGGCTGGTCTGAGTCAAAACATGGCGTTGCCCAACAGGGACAGGCTTACCTGGCAAGGTCACATCAATCGACTCGCTAGCTAGTTGCGCCGCAATTTTTTCTTGTTCAATTAAGGCATTAACTTCATCAAAAGCTGCTGTTAGAACGTCACGCACTTCATTGACGTATTTCCCTACCTGTGGACGCTCCTCAGGAGACAGGTCTTTTAACCCTTTCAGAATTTCTGTGAGTGACCCCTTTTTCCCCAAGACAGAAACACGCAGGTCCTGTACTTCTTGAGCAGCTTCCAGATTAACATCTTTTAACTTATCTAGCGTACTTTGGCGAAGCTCCGCCAATTTGTCTTGAATTGTCATAATTCCTCCATTTGTAAAATAGCTTCTTTAAGCCTTTAGAAACTAAAAAAAGCGTGCCAATACTCCTTAGCGGAGCGTTGACACGCGGTACCATCCGTTTTCATTTACCAAGTGGTAAACCTCAATTTCTTGTCCTGCCAAAGGTTTCTCATTTTAACACCATTTAGCCATGAGTGAATTCACAAGGCTTTCCTTGAGTGGACTTCCAGTCACGGTCCACACTCCCTGGTCAATTGCCACCTTGCTACTAGTCTCATAGACAACTATTCAATTATTTCCTATTACTAATCCGTAATATACCTACTAGTTTAGCAGAATTACACCCATTTGACAAGGAATTTAGCGGATCGTCTACTCATAAATCGTCACCTCACCTGTCTCATAATCAAGACTGATCCCTGTCTGAACGTTAGGAACAAAAACATTGAACTCTAAGCTACCATCAGCAGATTTGGCCTCCAGTTGACGACCCACTGCCACCAAATCATTGTCATCCGCATAAATCAAGCTTACGCGGTAACGGACGCGCTTGTTATTATCCAGAGCGTTGCGGATGAGGATTTCATAGTAATTTTGACCTGTC
Organism: Streptococcus rifensis; assembly: GCF_053203525.1. Lineage (NCBI taxonomy): Bacteria > Bacillati > Bacillota > Bacilli > Lactobacillales > Streptococcaceae > Streptococcus > Streptococcus rifensis. Next base: position 29,740 of record NZ_JBRUCW010000001.1, on the reverse strand, counting down.
GATGTTTTCTCATAGGCTTGATTGGACCAAGCCGTTTGCGTTGCGATATTATCAGAGTTACTAGTCGACGCATCAAACCCCTTGAGGCCGCCACCTATGGCATAACCAATAAGATGCCCTCGATCCACCGCATGATCATATTCCCCAGAAAGGCCATGTTCTTGCCCCCAGCCAGCTGGTGTCCAGTAAGTCTGCCCTTGACCAGTTTGCTCACGATTTTTATACTGACGCGTTGATTTGGCTAAGATAGCATTAGCAACTGTTGGAACTTTTTCAGATCCGACCTTCTTCGTTTTCAAATCGATATAAGGCTGCGAGGCCACATCTGCATCCAGATTGGTCTTATTGCCGTTTAGGATAAAGGCTCCCGCCCCATTCCACTCAATGTTTTTTGGCAACTGCGCTCTGACTTCGTCCACCAGCATTGAACTGGCAAGCTCTTCGTCAGGTGTGACATCTACAGTGCTGCTGGCATATTGGGGAATAGCCACATCATAGGTCGCAGGACCAATCGTAGCATCCTGGATTTCAGTTGTCTGATTATCCGTAACCGTATAACCCGTAACTGCTAGTATGAGAGCCAGAATCCCTGTTAAAATCGAATTTTTTTGTTTTTTCGTTAATTGCATCATATCTCTTTTCATAGCATGGAAAAAGTAGGCCTAGCCTACTTCCCAGTTATTTTTCCAATAAGTTCCTGCCATTTATCAGGTGATAAAATCGTCCACATGGATTCCCCATCACCGATAACCCCATATCCAAGCATCAGCCCAAGAACAAAGAGCAAAAGTGCAATTAATAAAACAAGACCAATAATCAACAACTGCTGCGACACATACTGGACGCCATCTTTTTTTCTTGGTAAGTTACTACTGGCATTACGCATCATCATCCTCCTTAATCCGCTTGATGTCAGCTCCTAGCGCTGCTAATTTTTCATGGAATTTATAATATCCTCGGTCTAGATGATCCAATTGCCCTACACAAGTTGTTCCTTCTGCGACCAAGCCAGATAAAATAAGAGCTGCTGACGCCCGTAAATCAGTTGACAAAACTGGAGCTCCTTGAAGTTTCTCACCACCAAAAATCAGAGCCGTATCTCGTAAGATTTCAGAGTGTAGCCCCATCCGGCGTAGTTCCTCCAAATGTTGGAAACGATTTTCAAAAACGGTTTCAATCATAGTAGACTCACCTTTTACAACCGTCATTAAGGCGGTCATCTGTGCCTGCATATCTGTCGGAAACCCTGGATGTGGTTGTGTTTTGACAGTGACTGGTTTCAATCGAGCAACTTCAGATTGCACACGAATCCCGTCATCTTCTTCTGTAATGGCCACACCCATCTCTATCATCTTAGCAAGAAGGGGACGATTATGTTCCCAAACAGCATCTTTGATAAGGACATTGCCACCAGTCATAGCAGCTGCAACCATAAATGTCCCTGCTTCGATCCGGTCTTGTACTACTGCATGATCTGTCCCATGGAGATGATCGACACCTGTGATCGTCATGGTGTCTGTACCAGCACCACGTACCCTTGCACCCATCTTATTAAGAAGGTTGGCTAAATCAACAATTTCAGGTTCGCGAGCTGCGTTTTCAATCGTCGTTTGGCCATTGGCTAAAGTCGCTGCCATCATCAGATTTTGAGTCGCCCCAACACTTGGAAAGTCCATATAGATATAAGCACCTTTTAGACGATCTGCCTTGGCCTCGATGTAACCGTGGGTCTGATGAATCTCTGCTCCCATGGCTTCCAATCCTTTGAGATGAAGATCTATAGGACGCGAACCTATCGTACAGCCACCAGGCATTGAAACCTTAGCGTAACCATTTCGGGCTAAAAGGGGGCCTAAAACAACGATAGAAGCTCGCATCTTACTGACATAACGGTAAGGGGCTTCAAAATGAAGAGGCTGAGTCGCATCCACTATAATCTCATTGTTCTCTTCAGTAAAAGAAACCTCAGCATTAAGGCCTCGCACCACATTATTCATGGTATAAACATCTGATAAAATAGGGACATTTGTCAATTTTGTTTGACCATCACTAGCTAAAATCGTCGCTGCAAGAATTGGCAGAACCGCATTTTTAGCTCCCTCAATCGTTACCTCGCCTGTCAAACGGGTATCTCCACCGTTAATAATAATCTGTTCCATACAAGATCCTTTTCTTACATACTGTTTTCTTATTTTACCATAAGACACTAAATAATGCTTTCATTTAGGAATGCGTTAGCTCATACTCCAAAGTTATTGTTTTTACTTTTTGAGCAGAATACTAATAGCTCTTCGCCAGTTTTCTCACCCAAGCACTATTTACTCAAAAAACAAAGCAAAAGCCATTCCACGCCCAATCGCTAATAGTTCAAGGAAAAACCGGCTCGATAAAAAGCCCAAAACGATACTAAGTAAGAGAACCAATAGGCGCAAACGGCTAAGATTATCAAGATGTGTTTTTGTAAATTTTTGCCAGTCAACCACCGTTACCAATAGGTGATATGATAATCCAATAAACAGCATATGACTGCAAAGTTGTAAGGTATAGGTTGTCATAATTTGATTATAACAAAAAAGATAAAGATTTGCTGAATTAGGATTAAGCGAAGCAAGATATATTGCCGTTACCCACCTATACCATTTGATAGATCACTCTAACAATAGTAACCCCGCTGACTCAGATAACCTTTCTGGCTGAGAAAAATGACCAGACTAGACCTAGTGTCCCCCTCAAAACTTAATGTTTTCCTGTTCTACTTTCTTAAACAGAGAGGAATTTCCTTACTTTCTGAGAGATATGCTATAATAGAACACAAGACTAAACGCAGGAGAATATTATGCCCTTTGACGGTTTCTTACTTCACCACTTAACTGAGGAGCTTTCTCAGGAACTTCTTGGTGGACGTATCCAAAAAATTAATCAACCATTTGATAATGAACTAGTTTTAGCTGTTCGGAGCAATCGAAAGAACCACAAACTGCTCCTCTCTGCTCATCCTGTCTTTGCAAGAGTCCAGCTAACTCAGACAGAATTTGCCAATCCACAAGTTCCTAATACCTTTACCATGATTATGCGCAAATACTTGCAGGGAGCAACTATTGAGCGGATCGAACAGATTGAAAATGATCGTATTTTAGAGATTTCTGTCTCCAATAAAAATGAAATTGGAGACGCTATTCAGGCCACATTGATTATCGAGATTATGGGCAAACACTCTAATATCATCTTGATGGATAAGGGGTCTGGAAAGATTATAGAAGCCATCAAACATGTCGGATTCTCCCAAAATTCCTACAGGACCATTTTACCTGGCTCTACCTATATTGCGCCACCTCAAACAACTGCTTTAAATCCTTTCACCGTTTCTGATGAGAAACTCTTTCAAGTTCTCTCAACTGAAAATTTAGATTCTAAATCCCTTCAGACCCTTTTCCAAGGGCTGGGGCGAGATACCGCTCAGGCTCTAAGTGAAGTCCTTAAGGACAATCGCCTTCAAGCATTTAGAACATTCTTTACTCAAGCAACAGAGCCCAATCTCACCGAAAAATCATTCGCCCCTGTCCTCTTTAAGGACAGTCACAGCACCTTTCCCAGCTTATCAGAGGCTATGGACGTCTACTATCAAGACAAGGCTGAGCGTGACCGCGTCAACCAGCAAGCCAGTGAAATCATTAAACGTGTCGATAACGAACTGGATAAAAATCGCAAAAAATTAGAAAAGCAAGAAGCAGAACTTGCAGCAACTGAGAACGCTGAGGATTTTAGGCAAAAAGGGGAGTTATTGACCACCTATCTTCATCAGGTCCCTAATGATCAAGACAATGTGACGTTAGATAATTACTACACTGGTCAACCTGTCACCATTTTCTTAGACAAAGCCCTTAGTCCTAGCCAAAACGCTCAGCGCTATTTTAAAAAATATGCTAAATTAAAAGAGGCCGTCAAGCACTTGACTGGCCTAATCATGGAAACACAGGAAACCATTACCTACTTAGAAAGTGTTCAGACCATGCTTTCTCAGGCAACGCTCTCTGAAATCGCTGAAATTAGAGAAGAACTCATCGAAACAGGCTTTATCCGTCGCCGCAACCGCGAAAAAATACAGAAACGGCAAAAGCCCGAACGCTATTTAGCAACCGATGGTAAAACCATTATTTTAGTCGGTAAAAATAATCTTCAAAATGACGAACTTTCCTTCAAAATCGCTAAAAAAGGAGAGCTATGGTTCCACGCCAAAGATATTCCTGGTAGTCATGTCATCCTCACAGGAAATCTCAATCCAACAGATGAGGTCAAGACAGACGCTGCAGAACTGGCCGCCTATTTCTCCAAAGCACGCTTGTCGAACTTGGTTCAAGTCGATATGTTAGAAGCCAAAAAGCTCCATAAACCAACAGGAGCAAAGCCAGGTTTTGTGACTTACACAGGACAGAAAACACTTCGCGTCACACCAGATGAAGACAAAATAAAGCGCATGAAACTCTAAATGATAAAAACAAGAGATTGGGCCAGATCCCAATCTCTTGTTTTTTGTCATGATGTCAAGCTTAGCCCTTCTAGCAGGAAACCATCCGTTTATTTTTTAGATAACCCTTGGATTTTCAGAAATCACTAAGTCTTTATCACTCATTTCTGGCCAACCATTTCTATAGAAGCAAGAAGCGTTCTAAGGCCACATTCTGGTCTCTTTTGCTTGTTTAAAACCATTCACAAGTAAACTTATCTTATTCAGATTTATCGATATCCTCTTTGACTTCATCAATGTTAAATTTAGCAAAAAGAAACTGACGATCCTGCACAGGGAAACGTTGGTCAAGCTGATCAACAGGACCCACCTCAACTTGTCCTTCTTTGATCACATAATCAATCACGTGCCCCCCAAAAGTAAGGTCTTCAGAAATAAAGTGCAGATGATATCCTGCCACACTAACACCATGGAACATTTCAGGTGTCCAAATACCAACGATTGTTCCCTTGATATTGTCTCTCTTGTATTCCGGCTGATGAGTGGCAACTTCTGAAAATTTGATATTTGGTGAGGATTTTGGAATCATGCGAACATGCATGTGGGCAAACTCTCCCTTAATCTTAATCGATCGAAATAAGTTTTCCCCGTCATAATAGGACTCAATCCGTTTTTCCAATTCCTCAGAGGTCATTTCAAAGCGTTGCCTAAACACAACCTCAGCCATATGAAAGAGCACTGCTGCATAAGGTACCTTAATATCCGGAGCAACTTCCACCACTTCAGGCTCTTCACCAGAACCTTTAGCCTGATAGGCCTTGCCATCCAGCACAATCAACTCTCCATCAATACTGTCTAGGGTGCCAATCCCTAAATCCCCATGTTCTAGGAGTTCTTGAATCGTTAATGTTCCACCATAGAGCCCTGCCATTAAAGCGCCTAAGGTATTGTATTGAAATAATTTGACTAACTCCACCACTCATCCCTCTTTCTCAGTCATCTGCCAAAGCTGCCATCTCTAAGTCGTCTGGAACCAATTGCAGATAATGGTTTAGCTGTTGATTCGCTTCTTTAAACTCCCCAATCTCTCTTAAGACGAAAATAAATTCTTTTAGAAACTCTGGATTGTCTTGCAAATCAGTTGCTAATTGATGATAAGCAGATTCGGTTTCAGGTTTGTCCAAAGCGCGATAGGCCTTAGCCAAATGCCATCTTGTTAACACATGATCGATGCTATCCTCGGCAAGGTCAAGAAGGTCTTCATAGCGTTCCTGCTCTAGATAGAGAGTCGATAAACGTAAATCAATCTCTTCCACATCATCCGCCCAAGCTTTTGCTTTCAGAAGATATTGTTCTGAAAGGTCAGGATCTTTTAGCTCATAAGCATATTGAGAAGCAAGAAGCAACACAGAAACGGCTGTCTCATTCTTAGAGAGATAATCTTGCAATACATTTAAAGCCTCTTTGGTTTGATGTTCCGCATGCAAGGATTGCGCATAGGGATACTGATAGCCTTCAAATTCAGGGTTTAAGGTAGCCAATTGTTTGAAATAAAGATTTGCCCGCTGATACTGCTCCGTTTCAACGAACAAGGTTGCTAACTCGTATAAGATGTCGTCATGGTATTCCAGCTCAACAGCCTTCTCCAAAAACTCAATGGCTGCTTCAAACTTGCCTAAATTAGCATAGGCGTATCCTATTCGCTGATAAGTAGACACCCCTGTCTGCTCATAAATAGAACGATTGTCAACACTGGCATAATAGTTAATAGCAGACTGATAGTTCTCTAATTCGAGCTCAATTTCTGCTAAGCCAAATCGAATCAAATCATCATCGGTCAATTGACTAGCTTCTAATAACTTTTCCTTGGCTACATCAGCAAGCCCCTCTAATTGGTAGAAATCCGCTTTGGTCACCAAAGCTTCTAAATAATAAGGGCTAGAGGATTCAATCTGCTCAAGATAGGAAAAGGCCTGCTCAACTGCTCCATCTTCTATAGCAATCCTTGCCAGATTAATAGCTAGCTCTGGATAATTAAGCAACAATTGCTGATAAATCACTTCTGCTTGAGGCAGAAAACCAATACTTTCAAAATAAGCACCCAAATCCAACAACGTCTCTTCATCGTCTTCAACAAGTGCCTGTCTAAGATGGTATTCTACTTTTTCTAAATCTTGCGCTTCAAGCGCTTCTACCACTAATTTACTCTGAGATTCCATACTCTTCCTCTTCTGCTACCTCCTCATAAAGTCCGCTATAGGCTTGGTACCATTTGAATATTGCTTCAAAGACAACTTTGGCTGAGGCATAAACAGGTATTCCCAGTAAGACACCCCAAACACCGAACATCCGACCAGCGGTTAGGAGTATAAACATGATTGTTATCGGGTGAATTTTTAAACTTGAACCAATAATGAGCGGAGATACGAAACGGCCTTCAATCGTCTGTTCAATGATAAAAACAATGATAACTTTAATAAACATACTTGGTCCATCAATCAATGCTACAAGGAGAGCCGGAATCATCGCTAAAAAGCTTCCCAGATAAGGGACCATATTCAAGACACCTGCTAATACCCCTAGGGTCACTGCATAATCTAAACCGACGATGGAAAACAATACCGAAAACATAATTGCAACTATCGTTGCCACAGTAACCTGTCCCCGAACATAATTAGACAATTGACTATTCATGTCATGAAGGACTGCTCCAACTGGTTGACGCCATTTTGTCGGCATAAAGCGTGTTACCGTGTCATTCAATGTATGGCCATCTCTCAAGAGATAAAATAAAATAAATGGCATGATAATAACAGCAACAACAATCTGGGAAGTCGTTGAGACAAAGGAACTGACCCAGTTGACCGCACTTGTCGAAAAACCACGCGCAATTTCAGTAATTTGACCAGTCACCTGATCTAAAATATCGTTGATTTGTGGTCGGAATTGGGCAAAGCGATCGTCTTTTAACAAATCAGTGATGGCTCGATCCATCTGATTGACATAGTTTGGCAAGTTGTCTGCAAAACTAATCAATTGCTCCTGAAGACTAGGGATAAAGACTGCTAATCCCCAGATGATAAGCACGGCTACCACAAAAAACACAATACTGATCCCCCAAACACGGGGAATTTTCTGCCTCTCTAACCAGTCGACTCCAGGTTTCATGAGGTAATAAAGCAGACCGGATAAGATAAGAGGAAGCATGATAACACTTAAAAATTCAATAACAGGCTTGAATAAAAAGGCGGTCTTATTTAACATAAAGATGTTGATTAAAATCAATAAGGTTACCAAAAGGACCGTAACGGTCTGATTGTTGATGAACCAGCGGTAGAACCATGAGTGTTTCTGTTTTTTATTATCTTCCATAGTCAACCTCACTTTCTCTTTCATTTATTTTACCATTTTCTCTTTAAAAATCCCCCATTTACCATCTGTTAAAATCTTTTTTTGAAAAATCACTTTTGATAGAGCAACCCCTTTCTTTTGTGTTATAATAGCATAAACTAAGAAAAAGAGGTGTTCTTATGACAGAAACAGTTTATTTTGGTACCTATACTCGCCGCCTATCTGAAGGAATTTACCGTGCTCAATTTGATTCAAAAGCTGGCCAACTCAGCCAATTAGAACTTGTTGCCGCAGAACCAAGTCCTACTTATTTAGCCTTCGCTAAAAATGGCCAATTATACACTGTAGGTGCAGAGGATGACAAAGGTGGTGTCGCCGCATTTGACGCTGACTTTTCCCCTCTTAACCATGTTGTTGAAGATGGAGCGCCCCTATGTTACGTTGCCGTCGATGAAGAACGTGAACTCGTTTATGGTGCCAATTACCACAAAGGACAAGTTCTTGTCTATAAACGCCAAGAAGATGGTAGTCTAACCCTTGCAGATGTTTCTCAACATGAAGGCAATGGTCCCCATGAAAACCAAGCATCTCCTCATGTTCATTACACTGATTTAACACCTGACAACTATTTGGTAACTTGCGATCTTGGAACTGATGAAGTGGTTACCTATGATGTTAGTGAGGATGGGAAACTAACGCGACTTGCTACCTACAAGGCTAAGCCAGGAGCAGGTGCTCGCCACATTGTTTTCCATCCAACTCAAAAGATGGCTTATTTAATGTGTGAACTTAACTCAACTGTTGAAGTCCTCATCTATGATGGTGTTGGCCAATTTGAACTTCTTCAAACCATTTCAACACTTCCAGAAAGCCATACCGCATTTAATGGTACAGCGGCTATCCGTATCTCTAATGATGGGAACTTCGTCTATGGCTCCAACCGTGGACATGATTCTATCGTTGTTTATAAAGTATTAAACGATGGCACTTTGGAATTGGTGGAGTATACACCAACCAATGGAAAAAATCCACGCGACTTCGATTTAACACCGGATAACAAGCACCTGATTGCCGTTCATCAAGACTCTGACAACGCAACGATCTTCTCACGTGACGAAGCAACTGGCAAACTAACTGAAATCGCACATGATTTCACCGTTCCCGAGGCTGTTTGCGTGACTTTTGGAGCCAAATAACATATACTGAGATAGTAAACTATCAAACTATATAGGAGCCCAACAATGGACGCTAAAGAACTTTTTGAACAATTAAAAGATATCGTTAAAAATGGCGATTTCGACCAAGCTAAAACCCTTCTTGAAGAAAACAAAGATAATCTTGGTGAATACTTCGAGCAAGCTAAACAACTTTTAAACAACACAGAAGGCCTTGATGGTGTCCTTGACAAAGTCAAAGGAATCTTTGGGAAGTAATATGAAAACTCTGGTGCCAAGGGCGCCAGAGTTTTTTTGCACCCTGAAACTTTAGTTCAAAACCATGGAAACAAGGAAATGACAATCAAATAATAGCTGATACTAAACCTATCATGCAATACATTGGGTATCGTTTAGAGAATTAATGGTAAGAAGAGTTGCGCCAGGCCTAGGAAGGCAAAATAACCGAGAACATCTGTCGCTGTTGTGATAAAAATAGTCGAGGCTAAGGCTGGGTCCTGTTTTAAAGCCTTCAGGATAAGTGGTACAAAGTAGCCAAAAATAGCTCCACAAGCCAAATTAATCATCATGGCTAAAACAACAATCAGCGAGAGGTAAACGTTTCGGTAAAAGACAAACATGACAATAGCAGCTACGCCACCAGTCACAAAACCATTTGTTAGGGCCAAGCCAATTTCCTTCATGACTAGAGCCTTATCCTCTTTTAAATTCAACTTACCTTGGGCAAGTCCTTGAATGACCAAGGCTAAGGTTTGGGACGCTGAATTCCCTCCCATTCCGGTAATGATTGGACTGATTGCTGCTAAGGCCACAACCTGAGCGATAACCCCATCAAACAAGGCTACAGTCGCTGAAGCTAGGAAGGCTGTTACAAGATTGACCAAGAGCCAAGGTAGCCGCTTTTTCAGAGATTCTCTAAAGGGACCACCAATTTCTTCGGTCTCTGAGACACCCCCCATCCGCAAGATATCTTCTTGAAACTCTTCTTGCAGGACATCGATAATGTCATCGATAGTAATAATGCCTAAAATAACCTGACGGTGGTTAACAACTGGAACAACGGAGAGGTCATACTTAGCAGATAATTGTGCAACCTCCTCTTGATCAGTCTCTGGCGTTACTGTAATTAGTTGTGTGTTCATGAACTGATTTAAAGGTTTTGAGATGTCTTCTAAAAACAAGTCTCGTATGTCAATCCATCCGACTAAAGTGTTTATAGAATTGGTAATAAAAAGAGTGTCAATGACTTCCGTATTGGGTGAAATTTCTCTTAGTTTTTCTAAGGTCTGACCGACCGTTAAATGCTCCCGAATCGTGATAAACTCTGTCGTCATCAAACCACCGGCCGTATGAGGGTCATAAGCCAGCATGATTTGCAAATCTTCACGATTACTGTTTTTCATAAGGCTCAAATATTGTTTTCGGAGATCAATGTTAAGAGCACCCAGAATATCTACCACATCATCGTTGGGCATTTGATTAAAGATAGCGACTGTACGTTTAAAGGATAAATGACGAACCATCTCACGCTGTAAGAGCGGGTCTGACTCCCGAATAATATCACTCAATTGTTCATCATTAGCGATGGTCAAAAACTCTTTTAAGAGTTCTTCATCCTTTAATTCTTCCAGAGCAAGAGCAATATCAACTGGGTAATGGGTCGTCAGCACCTGCTCCAATAGCGCCACATCTCTATTAGCAATTAACTGTCTTAATAACTCTTCCATATCGTCACTCCTTCCTCAACTTATTTAGTATAGCATAAAATCAAGGAAGCGAGTATCTTAAATTTTTAGAAATAGTGAAAAAGAAGTCTTATCACTTTTTGAGCAACTTTCTTAAGCTGAGATATGGTATACTTAAAAGAAAAGGGAGATGACGATGTGTGAAACTTCCCCCTTACAGTCTCTCCCATGCTGATAATATCCTTATTTACTAGGATCTGATGGAGGTCACTCATGAAAAAAATCATTCAATCAAAGATTGCTAAAGTTATTCTTGCCCTTCTAACCCTCACACTGTTAGGAATTGCAGCTATCCTTGGATATGAACGCTTCACCAATTCCCGTATCCAAAAATTATCACCTTATTATACGATTTTGATGAACAAACATAGCCCATATACACCAGCAGAACTTGAGTATATGGTTCAAGCTCACCACTATACAGACCCGTTGCTTTTTAATGAGGAAAGATACCGAAAGGTTTATGCGCCCGTATCCTTTGAAGAAATGTCGGATATTGAAAAAGAACAAATTATTCTTTGGGCAGATGACCTCCAGTTAGAAAAACCTGCTGAATTAAAATCCAATGAATCATGGATTCCAACTACAAATCTGGCTATTTTTATCCCTGATCATTGGGAACAAAGCTATGAAGATCGTCAAACCACATCCGAAACAACCGGCATACCTAGCACTCTTGCTTTAAATAGTCAAGATCAATCAGGTGCCTTCGTATTTTTTGAACTTGTTAATTTGGAAAAAGAATTTACTTCTCTTGAAGAATATGCTACTTCTAGCGGTGTTGAAAAATTTTCTAAGATAGACAAGAGTAGTTTTTCATTTATAGACGAAATGCATCGGCAAAGAGCCCTTGACTTCAATCGAAGCATGGATTCTACCTATAATTATAAAAACATTACTGAGATGACGATTAATTATAGTCCCAACACCATCGATCATCGTCCGGTCTATCTTTACCAACAGCTGGTCAATTACAAAGATGGACAAGTCCTTGAATCTATCTATCTCTATGAAATAGATGGGTATTTCGTTGCAGCCAATGCCTATTATCGCCTAGAGGATAAAGAACAACACCAAAAAGCAGTTGAGGAAATGATTGCTAAGAGTCATACCTTCTATTTAGACTTCATGAGAGAAGACGAGCCAAGCCGTCATGGTATTACAATCGAGGAAGAAAATAAATTACAGGAAAACAAGTGAGAGTGGGGCAGAAGTCATGATTTCGAAGAAATTGACTTCCCTTCACTTTTTCAGTTTTAGGTTCAGGCTGAGAAGGTCTATCCTCAGACCTTCTCACTCCCACCTCCGCACAGTTGATTAGGACGGCCTAAAACGATTGCGTAGCAAGCGTTTTAGGCTTCCAATCAACAGTGGCTCATTGGTGCTAAAGCACCTAATGACCTGTGCAGGGGTAACACTAAAACTGGCATAGCCAGTGAGTGTTACGCCCAACCACTGCGTCTTGTTTAACTGGTGATAAATGATTAGAAGGCTAGGACTTTTTGCCCAGCCTCTTTTTTAAACTGTTATGGACTATGAGTCGGATTCAGAAACCACTACACAGATTTATACTCACATTACAGAAGGAATAAGAAATCAAGCGATTGATGCCCTTAATAATTTGTATTTCATGCCCAAAAACAATAAAAAAGCTCCTGGACTCAATCCAAGGGCTTCAAAACATTGATAAATCAAAAAGAAGGCATCTGTACTAGCCAGATGCCTCTCATGCTACCCCTCGCTATACTAGCTCAGGAATAAATTAGTCCTTTAACCAATTTATTTTTTAAGGTTGTAGAATGATTTCAAACCACGGTATTCTGCAACTTCACCCAATTGATCTTCGATACGAAGCAATTGGTTGTATTTAGCAACACGGTCAGTACGTGACAATGAACCTGTCTTGATTTGACCAGCGTTAGTTGCAACAGCGATGTCAGCGATGGTTGAATCTTCTGTTTCACCTGAACGGTGTGATACAACGGCAGTGTATCCAGCTTCTTTAGCCATTTCGATAGCATCGAACGTTTCAGTCAAAGTACCGATTTGGTTAACTTTGATAAGGATTGAGTTAGCTGCACCTTCTTGGATACCACGTGAAAGGTATTCAGTATTTGTTACGAAGAAGTCGTCACCAACCAATTGAACTTTGTTGCCAAGACGAGCTGTAAGAGCTTTCCAACCATCCCAGTCGTTTTCATCCATACCATCTTCGATAGTGATGATTGGGTATTTGTCAACCAATTCTTCAAGGAAGTCGATTTGTTGCTCAGAAGTACGAACAGCAGCACCTTCACCTTCGAATTTAGTGTAGTCGTATACACCGCGCTCTTTGTCGTAAAATTCTGATGACGCACAGTCAAAACCAAGGAAGACATCTTTACCTGGCACATAACCAGCTGCTTCAATCGCTTCAAGGATAGTTTCTACGCCATCTTCAGTACCCTCAAATTTAGGTGCAAAACCACCTTCATCACCAACAGCTGTTACCAAACCACGAGATTTCAAGATTTTCTTCAAAGCGTGGAAGATTTCAGCACCCCAACGAAGGGCTTCTTTGAAAGTTGGTGCACCAACTGGCAAGATCATGAATTCTTGGAAAGCGATTGGAGCGTCAGAGTGAGAACCACCGTTAACGATGTTCATCATTGGCGTTGGCAATACTTTAGTGTTGAATCCACCAAGGTAAGTGTAAAGAGGCACTTCAAGGTAGTCCGCAGCAGCACGCGCAGCAGCAATAGATACAGCAAGAATCGCGTTCGCGCCTAACTTACCTTTGTTTGGAGTACCGTCAAGTTCGATCATAGCACGGTCGATACCTTGTTGGTCACGAACGTCGAAACCGATGATAGCTTCAGCGATGATGTTGTTGACGTTGTCAACAGCTTTTTGAGTACCAAGACCAAGGTAACGAGATTTGTCACCATCACGGAGTTCAACTGCTTCGTGTTCACCAGTAGAAGCACCTGAAGGCACCATACCGCGACCGAATGCACCTGATTCTGTGTAGACCTCTACTTCAAGTGTTGGGTTACCGCGTGAGTCAAGGACTTCGCGAGCGTAAACATCAGTAATAATTGACATGTTGTACTCTCCTTTTGAGTTTTAATTTTTACCCCTTCATTATACCGCAAATAAGCTATTACTTCAAGGAAAAGTTTAAGATTTAAGAAAATGATTGAAAAAAACTGAAAACTATTTTTACAAGACGGCTTCAATTTGTCAGGATTATTTTCCCTATGGTATAATTGGAGAATGAAAGATTTAAATGAAACGATTCTCCAAAAAGCCAGCGGCGAAATGCGCTTGAAGCCTGGCGAACAGAACCTCTACTTGGGGACTTATCGCGAGCGTGTGTTCCTTGTTGCGACTACCGAAGAAGCAGAACGCCTAGAAGTAATGAACGGATTAGTAATTCTACTTGAAAATTACCTTCAGTCTCTCAAACCTCTCACCTTTAAACTCTCAAGTCATCTCAATCAAAGCACTCAAACTTTTTATATGAAGCTGGCTCAGCAGAAACAAATCCCTTTTAGCCTAATTGATGAAAACAACAACCAGTCCCCCTATGGCCTTGTTGTCCATACAGACCATGCCATCAATCAGGAAACGATCAATGTCCTTGAACTGCTACCTAAAAAGCAAGCAACTGAAAATAGTCAATCAGAAATACCTAAAAAAAGCTTCTGGACTAAACTCTTTGGAAAATCGTAAAAAAGCCCTGCTTGGGGCTTTTTTACTTGATTGGTGAATACTGTGCATCAACCCCACGCTTAACAGCAGGACGTTCCGCAATTTTTTCCGTCCATGCTTTAAGGTGTTTGTAGGATGCCACGTCAAGGAATTCATAAGCGCCTTGATAGAGCTTATCTTGAGCCAAGCGACCGTACCAAGACCAAATCGCTATGTCGGCAATAGTGTAGTCCTCACCAGCAATGTATGGTTTTTTAGACAATTCTTTATCCAATAAATCCAATTGGCGCTTGGTCTCCATGGTAAAGCGGTTAATCGGGTATTCCAATTTTTCAGGAGCGTAATTGAAGAAATGCCCAAAGCCACCTCCTAAAAATGGCGCAGCTCCTGTTTGCCAGAAAAGCCAATTGAGTACTTCTGTTCTTTGAGCAGGATCTTTAGGAATAAAGTGTTCAAATTTATCTGCCAAATACAGTAAGATTGAGGCTGATTCAAACACCCGGACTGGTTTTGCACCTGATTGATCTAGCATGGCAGGAATCTTGGAATTGGGGTTAATCGCAACAAAGTCAGATCCAAACTGGTCACCATCCATGATACTGATCTGATAAAGATCATAGGCAGCTCCCTTGATACCAAGCTCTAACAATTCTTCCAAAAGAACTGTTACCTTGATGCCATTAGGTGTTCCTAATGAATAAACCTGCAATGGGCTATCCCCAACCGGCAGCTCTTGTTCAAAACGGCTACCAGCTGTTGGACGATTAATGCCTGAAAATTTTCCTTGGTCGCTATCAGCAGCTGACCAAACTTTTGGTGGGGTGTAACTCATAAAATGGCCTCCTTTTTCTGAGAGTCGTCAGGTAGGTTTCTTTTAAAACAGTTCCCTGCTCCTCTTAAGTTAATATTATTTACAAATAATGATGGAAAAAGCTAGATTTCAGTAACTTGATTCTCTCTCTTTCATTACAGGGTCACGGTGAAGTGAATGAGCTCATCTTTATAGGACACATCCAGCCTCCCTTTAAATAGTTGAACACTGCGCTCCGCCATGGATAGACCGATACCAAATCCCTTAACATCGCTACTGTGAGACTGGTCTTGCCGATAAAATCTATCAAAAAAGCGTGAATAATCGACATCTTTCCCAGCAACGTATGTATTAGAAATGACGAGCCGAGCTTTTTTCCTCAGACGCGTTGATTGCGATAAACTAACGATAACCTGTCCACCAGGATCACAATACTTGCAAGCATTATCTAAAAGAATCGTTACTAGTTCAAATAAAGCCTTTTCCTCAGCTTGAACAATGACATCAGGTTGAATGGAGACTTGATAATCCAACTGATTTTTGGCTGTCAGCGATTTAAAATTTTGGGAAACATCGGCGACAACTTTAGAAAAATTGATATCTATCAGTTCAATGTCAGGCATTTCTTCCATTTTAGCTAAAAGAACCATCTGATTGATTAAGCTGGTTAGACGCTCTGTTTGTTCCTTGGTGCTTCTACTCCACTCCGTTTCTCCATCCAGCATTTCCTGAAGTTCAGTATTGGCTGAGATAATGGCAAGTGGTGTTTTCAGTTCATGACCAGCATTCGTAATAAATCGTTTTTGCCTCTCATAATTAGCAACAAAGGGTTCAACTACCTTAGCAGATAATACGGTCACAATGATAATAAAAATCAAGAGATTGCTCCCAAACATGACCATGGACAAACGGTGCATCCTTGTTTGACTTGTATAAAAAGTGGTCACATCAAGCACTACCAAGAGTGTTCGATCGTTCCCTAAGTCTGCTAATCGATAGGCATACGCCTGCTGTTTATTTCTAAAAATACCTGAATTACGACCTGAGCTGATGACTCTGTTGACAACCTGATCTTCGATTTCAGAAACAGCAAAGGCTGAAATTTGGTCCAAATAGAGGTTCTCAACCTCATTGTTTTTATCCAGGGTCAAGCTAAAATAGCGGTATTGATGGAGAAAATCCTCATTGGCTGTTTCTCCAAACTGGTCTTTCGCTTCTGAAACACTGGGGAACTTCCCCTTGTTTTCAACTAGGATCGTTAAAATGGTATCAATTTGTTTTTGGGACTGGTAATACTGTACGGAATTAAGAACTCCAATGACAGAGGATAAAATCACAACGATAGCTAAAGCAGCAATCAGGATAAATTGTCTTCTGAGGCGTTGAATCATTCGACACCCCCTCTCACAACTAGGGTGAAATCTTCATTTTCCTCACCTAGAATATCAAGATTGGCTTGCACTGATCGGAGCTTTTGCTTCAAATAGGAAATATAAATCCAGACATAGCCATCGTCAAACTCACTATCCGACTGCATGCCCCAGACATGCTCATAAAGCTGAACAGTCGTCAAAGGTTTGCCCACATGCCTCATCAGAAAGGCCAACAATTTGACCTCTTTATTGGCCAGTCTAATGGCATTACTGCCCATTAATTCTTGCTCTTGAGTATCTAAGGTGACATTGCCCAGTCGTAACAGTTGCTCACTATAGTTAGTTTCAAACCGTCGGCTCAAAGCTCTTAGCCTTGCGAGCAACTCTTTAAGTGAGATTGGCTTAGTTAGGTAATCATCCGCACCGGCATCTAACCCGTTGACACGGTCATCGATTTCAGCCATAGCTGTTAGCATTAGGGTGTAGGTCGTATTTCCATTCGATCTCATCTCTCTTAAAGCTTCAAGACCCGTCATTTTCGGCATCATGATATCTAAAATCAAAACATCATAAGCATTGTCCTGAGAAAGGCTTAGAGCTTGTTCCCCATCAAAAGCTTGATCAACCTCGTATCCTTCATGCCTTAATGCTGTCGAAAAAACATGGGATAGTTGCGCTTCGTCTTCTGCTAGTAAAATTTTCATGCATCCTCCTCAATTAAATCTCTAATAGTCTGCATGCTCAAATCACAAGAAGCCAGTTCGTCTGCACACCGCTTTAATTCGCGGGTCAATCGTTCTGGATTCTTAATCGTATGTTTATATTTCATTTGGTGTTCTAAACTTGCCCAAGAATCCATAGCAATGGTTCGCAGTTGGACTTCTACAAAATATTTCCCAGGCAGATGCCCCAGACAATCCTCGTGGGGTCGCTCTATTTCTAATATCAAATGATAGGAACGGTAACCATTTGGCTTTGCTTGCGTAATGAAATCTTTTTCTCTGACAATAGTGATTCCTTCTTGCGCTTTAAACCAATCGACTAATCGATAAATATCATCTATAAAACCAGTCACGAGTCGAATACCAATGGCATCCTTAATTTGTTTTAAGGCAGCTTGCGTGGTCTCAGGAAAACCTTTGCGACGGCATTTTTCCTGCATACTTTCTGATGATTTAATCCGACCTAAAAAATGTTCGAACAGTTTAAAGCCTGTCTCTACTTTTTGACGATTATTGGCTACTTCAAGTTGTTTTGATAACTCGATTAAAATAGCTTCAAGATGACTTTCGTAAGTACCATAAATAGATTGTGTCATGCGATACTACTCCTTATTTGCTTGCTATTATATCATCTTTCAGGTAAACTTTCCAAAAACAGACGGCAGACTTGAAGAACGACAATGACTTTAGTAAGATGAAAAGAGGTAAAGCTTGCAAAGCAAGGAAATCTTGGAAGATCGAAAATATAACGGATCTCTTCAGGAACAAACAGTTAGAGAACTAAATGTATCATGATTCTACCCAGAATAATCGACAACATAGCCTATGTTTTCAACTCTTCTACCTCCTTCCCTTGACCGAGCTTACCAAATGAAATTCTAAATAACAATTCTCCAGCCTCTTATAAGTTAGGACTCAAATGAAGAACAATTCAAAAATGACGATTTACACTTTATACCAAAGTTTATTGGAACACATAGGACATCAAGGAGACTGGCCAGCTAAGTCGCCTGAGGAGCTGATTGCAGGTGCCATTTTGGTGCAAAATACCCGCTGGGAGAATGCTCAACTCTCACTCGCTCGTCTTTCCCAAAAAACTAACGGTAATTTCAAAGACCTTTATCACTTACCGATTCAAGAACTCCAAGATTTGATTAAATCTAGCGGTTTCGCCAAAAATAAGAGTCGTGCTCTACATGATCTCTTTTGTTGGCTTCAGCAATACGCTTTTGATTATGAAACGATAGCTCAGTCTCATGGTGTCAATCTCCGTAATGAACTGTTAAAGCTTTTTGGTATTGGTCAGGAAACAGCTGATGTCTTGCTATTATATATTTTTAATCGTCCTGTTTTTATAGCAGACAACTATGCCAGACAGCTCTTTAGTTATCTTACAGGCACTGATTTCCCTGACTATACAAGCCTGTCTAAACTTATTAATCTACAGGAATTCACCCTAGAGGAAGCCCAGCAGTTTCATATTCTCATAGATGAATTTGGCAAACATTACTGCAAGTCGAACACCGGAATACAGACTTCCTTTTTACAGACTAAAAGTTTAATAGTCAATAATTATTCAAATTAGTGGCTATTTCTTAAGCTTTTTTGCTATAATATTGGAAGAATAAAAAATGAGGAGATGTTATGAAACGTTCTCAAAAACACTTAAAGTCCAAGAAATCTTGGCTGACGCTTATCTTAGCAATACTGGCTATAGGGACTACCGTTTGGTTCGGGGTCACTCACCTACAACAAAATAAAGTAACTACACCAAGTAGTAGTACACAAATAACAAGTTCAACATCTACAACAGAGAGTTCCTCTGAAGAGGTTCCTCCTTATACGGTTTCTGAAGAAGAAAAAGCTTACCTAAAATCTCGTTTTGAACCTCTATTAGCCCTTAATGCGGACACCATTGCTTATGTCTATGCTCCGGGTACTATGCTGGACGAACCCGTTGTTCAAGGGACTGACAATAACCACTATCTTGAGTATACTATTGATGGCCAATATTCACCATACATGGGAACTGTTTTTATGGACCATGAGAATTCCAAAAATTTTGAAGATAGTCTGACTTGGTTATTTGGCCATGCTAGGGGGAGTACGGTTCCCGATCACCGCATGTTTAACGATGTGAATTTTTATGAGGATCAAGCATACTTTGATCAACATCGTTACGTCGTCATCGAAACACCCGAGCGTAAATATTACTATGAGGCCGCCTTCTTTATCATCGTTCCAGAAACAACAGCTTTCTACAGAACATCCTTTGAAAGCAAAGAAGTCTTTGCAGACCAACTATCATCCGTGAGTCAAGATGCTAAAACAAAGGCCAGCAATATAAAGATTAACCCGGATGATAAATACCTCGTCTTATCAACTTGCCGTGAAGAAGATGAAACCATTCGAAGCAATCTCTATCTGCGCCAAATTCCTGATTCGGAATTAACAGCATTTCTTGCAGAACATGGAGATAGCCTCGCCTATCAGCCAACACGATAAACTAAAAGCGAGCTTGAGACAAAATGTCTCAGACTCGCTTTTGTGTATTAACTTCAGGAGCGTGCGCAATGGCTTGGAACTTTAAAAAATTGGGGAAAGTTGGTAATGAGATTGACACAGCCCTTTTCAAGCAGTCTGACCAAAAAAACTGTCAAAGAATCCCCTGGCTTTGCTCGTTTTAGTGTTATCTAATCGCTACATCTGCTTTTTTCAAATCAACATAAACATTCAAACTTAATCCTTGGATTAAAAATTCAGTTCTTCCGCTTCATGGGCAAATTTCTGAACATTTTCTTCGATTTCCAATTCAAATGGATCCATACTATAGGCTGCATCAGAGATTTCATCAGTATTGCAGAAGAATTCAATATGATTTTTCAGATTCTTGAGTTCAATAGGAGCATCCCCTCCATATTCCCCGTCTAAATTAATCATCATTGGACGACTATCCGTAGGTGTTTGAGGTTCAATTTTGATAAAGCTGGTCTTGAGGTACTCAATTTGTCGGTGTTCGACATGTTTACCCCCTTGGAGGACCAAACGAATCAGATGCAAGATTTCAAAGAGGTTGCTAGTTTTAACCATAATCAGCGTAAAATTACCATCATCCAACATAGCATCTGGCGCAATCTGTTCAAAACCTCCGATTGTATTAGTAAGGGCTGCAAAAATCATTGATACCTTGCCCTCAAAAACACCATGATCATGCGTCACCTTAACAGGGGTCAACTGGATCTGAGGAAGGAGTTCTGCACCTTTAGCAACATAGGCTAAATACCCAAATATCGTTTTTAATTGACTCGGCACACTATAGGTCAATTCTGTCAGGGTACCTGCTGCTGCGATATTGATAAAGAAGTCCGATTGACGAGCCAGGCCAATATCCATTTTTATGGTTTGATTTTTTCCAATAATATGCGCAGCCGCCACTGGATTAGATCGAGGCACTTTGAGAGCCCGTGCATAATCATTGGTTGTACCAGTAGGGATAATTGCTAACTTAGGACGATTCTCTAAAGGAGCGATGCCATTGACAACCTCATTTATCGTGCCATCGCCTCCTGCCGCAATGATTAAATCAAAGCCTGCCAACCCTGCTCGACCAGCTTCTCTTCTAGCAGATTCAGGATCAGAAGTTGTTTGGAAGGCTGACGTCTCATATCCGTATCCCTCTAAGATATCCAACACCTCAGCCACATGCTTTTTCATGATTTCTTGCCCCGATGTTGGGTTATAAATCAATCGTGCGCGTTTCTGTTTTTCCTCTAAAACCATATTACAACTCCTCTAACCAAGCCTCATCTTTTATGTCAATTCCTAATTCTTGAGCTTTCACTAGCTTGCTACCAGCATCTGCTCCAGCTACAACAATAGCTGTTTTTTTAGAGACAGAGCTCGATACATTAGCCCCCAAGGCTTCTAATTTTGCTTTTGCTTCACTTCTCGTCAAGCGCTCTAACTTTCCTGTTAAGACGATGGTTTGTCCTGATAGCGGAGCATCAGAGGAAGCTACAAATCCTTTGTATGCTAAGTTTAAGCCCAATTCCTTAAATTCACTTAACAGTAGCTGGGCTCCTTCAGTGGCAAAATAGGTTTTGAGACTCTTGGCAATGACCGCTCCTAAACCATCGATAGCCGCAATCTCAGCTTCATCAGCCAATGCCAACTGGTCAATGGCGCCAAACTTTTCAAGGAATAACCTCGAAGCCTTACTGCCGATATGTCGAATGCCCAGACCAAAGAGCAGCCGCTCTGCAGAATTATCCTTAGAATGCTCAATTGCAGACAAGAGTTTGGTCGCAGACTTTTCTTTGAAATTAGGTAAAGCTAGCAAATCTTCCATGGAAAGGCGATAAAGATCAGCCACATCGTGTACCAAATCAGCGCTGTATAGCTTATCCACAATCGATGGGCCCAGTCCTGAAATGTTCATGGCATCTCGACTCGCAAAATGTGCTAAGCGTACCTTAATCTGTTCTGGGCATAGTGGATTAACACAACGTAGAGCAACTTCATCCTCATAATGTTGAAGCACCCCTCCACAGGATGGGCAATTTGTTGGCACCGCCATCTCTGTTTGGTCACTCCGATCTCTCATAACCACATGCAACACAGCAGGAATAATGTCTCCAGCCTTGTAGACCACTACAGTATCACCGATTCGGATGTCTTTTTCTGAGATATAATCAATGTTGTGCAAGGTCGCCCGACTAACCGTTGTTCCTGCTAATTGAACAGGTGTTAAATTAGCTGTAGGCGTCACAACTCCGGTACGCCCCACAGTCCAACCCACTGACAAAAGCGTCGCTTCTTTTTCCTCTGCAGGAAACTTGTAGGCTACAGCCCAACGGGGGGCCTTGACTGTAAACCCAAGTTCTTCTTGCATCGATAAGGCATCAACCTTGATGACAATGCCATCAATCTCATATGGAAGGGCATGGCGTTCTTCTTCGACACGCTTGATAAACGCCCATACATCATCAATATCACTCGTTTTAAGATGAAGAGGATTTGTCGCAAACCCTAATCTTGATAACTTTTCAAGCACCTCTGATTGTCTGTTAACATCAGATGGGCTAGCCTCTTGATAAAGAAAAGTAGCCAAACCTCGCTTTGCGACAATGGCAGTGTCTAATTGTCTTAAAGTCCCAGCTGCTGCATTGCGTGGGTTCGCAAAAATGGCTTCTCCTGCTTCTTGCCGTTGCTGGTTGATCTTTTCAAACGATTTCCGAGGCATATAGCACTCTCCACGAACGGTTATGCTGATTGGTTCAGGTAACCTAAGTGGAATGTCTGCCACTCGCCGTAGATTTTCAGTGATGTTTTCTCCGGTAGTGCCATCTCCTCTAGTCGCACCAACCGTCAGATAACCATCGACATAGGTCAACGAAATCGATAAGCCATCAATCTTCAACTCACAAAAATACTGCGCCTCTGGAAACGCTCTTTTCACCCGTTGGTCAAACGCTTCTAATTCTACGAGGGAAAAAGCATCCTGCAAACTGTAAAGCGGATACTCGTGCCTATACTTTTCAAAGCCATCTAAGAGACGCCCTCCTACACGGTGAGTTGGGCTATCAGGCAAAACCGCCTCTGGGTATTTTTCTTCTAAAGCAACCAGTTCTCGGTATAGGCGATCATACTCCGCATCGGATACCATGGGTTGGTCTTCAGTATAATAGGCTGAGGCATACTGATTAAGCAAAGCCACTAATTCTGCTATTTTTTTCATAGTCTTATTTTATCACAAGTTCGTCTAATTCTTAACCTGAAAACTTAAGGGACAAAAAAGACTTTAAGCAAGCTCAAAGTCTAAGATTGAAGACAAAGTCTCTTTTGAAACTTTCCTTAGGTGATAACGGACGGTAGCGACTCCCTTCGGGATTCCAAACCTAAGTTTTGAGCCTAAGGTCTCCAAACTTCCGAGTGCCTGAAACTATTGCGTTTCAGGCACTTTTATCACAGCGGAAAGTTTCGATAATTGCTCGCTTAGCTCGCAAAAGATCATCTCTTTAAAACCTTGCTAGAACTTTGTAATGTCCTGTTGACAGAAAAACTAGGGTTTGTCTACGTTCTCAGACTTTAAGCAAGCTCAAAGTCTTTCTTTTGGGTTTTTAACAGTTGACATCAAAGAGATGGATGTCGTTATTTAACCATTCCAGGGTTAAATTCATAGAAACCAGTGTCCAGTCCTCGATTTGCTGGATGAAATTGCCGAATTTGCTCATCCAATTGGAAGGCTTGCTCTTGACTAAAGGTCCCAGCCTCAATAGCATCTCTTGCAGTAAGAAATAGTTTTGTAATCTCGACAAAGTTGTCTTCAGGACAATAGATACCATCTAATTTCCAATGGTCAAATCCATGCTCAACCAGTTCTAAAAGTTTGGTCATCATGTCGATATCATTGTTAATAAAAATATGGGTCCCATGATTATCCTCATAAATCGAATAGTGCGTCTCCGGTTTATTGGGCTCAGATAAAAAGAGACCACGGTCCTTGTCTTTTGCTTCCTCCTGGTGGGTAAAATTATAGTAATTTTGCAAAAGAGGGCGTTTTGAGTGATGAATGACTGAAGCCCCATAAACAAGGATTTCTGCAGGAATCTCGACATTCTTAGCAATTTCAAAAAGCTCAGCTGAAGGAATCTCTCTGGCCAATACGGCCTCAGTCGCTCCGTGTTGGCCCCAAAAATTTAGCTGTCGACTACTGGTAGCCATGACAGATGTATCGTAGATAGCTTTAAAGGGGTAACCATCTCTCTTTAAAACATAGAAAACACCTGTATCTCCAACGGTTACATAATCTGCTCCTATGTCTTGTAAAAAATCAAGATAAGGTTTGATACGATCCATCATATCCTGATGCATCAGAGCATTAACGGCAACGGTAATTTCTTTTTCTGCATCGTGAGCTAGCCGTGCCATTTCTGCCAACTCTTCATGCGAAAACGTTTTTGGTAATCGTAAGCCAAATTGTTCTTCTCCAATGTAGATTCGGTCTACACCAAGCTCCAAAAGTTTCTTGGCCTGATCAATACTTTCTGCTGTCGCTGTGATTGTGATTTTTTTCATGATACTATTATAACTTTTTTTAATCAAAATACCAAGTTTCTCTAATAAAGGGAAGAATAAGCTTTGTAACATAAATGTAATATAAATTTAACGAATTTATGATATTATAGAATAGAACTTCGAGGAGAGAGAAATGGCCCTAAGAGATTATAAATACGACCAGGAAAACGTCGTCCCACTGCGTCCTAAAGCAAGTTATGACGCCTACGAAGAGAGCAAAGAGGAAGAAACTCTGGTAGTTGAAGAAATTCTATTCTTCGCTAATATTGCAATTTTTGCTATTGCAAGTGTCCTCAGTATCTTTATTCTGTCAGCTCTTAAACTAAATACTGTATTAGCCTTTGTGCTTGGAATGGGCGCTGGTATCTTAGTCTTGCAGACTTGTCGAGTCATCATGAAGAAATACAAATATCAATTCAAAAAAACAGATTAAACATTTTCGTTTAATCTGTTTTTTATTGATTTTCATGTAACTCTAAAACATTAAAGATAATCACTATTATCTTCAGGTGCTTCACTCAAGTCCTCTAAAAGCTCAGACTCAGGAGCGATGACATCATCTGCTAGCAAGTCGACTTCATTAAGATCAATGGTAATATCTTCGGAAATTGACTCCCCATCAAATTCGTCTGTCTCTGACCACTCAGCTGCTTCTACATCTTCAGCAAAATCAGATCCTTCACTAACGACCTGATCCTTAAGGCTTGTGAAAAAGTCTTCTTGACTAATACAGTCTTTCCACTCAGCTGCTTTTTCTCTCACAACTTCTACAAGATCATCAGTTGTTAATTCACCGGTCTCAAACTTGTGACGAACATCACTGTATTTCTCAACAGCTTGATTTTTGATTTCATTAGCACGCTCAGCCCATTCCGAATGTTTAGCATCTGGATCTTCTTGATAATCCGTTAGAAATTCGGCTACTTTTTGCTTAACAGCCTTTCCAGTTTTACTAGCTAGAAACATAGCAGCTGCTGCACCACCAGCAGCTCCTAACAAGACTGTGGTAAAAAATTTATTGGATTTTGACATAAGAATGCCTCCTTATTTTTTTAAAATCTTAGAAACAAGACTAACTGCAGACAATGTCTTTCCAGCCTTAGCTGTTGACTTTCCCGCTTGACCAGCCTTTGATGACAATTGACGTGCAGAACTATTCAAGTCAGAAACAGATTCTGAAAGATCTGAAACGGCTTGAAAAAGCGGGTTAATCGTCACCATTTTACCATTAACATCGTCTACTAAAACATTTGCTTTTGCTAAGATTTCGTTGGTTTGGTAAAGTGTCACATTAACATCACTGGTTAATACTTTAATGGTTGTTTGCGCCTCATCAATCATCTTAGAAACCTTATTCAACACAATGATCAAAAACACCACTAAAGCCACAAAAGCAATAGCAATAATCAAAAGAGCAATATCACCCATAAATAAACTCCTATCCCAGCCCTAATAAAGAGGCTGATTTTTATTTTTTCGAATCACTACGATGAGCGCTAAGCCCAATGCAATAATAACTAAGGACAGCCATTGCGATACACGCAGGCCAGCAACCATTAAACTATCCGTCCGCATGCCTTCGATGACCATGCGACCAATACCATACCAGATGAGGTAGAAAGCTGTAGGCTCTCCACGCTTCATCCACCCCCGATGCCGTATGCTCATAAGAACCACAAAGCCTACTAAATTCCACAACGACTCATAGAGAAAAGTTGGTTGTCGGTAGCTACCGTCAATATACATTTGCTCTCTGATAAAGGTGGGCAAATAATTGAGACTGCCTACCGCCTTACCATAAGCTTCTTGGTTGAAAAAGTTCCCCCATCGACCAATCGATTGGGCGATCATAACGCCAGGCACCGCAATGTCTAAAAGATCCAGTGGCTGAATAAAATGATACCGTGAAAAGAAATAAAGGACGATAGCGCCTGCTATTAAACCGCCATAGATGGCAATTCCACCATGCCAAATGGCAAATATTTCGGCAAGATTATCTTTATATTGGTCCCAAGAAAAAGCGACATAATAAATTCTAGCACCGATAATGGCAATGGGAAATGCCAACAAAATGAAATCGACAACCTGATCCGATTCAATTTTTTTTCGCGGGGCCTCTTTCATGGCCAAATAAACACCTAGTAGCAGGCCAGTAACTATACATAAGGCATACCAGCGTATTTGTATCGGTCCAAGTTCTATTGCTATGGGGTCAATCATTTGATCACCCCATTCTGATCAATAAGATTGGTTAGGCGATCCTCAAATGTTTTCGTGGCATCAAATCCCATTTCACGGGAACGATGGTTCATGGCTGCTGCTTCGATGACAACGGAAATGTTACGACCCGTTTTAACTGGGATACGTACTCTTGGAATTCGCACATTAGCGATTTCGATTTCTTCATTGCCATTTCCTAAACGATCAAAAACCTTATCTTTTTCATAATTTTCGAGATAAATAGATAACTGAACTGGTGAGGAGTCCTTGACAGCAGAGGCACCGTAGAGACTCATGATGTCGATAATGCCGACTCCTCGAATCTCAAGAAGGTGGCGAAGAATTTCCGCAGGTTCTCCCCAAAGCGTCACATCATCCTTAGCATAAACATCGACACGATCATCAGCGACTAAGCGATGTCCCCGCTTCACAAGTTCAAGACCAGTTTCCGATTTACCGATACCAGAATCACCTTGAATCAGAACACCCATACCATAAATGTCCATTAAGACACCATGAACACTTGTTCGTTCTGCCAAACGAGAATCTAAGTAGCTAGAAATTTCTCCAGATAAGCGACTGGTTGGGATCTTACTCTGTAGAACAGCTATGCCTTCTAATTTTGCAGCTTCAATCATTTCATCAGGAATTTCCAATTCTCGAGAAATTATAAAAGCAGGTGTTTCAGGTTTAATCATATTGGTAAAAACCTGAAGGCGATTATGGGATGTCATTTTAGTAAGGTAAGACCACTCTTTCATCCCAATTAGTTGTATTCGCTCTGGCGCATAATAGTCAAAGTAGCCCGTCATCTCTAATCCTGGACGCGAAATATCCCCTGTAGTGATCTCTTTTTGCAAGAGTTCTTTTGTCCCATAAATAACGTTCAGACGGACCTTTTCAACTAATTCTTTTACTGTAACTGCCATAAATCTCCTTCCCTATACGTTGATACTATTATAGCATTTAATGCCAAATTTGACTTATGAAAACCCTTAACGTAATTGTTTTATTTTCAAAGAAAAAAGACCCTAACGGGCCTTCTTTTTTAGGGGGAGGAGCAAATTACCAGAACCAGTTACCATCCGGCTTGATTTTTTCAGCTTCCTTAATCCGACGAGGACCTTGTCCGTAATGTTTACGCTCTCGATCCTCTTTAAAGGTCAAGAAATGGCTTGCTAAAACATAAACCAAAACCCCAATAACAGGATTGAAGACTGAAAAAACAAAGAAAAGAAGGCGAAGATACTGGAGATTCCAGCCAAACTTATCTGAAACTCCTGCGAGTACGCCGGAAATCATTCTATTTTTTCGGAGCTTATAAAGACGAACTTGCATATTATCCTACCTCCTTTCCTTACTGGTTACTACTATTATAAGCCATCTCTCTTATTTTTGAAATCCGTCCAAAGACCGATTTCCTGACTTCTTCCTAGTAAGAGAATACTTCAAAACACTGCTATTTCAAGCATTTGACCCATTAAGCTATATCAAAAATCAAAAAAATCAGTCCTAAGACTGATTGTCAATTATTTATAAAACAGAAGCTCTTAAATCATCCACTTTATCTAAGCGTTCCCAAGGGAGATCAAGATCTGTTCGACCCATATGTCCATAAGCTGCTGTCTGACGATAGATAGGCCGTTTCAGATCCAACATCTGGATGATACCCGCTGGGCGCAAATCAAAGAGATCACGCACAGCTTTTTCTAGCTTGCTTTCAGCTACTGTTCCTGTTCCAAAAGTGTCAACACGAACAGATACAGGACGGGCAACTCCGATTGCGTAAGCTAATTGCACTTCAGCTTTATGAGCAAGACCAGCTGCAACAATATTTTTAGCAATATAGCGGGCTGCATAGGAAGCCGAGCGATCCACTTTAGTCGCGTCTTTTCCAGAAAAGGCACCACCACCATGCCTCGAGTAGCCACCATAAGTGTCAACGATAATCTTACGTCCAGTCAAGCCAGAGTCACCTTGAGGACCACCGATAACAAAGCGCCCTGTCGGATTGATAAAGAATTTAGTCTCGTCATCCAGATACTGCTCTGGAATGACAACTTTGATGACCTGTTCAATGATATCCTGACGGATTTGTTCATTGCTGATTTCAGGGTCATGCTGCGTCGAAATAACCACCGTGTCCACCCGAACTGGCTTATCCTGCTCATCGTATTCGACTGTGACTTGTGACTTAGCATCTGGCCGTAGATAGGCAATTTGGCCTGACTTCCTAAGTTCAGCTAGAGTTTTCACCAGTCGATGGCTAAGGGAAATAGGTAAAGGCATGAATTCAGATGTTTCATTAACCGCAAAACCAAACATCAACCCCTGGTCACCTGCACCAATCAAATCAAGTGGATCTTGACCACCTGACTCTCTGGCTTCGAGGGCTTCATTGACCCCTTGAGCGATATCTGGTGATTGTTCAACAAGAGATGGATGAACACCTACTGATTCAGCCGCAAAACCATACTCAGCATTGGTATAGCCGATATCAGCTATGGTGTCCCGAACAACACGATTAATATCCACATAAGCAGTCGTTGAGATTTCTCCAAAAACATGGACTGAGCCCGTATAGACTGCTGTTTCTGCAGCGACATGAGCCTCGGGATCTTGTTCTAAAATGGCATCCAAGATAGCGTCAGAAATTTGGTCTGCAATCTTATCGGGATGGCCCTCCGATACTGACTCAGACGTGAAAAGTTTACGTTCAGACATGTGATGTCCCCCTTTTAAAAATAGTTTTGACTAAGCGAAATAGCTCTAGAAGTCCTCTAGCTCCTCAAACCAATTTAGTTTTAGCAGTCCGCAACTAGCGGCTGGCGTTGAAAAGAGAGCGGCGTTAACAGCCTATTTTCTTAGCGGATCCAGTTACGACATGAGGTTTGGAAAACGATATTTTTTCCAAACCGAGCGAGTAAGTCGCTTAGGCAGTCCGCAACTAGCGGCTGGCGTTGAAAAGAGAGCGGCGTTAGCAGCCTATTTTCTTAGCGGATCCAGTTACGACATGAGGTTTGGAAAACGATATTTTTTCCAAACCGAGCGAGTAAGTCGCTTAGGCAGTCCGCAACTAGCGGCTGGCGTTGAAAAGAGAGCGGCGTT